>JBHJIL010000013.1:0-249974 GCA_050043465.1 Leptolyngbyaceae cyanobacterium
CAGGCGCCGAGCCCAGTCAAACAGTGATTTGGCCAGCAGCATCCGTCTGTTGCTTCTTTTTTGAACGATTCGGCGGCCTCCGATATCTCCCCTCGTCCCCAACACGCCGCACTACCCCTCTCCCCACAGGCTTCGATCCCACCCAAACAATGATTTGGCGAGCAGCATCCGGATGTGGCCACCAGCCTGAACAATTTGGCACTTTTGTATCAGGCTCAGGGGCGCTATGAGACGGCAGAGAATTTTATGCAACAGGCTCTCCAGATTAAAGAGAAACTATTGGGGCAAGGACATCCAGAATTTGCTATTAGTCTGTGGAGTCTTGCCAATCTTTATACGTCTACAGAGCGTTTTGCTGAAGCTGAATCTCTTTATTTCAAGACTCTTGCTATATTTACTGACCGTTTAGGTGAGCAGCATCCAAATACTCGATCCGCTTTTAACGGTCTGGTAAATCTTATCGCCGCTGCCATTCAAGCTGACCAGGCTGATACCCTCTCCGATCATCCTATGACCCAAGACCTGATTCCTAAAATCCGCACTGCCATGGAGAATCAAGATGAATAAAAAAGGGGACACCTTTTGACAAAACAGGACAACACGTCCCCTCCTGGGAGGGGCTCCGGGGTGGGTCAACCGCTAGCACAGGTTACCGAGACCCACCCCGCCCAAGGGCACCCCTCCGAGGAGGGGAAGATCAGACAATAGCGATGGTGCTTACCCTCTGGCCACCCTTAGCCAGCCAAAAAGTTGATCCACCGTTAGACCTAATCTTACCTCTGGCAAACAGGGCAGCATCGCATCCCCCGTCAGCTCATCCGGTAAACAATCCGGATAATAAACCAGTACCACCCGCTCATAGGGATCAATCAGCCAGCCCATGCGTCCACCATGGCGCAGGCTGTGCAAAATCTTACGGGTCACCTTCATCTGACTTTGTTCCGGTGACAAAATCTCAATCATCCAGGGTGGCGCAAACTCAATACCCGTACTGCTAATATCACCATTCTCATCCACCGGAATATCCTGGGCAGGTAACACCACTAAATCTGGCACAATGGACTGCCCGCCAAAGGTACAGCGGAGTTCTGGCAAAGCCTCATAGGATGCTCCTGTGGCATTAATAGCCCCTCCTAGTCGAGATTGCAGACGGCTGTGCTTACCCCTAGGCATTGGCTTTTGACTAACCTCTCCACAGATAAGCTCCCAAGCAGGTGAGGCTTCAATCTCTGGCAGGGCCAAAAACTGTTTTAGCGTCAGGGAATTTGAGACAGCGGCGACCATAGTATTTTTGCCTCAGGTCATTACTATTTTAAGGCAGCCTGTCGGCAGTTGGGTGAGCGAAGTCGAACCCAACTATGGGCTGATCTGACTCAAAATTGTTTCATCTGTAATCTTGGTATCCTCTGCCAGCAAAAACGCCTTACTCAAAATTAGCGCTAGGGTCTTATCCCCCTCAAATGGTAAAAACACCTTATCTGCTGCGCCTCTGCCCGCTTTGACAATGCACAAATACTGATCGTTGGGCTCCATCAAAATATTGCCGCTGCCTAAGTGGATCTTGTAGGTGCGAATATCCCCCTTTACCACCAAAAAACGTTCTTGAAACGAACAGCGGCTCGCGATTTTCTTTAGCTTCGGCACCAGATTCTCCAACACCTGCCGCCGCGTCTGCGCCGTTGCTGATAGCTCTCCGAAGGAATAATCGTGCCAGTAGTTATAGTACTGTCGTCGGCCCTCGGTTCCACTATCTGTCCAGTTGGGGTCGTTACCTACACTGGCCACCCCGACAAATAAATCCACATCTCTAAGTACTTCAGTCAGCACTAATGCTGGGATTTGCTCTAACGGCACGGACTCTGGTGAAACGCCCCTATAGTCCCCATAGCCGCCACCGCCCGCGTGGGCAAAGTTGTCAGCTGCATCAATCGGATAAAATCTCACCTGATCTGTCGCTAAATAGAGATAGCTGCCTGCTTCGGTAGTATCGGTGCCATAACCGTCTCCAATTCCCTCAATCCAAAATTCGGCTCGTAACTCCCATTTGGGCAGCAGCAGCCGAGCCGGAGGATAGCTGTCATCCACCATTAGCCGCAGCTGGTTTTTCCAGCCTCGCTGACCACACAGTGCATTAAACTGATGCTGTTTGATAATGTGGGCAGCAAACCGATTGGAATAGACGCGGGTATTCTCTTCGGCAGCGGTGAGCAAATAAATCTCCCGGTGAGCCTGTTTAAAGGGCTGCTGGATTTTGTGGGTTACCAGCCACTGACGCCATGCCTGGATTGTTTTAGCCGTAGCCGTAATCGGATGCCACAGACTGACGCGGGTCTCATCGGTTAGCCAGTCTATGGGTTGACCCTCTAGATTGACTAGGTTTGTCTCGCTTTGGCTCCTTACATCTTCCTTAAACCAAATTCCAACGGTATGTTGTCCATCGTTCTCAAACTGCCAGAGGATTCGTCTGGCTAGAGTTCCTACCAGTGGATGGTTGAGATAACGCTCTTGCCAGGTGGCAAAGTCCCAGGTCTTTTGCTGCAGATATAGGGATTCAATCCGATCTCTCTGAGCAGGCAGCATTTTCTGGATATCTTTTGCCGCCTGTTTCAGCTCTTTTAATTCCTCACTATGGTTATCCTTAACCGTTTTTGGCACTGATTTTTGTATCTTGCCATCGGACTTGAGCCAGCGCAGCGCGGTACTGCTGGTGCCAGTTATCTCTAGCTCGGCGGTAAACTCTCCCAGCGACTCTCGCCGGATGCCCACTTGATTTAAGCCATAGGTGGGGACTGCTAGTTCTTCGATCTCTTCGCGGGGTAATCCTTCTCGCTCAGCGGCGGCAGTCAGTGCTTTTTCAATTCCTTTTTGGGCAGTGCCAAATTTTACCTTTACCTTGAGCAGAGCTAGTTGACCAATGGCTGATGCAACTGGCATCTGTCCTAAGCTCCACACACAGGCGTTGCCCAGCTTTACACATCGGGGACCAATACCGGGAATCTTGCGATAGGTGGAGACTGCAAGTTTCCCCAATGCCCGAACCAGTTCTCCCTCCGTCTGGTCACCACAGAGCCACACTAGACCTTTGAGAATATCGGCATTGTGGTCTTGAATCATATCGTCGCCGCCGCGCCAGCCGGGCAAAGGCTGAGTTCGAGGCCGATCTACTAGGGGAAACCACTGCAACAGCTGGTGTTGAAACGTGCCGATGCCTACGGTCTGTCGCAGGGGCTTTGCCGTTTTGAGCCACTTAGCAGTGGGTTTACCGCCGGTAGCGGTGCTACAGGCTTCTATTAGTTGAATCCAAGCAGCGCGTTTCTCCTCGGGTAGGTCTGTAATAGTTTGTTTGGCTGCATCGGCCCAGGCTTCTCCTGGAACAATAGCCAAGGTTTTGGTTTCAGTGGAGATCAGCATACGCAGCTTGCCAGCAGCTTTACGCACGTCGCCATACTCTTGAGTCCAGCGATCGCAGATTGCTTCGATAGCGGTTTGTAGTTCAGGCGTTAGCTCCTGGTCTTTGAGATAGTTGCGTACCAGCTTTTTGATGGGGGTGAGCCAGTACCATGACTGGCGTTGCTGTATCTGGCATATGTTCAAAAATTCAATGATATTGTCGGCGCTAAAGGGCAGCTTACGATTCAAAATCAGGGTAAGAACATTTAAGGTGTTCCAGGCACTGCGATAGGCAATATCGTCATCAATGCGGGATTCGATAAACTGTTGATAGGTTCGACCTAAGGCCAGGGCCAGCTCTGCCTGTCCGGTCCGGTTTAGCTGAGAGATAGTTGCCCAGGTCTCAGACTCTTTGAAGTTGTAGTTATAGGCCCCGCTCTTGTGTTCTTGGAGTATGGCCTGAATAATATTGTCGTAGTTTGCTGCCATGGCTATCCACCTACTAGCGGTACCAGCTTCATAAAGGCGACCGATGTGGCGGGAGTAATGGTAATTTCTTCGTCTAGCTGGGTGACTTGTTCATCGTCTATCAGGATGAGAAAGCCGTTGCCTTGAAAAGCGGTGATGGCTTTCTCAAACTGTGCTTCCTAGTTAATCTGACGAGGCTTGCGCAGCCTATAGCCATTGAGCGTGCGTTCTGTTTCGGTGGGCTGCACTAACCCTTGAAAAAACTCTGGTTGTTGGGTATTAAAGTCTTTGACTTCTTGGTAAACTCGGCTGCGGATTAGCTCTCGTACCGTAATCTGTTCGGTTAAAAACTCTAGTACCCATGTGGGACCGTTATCACCCAGGGTATTGGTATCGTGGACATTTAAGCGGTTTGCCATGGATTGGAAGGTGCGATCGCAAAAACCATCAGACCTGTAATCAGACCTCAAAGCAGCTTACCCAGTTCCTGTTTCGCGTGATCGGCTATAGATCCGGACGTTGGCTGCGCTCACGCCACCAGTTCTTTAAACCAGTTATCTTGCCAAATATCTTCAAAGCTCTCGTCGGCCTGGGCTTCTTCTTTATATCTCGGGTCAATCTGCACCGCTTTTTGCAGGTTCTCTAGAGACTTGTCAGTATCTCGCTGTAGCGCATAGCATACGGCTCGGTTGTAGTACGTCTTGACGTAGTTTGGATTGAGCTCTAGCGCCTTGTCGAAGCTCTTGAGCGCGTCGCGATCGCGACCGAGCTTCACCAGCGCCAGACCGCGATTGTCCCAGGCTTTGACCAAGTCTGGCTTAAACCGTGTGGCCTGCTCAAATGAGGCGACGGCATCTTCGAAGCGCTCTAGCTCCAGCAGGGCCAGACCGCGATTGAGCCAGGCCACCCCGTCGTTTTCTTGAATCTTGACCGCCTTATCAAAAGACTTAAAGGCTTCTTCGGCCTGTTGCAAAATACCGTAGGCCACCCCGCGGTTGACCCAGGCTTCGTGGTAGGTGGGGTTGAGGGCAATGGCCTTATCAAAGGAGATAATTGCCTTTTCGCGCTGCTTCAGACGGCTGAGCACCATACCCTTATTTAACCAGGCCCTGGGGTCGGTATCCCTCATGTCAATCACCCGTTCAAAGGTGGTTAGGGCGTCTTCATAACGGCGCAGCTCTCGGAGGACCAGTCCTCGCTGATACCAGGCTTCTATGCGCTGGGGTTCTAGGTCGATCACCTTTTGGAGCGCGGCTAGAGCCTCGTCTCGTCGCTTTAGCTGGCTCAGGGGTTTGCTGCGGGCTAGCCATAGTTCAGCGTTGCTGGGCTGAATCGCTAGGGCACGGTCATACGTTGCGATCGCATCTTCCAAATTACCCGCCTCAATCTGGCTTTCGGCCTCTGCCACCAGCTCATCAATGGTTTCAAACAGCTCTGGACGGTTGGACTGCAGCCGTGACAGTCGCTCGGTCAGGCTCTGTAGCTGCGTTTGGGCCGTATCCACAAAAGAATCGGCCACATATTCCGGGGTGACCTCTCCCAGCTGTCGCATGATCTGGTCTTTTTGCACTCTGGCCTCAGTCTGCAGATCGTCTAGCTGCTGGGCAAAGCTCTGTTTAATCTGCTCTAAGTCTGAGGCCGAGGCAGACTGCTGCCCCTCAAATTTGGTTTTAAGGTCGTCTAAGGCACTCGCAAAGCGCTCGGCAATCACCATTAGCCGCTGTTGGGCCTCCTGCTGCCGGCTGCGGGCAGCCTCGGCCAGTTCGCTAATCTGGTCACCCAGGTTGGCATCAAATTTGTCGAGCTTGTCAATCACGACATCGCGCCGACCAAAGACAATATCGCGGACTTCGCTCAGCTGCTGGGTAAATTCGCTCTCTAGCTGCTGTAGGGTTTGCAGCGACGACTGCTGCTTTTCAGTCGCACCTGTCTGTAGCTCTGTAAGCTGACGACTAAAGTCTCGGGCGGCTCCATCAATGGTCTGGAGCGTGCGGGTCTGCTGGTCACCGGTTTCGCTTTGCAGCTGGCTTAGCTGGTTGGCAAAGCTGTTGGCAGTTTGCTGTAGCGCCCGAAAGGACTCATCGCGCTCGGTACTGAGATCCCCCTGCAGCCGATCGAGCTGATGCTTAAAGTCAACGGCCACTTGATCCATATCGGCAAGCAGTACCCCTTTACGACCTTCAACATCAACTTTGAGGGTGGCAAACTGGGTTAAAAAGTCATCGGTGGACTGACGCAGCTGCTGCATCAGATCGGCCTTACGGCTTTCGGTATCGTTGCGCAGCAGCTGAAACTGCTGGCGCAGGTCGTCTACGGAGCGCTCAATCGTTTGCAGAGCCAGTTCTTTGTGGCCCAATGCGTTAGCCTGCATTTCGCTTAGCTGCTGGGCAAACTCTCCTCGGTCTTGCTGCATCTCGTCAACAATGCTGTCGCGCTGCTGTTCGAGCTGGGTTTTCATCGCCTTACGCAGATCTTCGAGCTGGGGACCAATGTCTTTTTCTAAACTGGCTAGATTTTCTAACCAGCGATCGCGTCGTTCAATGGTGTCGGCCTGGAGGGTGCCAATCTCATCGGAAAAGATTGATTCCTTGCGCTCTAGCTCATCTAGAAAAATCCCCTGACGATGGTCAGCCGTGGCTTTTAGACCGGAGAGATGGTTGTCGAGGGTGGACTGGGCGCTGTCTAACCCTTGGAATACAGACTGCTGCTGCCGACGGGTATCGGCCTGTAGCGTTTGCAGCTGCTGGATAGCGGTTTGCTTTAAGTTGTCTAGCTCCTGGAGAAAGTCCGTTTGGGTACCGCTCAGCGACTGGCGTGCCGTATCCAGTTCGATTTGCCAGTCTTTAACAGTCTTGGTCTTGAGCTCGGTAATGTCGGCCAGCAGCCGGGTCAAACTGTTGCGCTGGGTGGTTAAGTCCTGTTGAAAACTGCTGGAGCGCTTGACTAATTCATCGGCACGGTCGTCGGCTTCCGCTAAGATATCGTCAATTTTAAGCGTGGCGGCTCGAACTTTGCTCTCTAGGTTCTCAATGGCATTGAGCTGGGCAAGAACGTTTTCGGTAACTTTTTTAGTGACCTCAGTTTCTACAGCGCCCCGGATTACCCAGATCGTGGCCAGCCCTATTCCCAACAGTACAATCAAAGCGCTGAGCAGTACGATCTGCAATACTTCACTCCAGTCGGCACTGTTGCTCTGCTGAGGGACGACGGCGGTGTCGGCTGGGGCCGTTTGAGCCAGCCCCGGCTGGATGGGGCTACACATCAGGTACAGCATGAGGGCCAATTTGGACCAGTTAGCAGATTTTGATGATGCGCTCACGGTCATAGGGGCGGTAGGTCTTAAACTGCTCATAGCATACCTGAGCTGGGGCGGCTTGCTTAGTCTATAGCGGTGGAGATTGTGGGCGGATTTCCTGCCTTGGCCGTTCGGTTGGCCTGGGGGTTGTATGGAGCTAGACCGACCGTCCGGCGGCTAGGCCTCATCCGTCAAACTTTCTAGCGGGTAGCCGTCAGGACCAATGGTAGTGCGATCGCAAATGGCCTCAGCGAGGTCTACATTTTGAGCCCGAAACAGATTAGCGCCCCGCAAATCGGCCTGGGCCAGCTGCGCTTTAAACAGGTTTGCCTGAGTCAAATTCACCTGACGTAAATCGGCCCCCCTCAGGTCAGTACCGCTGAGATCGGCTCCATGCAAATTGGCCTGGTACAGACCTGCCTGCCGCAGGATAGAGCCTCGCAGATTAATAAACGATAGCAGCGCCCCCCGCAAGTTGGCGCAGGACAAATCGGCAACCTGCACCAGAGCATTGCTCAAATTGGCCTCTTTTAGCTCGGCTTTAATCAGCCGCGCCCGACTCAGCTTGGCATAGGGTAAATAGGCCCCTGACAGCTGAGCATAGCTGAGGTCACAGCTGCGAATATCGCAGTCAAATAGCTCGGCCGACTCTAGCACAATGCTCTGAAAATCACGCTTCCCACTTTGATAAGCCGCCAAGAATTCATCAACGGTCATACGTTGCAAAACAAATTGGATAACGACGGTGGACAGGGGCTGCCCCAAACGCGGCTAAAGCCAAATATAATTTCGAGAAGACCTGGCACCTGAGAAAGTAATGTTACAAAATGTAAATTACGACACATGTCGCCTTAAAAGGGCTTTCTTAAGCGTCACTTAAGGTTTTTGCCATGTCTGACAGTTCAACCCACAGCTTCAACCCGCACCATGACTGAGGCATCGCGCTCGCTGGCGCAGCACTACCATGAGCGCACCAAGTATTTTCCCGATGCGCTACCCCAGGGCCGACTAAACTGGGCCGAGCAGCCTGAGGTCTATAAAACCTATCCGTTGGGCAGTCGATTTGAACTACAGGGCTATTTGGGGACAGCGACGCAAGATAGCGATCAGTGGTGGCAGCGGCTGTCGCAGTTTTTATTTCATAGCTACGGGCTAACGGCTAAGTTCGCCAGCTCTACTGGAGATATTGTTTATTTGCGTTCGGCCCCATCAGCCGGAGCGCTCTACCCAGCGGAGATTTATTTGATTTCGCGAGGGACGTCCCAGCTGCCCACCGGTCTATATAACTATCAGGTCAAAACCCACAGCCTGGTGCGATTTTGGGACGATCATCCCTGGCAGCGGCTGCAGGAGGCATGCTTTTGGCATCCGGCCTTAGAGCACACCCATCTGGCGCTGGTAACCAGTGTGGTGTTTCAGCGTTCGGTGTGGCGCTATCAGGCGCGGGCCTATCGGCGGGTGTGTTTAGATACAGGTCACCTGCTGGGCAATATCGAGCTGGCGGCATCGCTGTGTGACTATCGCCCCCATGTTATCGGTGGGTTTGTCGATGACGGTGTTAACGATCTGCTGTATCTAAATCCTGACGAAGAAGGTGCGATCGCAGTTCTGGCTCTAGCTGACCTACTGCAGGTAGAGCAAAACTTATCTCGCGGCCGTACGGCTCTGCCCAGCAACGAGCAGCCGTCTGACCCGATCAGATTGGACGATGAGCGCCTGTTGGGTGCGCTGCACCAGGCCAGCAAAATCACACCGCAGCCGGATAAAAGTCTAGAGCAGTCCCAGCTTGACCATCCGTCGTCCGCCTCTAGTTCCCAGTACGGGTTTCCCTTTGGGAATAACGTCAGTATGGAGGTGGCTCCCATCGTCTGGGGTGATGGCTTAGAGCACCTAACTAAAGCGATGCTCCATCGGCGCTCCACGCGGCGCTATCGCGGGGCGGCAATTTCGCTGGACCCACTGCGACAGCTGTTGGATTTTACCTACCATCCTGAAAACTACAGCGCTCAAGGATTTGACGCTCAGCCTGACTATTTTGACCTGAGCCTGATTCAAACTTTTATTGTGGTGCTGGGGGTCAACAATCTGGATACGGGCTGCTACTACTACGACTCGGCAGCCAATACCCTACGTCAGGTCAGGTTTAAGCATTTTCGTCGCGAGCTGCACCACCTGTGTTTGGGGCAGACCCTGGGTCGAGACGCCAGCGTGGCAATTATCCATACCGCCAACTTAAAGACGGCCATTGAGCGGCACTGCGAGCGCGCCTACCGCTATCTGCATATGGATGCGGGGCACCTAGGGCAGCGAGTTAATCTAGCAGCTACCCGTCTAGACCTGGGAGTGAGCGGTATTGCTGGCTTTTTTGATGACCAGGTCAATGACGTCTTAGGGATTCCCGAAGATGAAGCCGTACTCTACATCACCACAGTGGGCGTCCCTTAGACTCCTCCCATATCGCGCAAACTGCGGGCCAGCGCTGACATATCTTCATCGCCAAAGCCCTGAGCGATAAGACCGCTTTCAATCTGCTCCACATAGGCGGCCATCGGTAGAGGCAAACCTAGTTCTCTAGCGGTTTCTAGCGCAATTAGCAGGTCTTTACGGTGGAGCCGCATCCGAAATCCTAGGGGATACGTATTGTCTAGCATGTTGCTAGAGCGATGGGTAAAAGCCCAAGAACCTGCCGCGCCACCGCCTACAGCCTGGACGACTTTGTCCATATCCAGTCCAGCCTTAAGCCCTAGGGTCAGCCCCTCAGCGACCGCCCAGTAGGTACCAGCCACCACGATTTGATTAATCGCCTTGGTGGTTTGCCCTGCGCCAACCGGGCCGACGTGGGTAATCGTTTTTCCCATGGCTTGGAGCACCGGCATGGCTCTGGCCAGCTGCTCGGCCTCTCCACCCACCATGATCGAGAGGGTGCCGTTTTTAGCGCCTTCTGAGCCACCAGAGACGGGGGCATCTAGCATGGCAATTTGCCGCTCGGCTAGCTGAGCAGCCATCGCCTGGGTAGCCGTGGGGCTAATGGTAGACATGTCGATCACCAACGTGCCGGGACGGGCTGCTGTGATGACGCCGGTAGGACCCAGAATGACGGCTTCCACATCGGGCGTATCGCTGACACAGGTAATGACAATATCAGCCGTCGCGGCCGCCTCTGCAGGGGTGGCTGCCGCCTGAGCACCTGCGTCTATCAGGGACTGTTCGTGATCACGGCTGCGGTTATGAACAGTCAGCGCATAGTTGGCCGCCAGCAAATTCATTGCCATCGGTACCCCCATAGTGCCCAGGCCAATAAATGCCACATTCATTCGCGTTATCTCCTAAAACCGGTTACAGCCATTGTTTTTAGACTAAACGGCGCAGGGACAAAATAAACAAAAGCTCCCCGACATCGTTGTCAAAGAGCCAAATACGTAAAATATTCAGTTGTCGGTGTGCCCTAGGCGTTAGCTGCCGGCACAGGGGTCAGCCGCACAGGGGTCAGCCGCGCAGGGGTCAGCTGCACAGGGATCGGCTGCACAGGGATCAGCCGCACAAGGATCGGGAGCAACTTCTCCAGCAGGAGCCGCACAAGGGTCAGCGGCACAAGGATCAGCACCACCACCGCAACCAGTCAAAACACCAACACTTAGTACAGAAGCTGCTGCTACAGCCGCTAGGTAGTTAACTTTCATCAGGGAGTTCCTCTTAAAGCATTGAACAGATAATAATGCAGCCGAAACCAAATCGACAAATTAATCCAGAAAAAAGTATTTGGGATTAACCTTAATTTTGCCTGAGAAATTAAATAGAATCGGCTGAAATTAGCTAAAAGTCCACCCAGAGGTAGCAAAGCTTAGTCAGTATAGCTGGTATCAGGTTTTCTAATCTTTCTAAGATAGTTTGGCATCCCATCACTGAGGATCTGACACCAGTCGAAACCCAAATAAAATATGGCGATAGGTGGTAGGACGACCGTGACGGTAGGCAGTACGACAAAAGCCAGGTAGGTCATCCCAGGCACAGCCTTTCATAATGGCCCGCTCCTGGCTCTCCTGGGTGTAAACCGTAGAGGTAAATTCAAATACGTTACCAGCCATATCTTCAACGCCATAGACGCTCTTACTGAGGGGATAGGCTCCTACTCGACTGGTTCCCTCTGGCCCGTTTTTTTGCCAGTTAGTGGCTTTTGTCTGCCAGTCACTATCCCACGCACAATAGCGTCCGTCCGTCCCACGAGCCGCTTTTTCCCATTCATCAGCGGTGGGTAAACGATAGTCAATACCGTCTTCCTGACTTTTCCAGGCAGCATAGGCCAGGGCATCTTTTTGAGATACCAGCACCACCGGATGATTAGCCTTGCCTGCCGGAAACTGGGAGCTTCTCCAGAAATAAGGACGTAGATCCTGATAGGAGTGCACCAGCATGTTTTGCTCTTGATAGTTTTCAGCCGTGATGCCAGGCTGATGGTAGCCTGTGGCCAGCACAAATTCCTGATACTCTTCGTTGGTGACTAAATGGCGGTTGATACAAAAAGCCGCCATGCGCCGGTTTGTTTGCTCGGGTTCAAAGTCAAACCAACGCTGCTGTCGCAGACGGGTTTCCACCTCTACAACTTCTTCTGGCGTATTGGCCAAGGCCTCGGCTGAAATGCGATACGAATAGTCTCGCTCCTCTTGGCTGCTGCCAGCTATGTAGCGACTCCGTTCTATGTAGACCGATCCATCCCCACAGCGACTATCCTGACTACTTTCAATGACACCATCGCCCATGTCGACCTGGGAGTTCGCTTGACTACAGGCTGCGATCGCACAAGCCAACAGACCTGTCCAGACTAACTGGGGACGGAGGTATCGTTTCGAGCAGAAATTAAGTATACGGACCACAGGCGTTTGGGGATTGTTTGACAATTTAAGTTTTATTTGAAAGATTCCCTAAAGCTGATCATATTTGCACGGATTAGCAGACAGGCTTAGAGAGTTAAGAAGTAGAACAAAGAAACGCTGCAGATTCAAATACACCTGCTGGTATCAAGAAAAACTGAGTCAGGTTTCTATTGAGCAACAGACACTGTTGCCGTCATGCTTGCTGTTGCCATAGCTTTTTCCAGGTCAAATCCGCTAAATCCGCTTGCTTAATGTCCTCACTTTGGAGCTATGGGGCAAAATTTATGTCCGGACACACCGTGAGCAAAGCAGGTATCTCTTTCGTATAACACTGTTACAGTGTATGAGTAGTCTAGGGATGGCCTATGACTATATCTTTGTCTGTTTGAAAAACTAAGATGAAGTCTCTGATGTAGTAGACACCTGGGACGATCCTCTTTTTTCATCTCCGCGTGCACATCTGCCCATGACTAACCACAACTGGCTAATTAGCGACAATGGTCAGCGAACAATGTTTGGAACTGCCGAGGTGCAGGCTCCAGAACGTGTCTATCGGCTGTATCGGTTTTTGACCGATCTCGAAGATATTCTGGCTGATGAAAAGGATGACAGCGCGCGTATCCAAGCAATCATTCCCCTTGTACGTCGGCTGTTGACAAGCTCTTACTGGCTACAGATGGAGTATGATGCACCGTCTCCCAAAACGGGATGGTCGGTCAAGTTTTTATATCGAGAGTATGAGTTCCCGCTCACGGTTCAGATGGTGGCCTGGGCTCCCGGTCAGGTTTCAACTATTCATAATCATGGGACCTGGGGAATTGTTGCCCTAGTCGGTGGCGAAGAAAAAAATCACTTCTGGCGACGCTCACCCACGGCTGAACACCCTCATCAATTAGAGTCCGTAGGCGAGCAAGTTTTAGCACCGGGTGACATTATCGGATTTACCCCCGGCGCGATCCACCAGGTAGAACCCATGGGAGATGAGCCGACAGTTTCATTTAATCTCTATGGCATCACGGATTACAAAACTCGCTATGAGTACGATGTCGCCGCACAAACAGCAAAGTTATTCTAAGGATTCAGGTAGAGGCGCGATCTGTTCTCTGACCCATTGGTCATAGGCCTGGGTACTTTGAACAATGGGGACGGCGATAATTTCAGGTAAATCGTAGCTGTGATACTGGGTGACCCGAGCTGCAATTTGCTCAAACAGGGCGAGGTCTGTTTTAATCACTAGCTGGTATTCGGTCTCGTGGTGAATTGTTCCCTGCCAGCGATAGATAGATTCAATGGGCTTAACGGCAACACAGGCAGTCAGACGGGCTTCAATCAAATGGCTGGCAATGGTATGGGCTTCTGTTTTGGAAGCTGTGGTAACCAGCACAAGACCCAGTGAAGACGTTGCCATAGATAAAGATTGCTGATGTGAGAGACCGGCCGAGCTGTGGCAGCTGCTATTGGGTAAAGGTCATGTCTTGTTGAAGAGCAGCAGTGCTCCAGGGATAGCTACTGAGGATAAGACATCGACATATACAGGTTAGAAGCAGCAGCAGATATCTGTCTGGGCATGGATGGAATCATTGTCGGTTTTCGAGATGCGCTCTGCTGCCGGACTTGAACTGTCTCTAGCCCGGTTTCTTTTAAAGTAGCGTTAGTTAAAGCTGCCCCGCTTAAGTCAGCCTGGTCAATATAGGCCCGACTCAGATCGGCTTCAACCAGACTAGCGCGCTGCAGCTGAGCGCATTGCAGGTTGGCTCCAACCAGAGTGGCCTGCTGCAAATTAGCATGCTGCAGGTGGGTATGGGAAAAATTAGCGGCAGCCAGATTGGCATGCTGTAAATTTGTTCCTTTCATATGGGCATGGGAAAAGCTGACGCCATTGAGATCTTGTCCGCTAAAATTGAGCCCATTGAGCCGAGAATGTTCTAGATTGACGCCGCTAAACTGAGCCGCTGTGATGTTGGCTCCATAAAGTCGAGCCCCGCTGAGATTGGCCCAGGCAAAATTAGCTCCGTTCACCTGAGCTTCTCGGAGATTTACGCCTGCTAGGGCCGCACCGCAAAAATTTGTGCACTGTAGGTGGCTTTGGCGAAAGTTGACATGGGCCAGATCGGCACCGCTCAGTCGAGCATAGGAGAGGTCGGATTTGACCCAAAATGCGCCACGACCGTCAGCTTTGGTCAGATTGGCATGGCTAAAGTCGCTTTCGCTGAGTTTGGCAAACTGGACATTAGCTCGCTGCATTTGGGCGTTGACAAACGTTCCTTTGGTGAGAAAAGCGCGACTAAAGTTGACACCGGTCAAGTTGGCATCTGACAGGTCAACATTGACTAGAATACAGCTCGATAAATCGGCACCGCTGAGGTTAACTCCTTTAAAGTTTCGGTGCCCTGATTCATATAGCTTCAGGAACTCGTGAACTCTCATTGCAGGTTAGGACCTTGTGTAACTATAAAAGTCATTGACATCTTTATAGAGTAGGCGGTAGCTCGTACAATATGGAGAGTGGTTGATGTTGGTTGACATACCAACTTAAAACTTAAGAAAGTCTAAATTTTCAACATATTTGTATGGACTTGCCAAATGAGATTGCCGTCAAGCCTTTTAGGCTGCAGTCATTTGCTTTAGGGGCTTTGTGGCTAGGGTTTGTCATCTATGCGGTAAGGCTGTCACCGCCGAGCGATCCAAACACGATTGAGGTAATTCGTCAGCTATCAACTGGCCAATGGGAAAATCTCAATCCGATGGTGGTTGTTTTATTTAACCTCATGGGCCTGTGGCCGGTAGTCTATGCCAGTCTTGCCCTCAGTGACGGTCGCGATCAGGCTGTATCAGCCTGGCCATTTGTAGTCGGTTCTTTTGGTCTGGGGGCGTTTGCTCTCATGCCCTATCTGGCCTTGAGAGAGCGTACCTGCCATCAACTGTATCGACCTGCGGATACGACGTTGCTGCGGGGGCTAAATCACTGGCTGGTGGGATTGGGAGTTGCGATCGCAACAGTCTTACTGATTATTTATGGTTTTAGTCAGGGATACAGCAGCGACACCTGGCAAGATTTTTTGCAGCAGTTCTCCAGCAGTCAGTTTATCCATGTGATGAGTTTAGACTTTTGCATGTTGACATTACTCACCCCCAGTCTGTTATGGGATGACATTGTCAGACGTCAGGCCGCTCCTTTCTGGCGGCTGGTGTCTCTACTGCCGCTGCTGGGACCTGCTGTGTATTTAGCGCTGCGTCCGGCAGCTCCAGAGAGCCGATGATTCAGCCTGCCGGAACAGCCATAGACCCGCTGTGGAGCACCGACCAGTGGACCTATATTCGTCACAACATTGGGCAGTGGCAGGGTCTATTTGTGCAGTTTTCACCCGAAGCGGTCTGGGTGAGTGAAACCCCCAGCCTTCTGACCCTAGAAGAAGACCGTCTTAACCAACACATGTCTCTGATCTTAGAGCGTACGCCACCAGGTCGGCCAACCCAGCGCACGGAGCGAGATCTGGGCTATCCAGGAGCGGCTCCCTATATTTGTTTTTTCCCAACGGGGGCGTTTTCCCAAGGTGCGATGCAGCGACGACCCTGGAGCAGTTTTGGGGCTGAGTTCTCCCTGTTGGTAGACGATCGTCGGATGCGTCTGGTGCAGCTTTATAACGGTACGGCTAGTGGCGATCATAGTCTTGACTATGTCACCCTGATTCCGGAGAATCGCTCTGGAAAACCCATAGCCTCATTAGAACAGACGGCGCGGCTGGATTTGGAGACTGTTCTGGGCACATGGCAGGGGGAGAGACTCTATTTACCCGCAACGATGGAGAGGCCCCAGATCAGTGCTAGCTGCTGGCAGCTAGAGCGCTCAGGACAGGAGCTGCTGCTATCGGCAAACCTAGAAACCGATGGGTCTCAACCCACGTCCCAGCGATTGACCGCAGCCGCAGCCGGTCGCTGGCAGGCTGTTGACGACTCGCGTCAGCTCTGGCTTTTACCCAATGGCGTGAGCTGTATGGTGTATCCCCAGCTGCCCAGGTCAGAGGCGGCCCATCTGGAATTTTGTTGGTATCTGTCGTCTCGTCAGCGTCAGCGAATTGTGCGCGACTATGACACCAACGGTGACTGGCTAGGGACCTCCCTGCTGGTAGAAACACGTCTGTGACGTTTGTACGGATTCTCTATGACGGTTACTCAAACTCTTCTTCAATCTTTGCCGGGTAATGCCTATGGCGGTCTGCAGCGAGCGGACGCCCTGTGGTCTGACTATCGCCATGGCCGAATTCCAATTCCAGAGGTGGTATCCACTCAGACAGAACCGCTAGGGATGAATACCGATAGTTACGATGTGACAATTTGCGGTGGCACCCTGGGGATTTTGTTGGGAGCAACTCTGGCGAAACAAGGATGGCGAGTAGCGCTGTTAGAGCGCGGTGTCTTAAAAGGGCGCGCCCAGGAGTGGAACATTTCTCGCCGTGAACTGAAAGCCTTTGTTGAGCTAGGGCTGCTAAGCGAGGCTGAGCTGGAGTGTGCGATCGCAACAGAATACAATCCGGCCCGCGTCAGCTTTGGCGCAGGTCAGGATCTCTGGGTGCGCGATGTGCTCAATGTGGGCGTAGACCCCGTATATTTGCTAGAAACGCTCAAACAGGTCTTTCTAGCCGCCAACGGCGAGCTTTTTGAACACACCCCTTTCTCGAATGCTCAAGTAGCTCCAGACGGCGTCAGAGTGACCGCTGGAGAACATACCTTCACCACGCGACTGTTAATTGACACAATGGGTCATTTCTCCCCCATTGTGCAGCAGGCTCGCCAGGGAGAATCCCCCGATGCGGTGTGTCTCGTAGTCGGCACCTGTGCCACCGGCTACCGTGAAAATACAACGGGCGATTTGATCACGTCATTTACACCCATCAGACACCAATGCCAGTACTTCTGGGAAGCCTTTCCCGCTCGCGACGGTCGTACGACCTATTTGTTTACCTATCTAGATGCCCATCCGGAGCGAATTAGTCTAGAAGACCTGTTTGAAGACTACTTTGAGCTGTTGCCAGAGTATCAGGGCGTGGCCCTTGACCAGCTAGAAATTCAGCGAGCGCTGTTTGGTTTTTTTCCGGCCTATCGCAACAGTCCCCTACGATTTACGTGGGATCGAGTGCTGGCGGTGGGAGATGCCAGCGGTCACCAGTCTCCTCTTAGTTTTGGCGGGTTTGGTGCCATGGTCCGACATCTGGGACGGCTAACGGTTGGGATTGACCAGGCGCTGCAGCAAGAGCGCCTCAGTGCCTCAGCCTTAGGCTGGCTGCAGCCCTACCAGCCCAATATTGCGGTTACCTGGCTGTTTCAAAAAGCTATGAGTCTAAAAGTTGATCAGTCCCTAAACGAGAATCAGATCAACACCCTGCTCGCGACTATTTTCGATGACATGGCCGCCCTAGGAGACCCGGTGCTGCGTCCTTTTCTTCAAGATGTTGTCCAGTTTATGCCTTTGGCTAAGACTCTGCTACGCACCTCTATTTATCATCCGACGCTTGTTGCCAAAATCTTGCCCCAGGTGGGTATTCCAGCCGTTTTAGATTGGACAACACACTATCTGGGGTTGGCAGCTTACAGCGCTCTAGACCGATTGCTGACAGCAGCGCCCCAGGGGGCTGACTACTATTGGCAACGGTGGAGAGAGTCTCTGGTATATGGCAGCGGTGGGGACTACGAGGCTCCTGATGCTCCATGAGGTCTTGCGCTCCTGTCTATCTTTGATTGTTCGGTTTAATGTCCCTGACTTTTTCCCAAGCTCGCCAGCGGTTTCGCTATCTCCTTGCCCAGCCCTCTCTGGATCTGGCTGCAGCTGCGCTGTGTCCGGCTCAGGAGTTTTATCCGGAGCTTGATCCCGATGTCTGCTATCAACGGCTAGATGACATAGCGGCCGCCATTCGTCCCAACATTTCCACCTATCCCTTAAAAACGATTCAGGCCATTAATCACTATCTCTACCAGGAGCTGGGGTTTAGCGGTAACCAAATTGACTACTACGACCCCGACAACAGCTATCTCAATCGCGTTCTAGAAAAACGATTGGGGATTCCCATTACGCTGGCGCTGGTGTATTTGGAGGTCTCCCACCGTCTGGGGTTTCCCATGGCAGGAGTGGGAATGCCGGGGCACTTTTTACTCTGTCCCACCATTGAGGATATGGCGGTATATATCGACCCGTTTGACCGGGGAGAAGTTCTATTTGAACCTGACTGTCAGGCTATCTTTCAAAGACTGTACGGCCCGGCCGCGGCCTGGAGTGCGACCTATCTTGCGCCCATTCCAGCCAAAGCGTTACTGGCTCGCCTGCTCAATAACCTGAAGCTGATCTATCTAAATCGGCGTGATTTGACCAACACTCTGATCATTCTCGATTATCTGCTGCTGTTATTCCCTAATGAGCCCAGCAACAGTCGCGATCGCGGCCTGGTTCACTATCAGCTACAAAACCTGTTGGCGGCCCGCAGCGATCTCGAAACATACTTGACCCACAGACCAGACGCTCCTGACCGAGCCCAGATCCTGCAGCTGATCGATAGTATTACCGATACTCTCTAACGGCGGCGGTCTAATGGCTGACACCCGCGAGACGACAGCCGCACGGTCTGGCAGTCTCACCTTTTTCTGTACAATTTGATCCATTGCTCATGTAACGGTGGATTTTTATTATGGATGTGATCCCTGCCATTGATTTGCTCGGTGGTCGCTGTGTTCGTTTATTCCAAGGGGACTACGAACAATCCCAGGTATTTGATGACGATCCGGTTGCTGTTGCCCGCCGCTGGGCCGAGCAGGGAGCCACGCGCATTCACCTGGTAGATTTAGACGGTGCTAAGGCCGGTCAGCCTGAGAACTGGCAGGCGATTGCTCAGATTGTTGGCGCCATTGATGTGCCGGTACAAGTGGGGGGAGGTCTGCGCGATCGCACCCGAGTAAAAGCACTCTTTGCCCTAGGGGTGCAGTACGCCATTCTGGGTACTGCAGCCGTTGAGAATCCTGACCTAGTAGGAGAACTTAGCCGCGAATTCCCCGGTCGTATTTTTGTTGGCATTGACGCTCGTGATGGCAAAGTGGCTACCCGTGGCTGGTTAGAAACCTCTACGGTGATGGCCGATGACCTGGCTCAGCGGATGGGAGTTCTCGGAGCCGCCGCCATTATTTACACGGACATCAAACGAGACGGTACTCTCAAAGGCCCTAATTTAGACGCTCTTAGAGAACTTGCAGCAAAAATTGACACCCCTGTTATCGCCTCAGGAGGCGTCAGCTCCATGAGCGATTTACTGAGTCTGTTGGGAGTAGCACCGCTGGGCGTTAGCGGTGTGATTGTTGGAAAAGCTCTCTATACGGGCAATGTGGATTTATCAGAGGCAATCAAAGCCATTGGCCCAGGTCGTCTGCAAGATGTTCCTCTCGACCTACCGTCCACTCGCTGGGGATAGATCACCTGAGAACGATCAGAAAGAACAAAAGTAGTTCTCATGAACTACTTTTGTTCTTTTAAAGGAAAGATTTGGTTCGCAGTTAACAGTTTGCATTGTTATATTTCCGAATTTCTAGATCAGCTTTTCATGATTCTTTCTCAAGAAATAATTAAGGCGAGTAGGATCAAAAAATAGCCTCGCAGCGGTCTAGAGCCACCCCTCATCAGACGCTCTAAACAGACTGTTCTCCTTAAAGACTTTAGGGGAAATCCCTTGCTCCTAAAAGATTTCAGCTATTGTAGGCCGCCGTCGATCTCGTCAGTGGTCTGATAAGAACAGCCAATGTCGTCTATAGGCTAAGTCACGTATTTTTAGGTTGTTGATGGGTAAAAAATACTTCCCGTGATAATACTTTTTTGTGCCTGGGTATCTTTTTTGTGACAAAAACTTGTTGAATTAGTGTTATATGTTTGTAGAATTAGAAAACAAGTGAGATTGTCGTTCCTCAGTAACGATCCATTCATTGCAACAAAGTGAGGTTTACCCCAATATGGCTAACAGTGTCCTGGTTCAACTCAAAGAAGTTGAGTCCCAACTTGCTTCTCAAATTAACGAATTAACCGATAAGCTCTCTGCTACTGAAAAGCAGCATGAGGGTCTTAAGACTGTTATTGATTTGTTTCAGTCGACTGGCGATACCAACGGTGTTGCGTCTAGTGTGGCTGAAATTTTGACGAATGCCGTTGCTAGCGTCAGCGAAGACGAGCCTGAGCCTGCTCCTGCAAAAAAACCTGGAAAACGTCGCGGACGTAAGCCAGGTTCTACCAATAAAACCACTGCTAAAGCTAAAGCAGAGCCCAAAGCCAAAGCTGAAGCGAAGACTAAAACGAAAGCAGAACCCGCTCCTAAGGCAGCTCGCAAACCCCGTGGTGGCAAGTCTCCTAACTGGCAGCGCTATGTTCAAGATCCTTTCCGCAAGACCCCTCTGCCCGATGTTGTTGCTAATATTTTGAAGGCTCAGCCGGATGAAGCCTTTAAGATTGCTGAGGTCATGGAGGCTATTTTCAAGAGCGACATGCCCAAGGCGACATTCCTCAAAGCACGCAACCGGGTTTCTAATATCCTTTCTGCCGGTGCTCGAACAAGTGAGTGGTATCGCGGCCGCGGTGGTAAGTACAGCATGAACAAGAAAGCTCTGACATAGGCACCTGCCCTAACTAGCCTCAAGCGCTTCTAGCTAATAAAGCCCGTTGGTTATCCAGCGGGCTTTATTGATGGGATGACAGCATAGGATGACAGCGACCACGGCTGTTGCGATCGCTAAATCAAAAATGGACCGGTATGCTATTGAACGGTCTCTCACCAATAGCGCTATTTCAGGAATCAGCAATGCCCTAGTGTTTAATACTTTAGAATCATAGACGGCAGCAGATCGCAGATGCAAAATAGGACAGTGAGATTGATCCGGCTAAGAGGCGCTATTAGCCTGTTTGCTATCTGGTTACTTAATAAAACAATAAGCAAGTCATAAATTTTCGAAATTCTACCGGTTTGTCGAATATGGACTGTATCCCTTGACTGCTGGCCCTTGTAGTCTAATTTGATATCGTGGCCACAGAGCTGAAGTTGCTATCCTAGGTATTATTTAGTGAAAATCACCCGGTTGGGATAGGTTATGGCCTGGATGGCGATGTATGGATATGTGAACGGCAGCTTTTATCAGTGGCACTAGTAAGATCGAGCAAAGCTCATTCTGATAGATGTTTAGGCGATTGTAGCGTTACCTATGGTTGATTTTTCAGTTGCTCTTCGTCTGTATAACGGTGCTTTGGTCTTGCCAAAGATTTTAGATGCCCTTAGGAATCAGGTGATTTCTGAGAATATTAGCTGGGAAGTCATTGTTGTCGATAATAATAGCGTTGATGAAACTGCTGACATTGTCCGAGCATATCAGCAAGAGTGGACCGTGTGTCCGCTCAGGTATGTTTTAGAAACGCAGCAGGGCGCTGCTATTGCTCGCAGACGCGCCATTATTGAGGCCGAGGGTACCTGGATTGGCTTTTTAGATGATGACAACATTCCAAACAGTGATTGGGTACAAGCAGCCTATCGTTTTGGGGTGGGCCATCCTCAAGCAGCAGCCTTTGGTAGCCAGGTTCACCCTAACTATGAAACTACGCCTCCGGCTAATTTTGAGCGTATTGCCCCGTTTATTCCTGTTGTAGAGCGAGAGGAGGTTATCTGTTTTACAGCAGGATGGCGGGCTATGAGTAATTTGGTTCCCCCCGGAGCTGGGTTAGTAATTTTACGAGCGGCCTGGCTGGCCCACGTGCCTCATTCCCTGGTGCTACAGGGACCGGTGGGAAACTCTTTGAGCCTTAAGGGAGAAGATGTGGAAGCGCTGCTGTACTTGAAGAAAGCAGGTTGGGAAATATGGTTTAACCCACTTATGCACATTGAGCATCAGATACCCAGCTGGCGCTTTGAGCGGCGTTATTTACTGCGTTTTTTCCACGGCATTGGGTTGAGCAAATATGCGACTCGGATGGTAGGCAAAAGTCGTTGGAAGCAGCCACTGTTGACCCTGATGTTTATGGGCAACGATAGTCGTAAGCTGCTACTACACCTGATTAAGCACTATCGTCACCTGTCTCAAGATGTTGTCTCGGCAGCGGAACTCCAGCTGTTGATTAGCAGCTTGCTCAGCCCGTTTTATCGCTGGAAACAGGTCTTTATTGGCAATCGCTATCCTTGTCTACAGCACGTACCACCGAATGACTTGGAAAAAGACAGTGATCTAGGAAAGAAAACAGTTCATGCCCACGGTTCTCATCTATCGTGATCAGCTCCTTCCTTACTCAGAGACGTTTATTCCTGCCCAGGGAGGACATTTATGCCGCTACGATCCTATTTATGTGGGCACGAGTCGTTTAACAAATTGTTTGGACGATAGAAGAACTATTGTACTAAGCGACAGGCTTGCTCAGAAGCGTCTGTGGAAAGGACTATATAAGTTTTTAGGAACTGTTCCTCCTGGCTGGATCAGGGTGCTTGAGCAGCAGTCTCCGCTATTAATACATGCTCATTTTGGCTCCGACGGTGGTTTGGTGCTGCCGCTGTGTCATCGATTGCATATTCCCCTTGTGGTTACGTTTCATGGGTACGACGCCACTTGGGATTCTCCTGCTTGGTCCGCCATCCGCAGCCAGGGCGATCTGTTTCGAGCACTGCTCTTGTACAAGCGAGACCGGGCCATAGCCGGCGCTAGTCAGATTGTGGCAGTGTCGCAGTTTATTCGTCAGCAGCTGTTGCTGAGAGGCGCGTCAGCAGACAAGATTGCGGTGCACTATATCGGGATTGATCGACATCTGTTTCAACCGCGATTGGATCAAGTGAGAGCGCCGATAGTGCTGTTTGTCGGTCGATTGGTGGAAAAAAAAGGAGTGGGCTATCTGGTGCGCGCTATGGCGATAGTTCAGCGGCAGCTGCCTGAGGTGGAGCTGGTCATCATTGGAGAGGGAGACATGCGATCTCAGCTTCAATCTCTGGTCCACCAGCTTTCAGTTCGGGCTCGGTTTTTGGGGCAACAGAGTCCTGAACAGGTGCGACAGTGGATGAACCGGGCCCAGGTCTTCTGCGGTCCTAGCGTTGTTGCTCGCTCAGGTGACGCGGAGGGGTTTGGCATGGTATTTGCCGAAGCCCAGGCCATGGGACTGCCAGTAGCCAGCTTTGCCACCGGTGGTATCCCTGAAGCTGTGATTCACGGTGAAACCGGTCTTCTAGCGCCTGAAAAAGATACCGAACAGCTGGCTAAAAACCTGATCCGAATGCTAGACGATACGGAGCTCCGACAAAAATTTGCCCTGGCCGGACAAATGCACGTAGCAGCTAACTTTGATCTACAGAAAAACACCCGTCAGCTAGAAACCCTCTACGACCAGGTCATTGCTCAGCATCAGCGATAGGTCCTGCTGCCACCGACAGGGCTACGACTGACTATCTGAGTACGGGCTATCTCGCTTGAGACTTTTTAGAGTTCGTCGTAGATTTGGCACGTTGGCAATCAAATAATCCACCCGTTTACGCCAGTCTTGAAACATCTGTTTGCGAGCATCGGGAAAGGTTTCAAACAGACGGTTGGCGGTTGCTAAATCTTCGACCGTGGTCGCTCGGTAGGCAGCAATGGCGGCGTAGGTGTTAAAGATACTTTCTAGAATGGGACGATGACTCTCAGGGCAGCTTTGGCGGATGGGGGCTGGCTCTAGCAGCATGGGCCAGGGAGGACGCACCTGCTGCCACACAGCCAAGGCTGAGGCTTCGGTGTGATACCACATTAGAGGCCGCAGATCTCGATAAATGGGGTAGTTGAGAATCACCTGGAGCCAGAGGTAAATGTCTTCGCCGTAGGTGCAGCGATGTTTGTCATAGAAACCACCAAAGCGATTGACGATGGTGCGATCGCACACAATGGCTCCCGAATGCAGCACATCAATATTGGGCTTATATTGTTCGCTCGGTAGCTCAAGGGGGAGCTGCCACTGTCCCGACATTAGTCCCAAAGACGACAGAATATTGCCCCAATCGGAACGCTTTTCACCGCGATACTGTCCGGTTACGCACAGCGCACAGTCAGGATGGTCTCTCAGGTGTCCCAGCGTCACTTCCAAAAAATTAGGGAGCCATTCATCATCGGCGTCTAAAAACGCAACATAGGGCGAGGCCGCCGCCAGCAGCCCTTGATTACGAGCATGGCCGGGGCCGTGATTGTCTTGACGAATTAGCTGAAGTCGTTCATCGTCGATCGCCTGTACCAGACTGGGACCATCATCGGTCGAGCCATCATCAACCACGATAATTTCGGCGGCGGGATAGGTTTGAGCCACAATCGAGCGTAGCGTTTTTTCAACGTAGGCAGCCTTGTTGTACAAAGGCACAATAACGCTAACGGACGGAGGTTCAATAATGGCCTGAAGCTGAGGCATAGTCCTAATCAAGCATCTACAGATGTATCACTGAGCCGGGCTAGAGAATCTTGAATTTGCTGACCAACAGCAGGCCAGGCATACTGTTCTAAGAGACGTTTGTATGCTTGTTCACAAAGGGTTTGAGCCATTTGAGGTTGTTGCCACAGCTGCTGAATAGCCTCCACCATAGCCGTCGGAGACTCTCTTAAAAGCACATGTTTCCCATCTTCTACATGTAGCCCTTCAGCTCCCTTAGCGGTACTAATGACCGGGCATTTAGCCGCAAACGCTTCTAGGAGTTTGAGACGCGTTCCACTTCCTTTGAGCAGCGGGACTACCATTACCCCGGCACCTAGCAAGTAGGGGCGAACATCTTTTACCTGACCCGTCACCACAATTTGCGGGTCAGCTTTGGCCGCTGCCACCATCTTGTCAGTCGGGTCACATCCCACCAGTAAGAGCTTACAGCTGTTATCGATCTGTCTAATTGCTGGATAAATCTGATTGAGCAAGATTGAGGCCGCCTCAGCATTGGGCTGATAAGAAAATCGTCCCAGGTAGAGTATGGTTTTTATCTTTGGAGACTCGGCCGCATTTTGCCTTTGCTGACAAACGTTTTTGTAATAGTCAGGATTAACACCGTTGGGAACAATAAAGGCAGTGGTTTTACCCACTGGGTATAGCTCGTACAAACGACGCACGTCCTCTTGGCTGCACATCCAAACCTGATCTACGGTCTGAATCATCTTTTTTTCGATACGCTGCACCTTGGACAGACGTTGTAAGGTCTTGGAGTCTGCCCCCTGATAGCGGCTATTATCCCCTTCAACATTATGGTTATCTAGGATGATGGGGCATCTCGCCTCTTGTAAAACACGAAGATAGCGATACAGCCAAATCTCCTCAATGATAATGAGGGTGGGCTTGTAGGCTGCAATTTGAGCACGAAGCTGGTTAGCCGCGTCCTGGGTATATAGCCAGTCGATACGGGGATGTCCTGCCGGTCGCAGCCGCCAAAGACGACGACGTATTTTTTCCTGGGTTGAGCGAGACGGTGCTGACAGGTCGTAATGATACCAGTGGGCCGCTACGGGCAGCGATCCAGCGCTCCCCTTGTAAAGAGAAAAAATAGCGAGGTCTCCCTGCTCGGCCAGGAGATTAATATTTTGCCAGTTGCGGAGTGAAACCCCACCGCTCAATGGATAGGGTTTTGTCTGGACAAGAAAGAGAGTGCGACGCTCCATCACTGGCATGGCTCCACCGTCGGGGAGACGACCGTTACCAGGTATGGAATTGCGGGCAACTTTAGCATATAGCTAGCGAGATTACAGGTGTAATCATGCTAGCGTACGGCTAGCGCCGGGCAGGTTTCAAGATAGTGGTGATAGGGCGTAGATCTCAAATAGCTGACTAGCTCGCTATAGTTTTCTATCGAAGCTTGCAAGGACTGGGGCGATACTTTTTGATATTGACTCGAGGCCGGTTGAGACTGAATTGAAAGATAGTGGCAAATAGTATCAATAGTGGACTGGTGCTGAGTCTCGCTGGCTAAATTCCTTTCATAGGTCAGCGCTAGATGAGGAATATCTCTTAATAGGGACGCTTCGTAATCCCACAGACGCTGACTTTTTTCTATCCAGTCAACGACCCTTTCGGGTTTTACATAAAGCTTGGTTTCCTGCAGGCTTTTTCCGAGTCTGCTTTGGTGAAAACCAAAATTACGAGCACGAAGGTTGGAAATAGCATGATCCAGGAGATTCTCTCGTCTTAGATAAAGAATCCGCACGCCAGACTGACTTAATTCATATAAGAAATCCGATCTTTTTGGAATCTGCTGTATGTCCCGGAGCTGATAGCTAAGAACCTTACATCCATAGATTTTTTTACTGGTTTCAGCCGCACGTGCCTTCAGATAAAGCTGGGGCAAAAGGACGGGCTGAGCCAAAATTTCACCCTCACAGCAGACCTCAGGCAAACAGTTGAGCAAACTGACTAGGGCGGTGCTGCCCGAGCGGCCTCGGCCAAAGATAATAAACTGCTGGGATGCTTGATTTGATTTAGAACGGACAAGACTAAGATAAAGCTGTAGCTGCTGCTTAAAGAGGGCCATTCAGGTTAAACCGCATCCGCTGACGCCTGCGTGTTTTTGCTTAGGTTATCGGTCCTAATGATAGGACGTCAGCCCTTACAAGTCTAGACATTTACTGTATTCCGGCGATAAAACCTCAAATTTTTTTCAAATCTCGGTAAAACATGAAGAACTCGTTGATAAAGTTGACTAGAAGGCTTTTAGCCAGTATTGCTATGCTAGGACAATTTTTACGAGGCTATTGTCTGTCTGCCTACCGTTTGTCCCCAGTGTCGTTGAAGGGAGCGGCACCAATGTGTTCTCCAGACGGTCGGCGCTTTTGCCAACGGGCCAGCTTACGATCTAACTTAACCCTAAGCTTATCTAGGGCTAAACCCAGACGAGCCCTGAGACTCATGGGGTGTGAGGTGGTGGAGATATAGCCATAGTTAGCGGCCTGGGGAAATGTGAGCGCGTCGACTATCTCAATTTGATGGTGGGCAAGCTCCTGTTGCCATTTAGTGATGGATTTGGCCGATACTGGCTGTAGCGCCGTTTTTAAATGTTTTACAGCCCAGCCCTGGCGGTTAGTTAGGAGATTTTGATCTTCGTTACGCGCTGTTAGCATCTGGGGGATGTACGTTTCATCTAGAAATTGGCATAGGTCGATCAGGTGTGATTCTGGCTGTTGTACAAACGCCTCATATTGCAGCAGCATGACTCGGGGGTCCTTTTGCCACTTCTGCTCAAAATGGGTAAGGCTTTCTTGCCACTTCTGGGCATGGATATGAGCATAGCTACTAGCCCAGGGCACGTGGTTGAGAGAAGCGGTAACAGCCCTGGGATCTCGCAGCATCCAGACGATTCGGGCGTTGGGAAACCAAGTTAGCAATGAATCCAGGTGCTGATAGTGGAGGGGAGTCTTTTCTCCCCAGCGGGGTTTATTGATAGTGTGAGCATATTCTTCTAGCCAGCTCCATAAAACGTGCTGATGAGAGGGCACGCCCTTGGCCAGGATGCGCTCTCGGGTTTTGTGAGCGTTGATACCAAAATAAGAGAATCGCTGGCTACGGCTAACTGCCTGCCAAAAGGTTTCAAAGTCTTTTGGAGACGAGAGGTCTAGCGTCTTGTACTGCCGCATCCAGTAGCAGAGATAGTGAGTTTCGGGTGCGATCGCAATTCTGGGATGAGCCGACAGCATACTGGTCAGTAGCGTTGTCCCAGAACGAGGCATGCCCACAATAAATATGGGTGCTGGGGAAGCAGCAGAATAGAGGGTCACAGTCAGCTATTTAATAATTTGCATAATCTATCGGTAATAGAAGCATTTTGCCGACAGTATCGCTCAACGCCAGACACAAGCTGCTGCTGCGATTCCAGTCGATGCTCTAATAGATAGTCGAGACGAGAGCTCACGCGATCTAGGGTAAAGTGCTGCACCCCAACACTGTTATCCTGCTGATTAATTTCTTCCATAAAGCCTGACACTTTGCGATCATAGGCGGCTGCCAGTATAGGAATTCCCAAACCTGCAGCCAAAATCAGAGAATGCAGTCGAGTGCCAATGACCATATCAAACGTCTGTAAGGTATCAATTGCTCGCTCTACTGATGCAAAGGCTCCGTGGACAGCGATCTGTTCACGGCAGCTACTGTGCTTCAAGACGGCAGCAATCGACTCTTCATCATTATCGGTAGGGGGATTTCTGGCCACATATTCAGGCGTATAGGCCTGAAACGGTATTAGTGAGACTCTAGCACCCCTAGTTTTGATCAAATAGTCTATGACATTTGCCATTTCTTGATAAAAACGGGTCTCAGCCGCTTGATCGAGTTCCGTCAAACGCCCTTGGAGAGAGCGGACAGAAATTCCCACATGGGGAGTCGCTGGCGTAGAAACTGAAGAAATGGACCGCCCTGGCATTAACTGAAGTGCCAAATCGCCCATGACATGAATTTTATTCGTAACTCCCATCTGCTGTAGCTGACGCTGGGACTGCCGATCGCGAACAACAATGAGATCGACACGGTTTAAGGTTTCAACAATGACCGCTTTGGTATGAGGTTTCCAAACGTCTCCGACGCTGATACCCAAAACAATCGTACGACACCCCAGAGCCATGGCGCGCTGGAGAGGCTGTAGCCAATTTAGGGCAACATCTCGCTTAGGGGAATCTCGTAGTAAATCCCCCCCTCCTAAAATAAAATATTGATGCTGCCACAGCGCCAGGGTGTGGATAACCCATTTAGTCCACTGTTCACGACGACGACGAGAAAACCGGCTGCGTAGTACCGCAACCCCATGACGCTTTACCGTATCCTCTGGATCGTTTGAATAAACCGTTATTCGATCGAGATACTGTTTACCTAAACAGCGCTTAAACAAACAAAGCATACCGGCCAACATTGCCTCATCACCTAGATTGTGGTGACCGTAAAACCCGCAAATTAACAGCCGGTTGCGTTTTCGAAAGACCATAGAGATAAAAGGATAGGTCGGGCCAGATAGCCCCCATAGCTCCGTATCTAGAATAAAGAGTAAAGCCCCTAGTATGCCTTACTCACACTAGGGGCTTTATCAAACATACACAGACTGAACCTATCTGCTATGGCAGCTGGATTTCAAAACGGAAGGCTCCAACTTCACCCGTCTCAACGTTGAGACCAGAGGCAGGACCACCTACCACGACTCCGCCACCTGCGCCGACACCCAGTCCACCTGCTGGTACACCGGATGGAAATGTTCCAGGTGCAGAGATACACGATGGCTCTAACGGTGAGAGAGGTGCTCTCGGTGAGAACGGACCAATGTTAGAGAAGTTCAACGTCGTTCCCGCTGTTGAAAGCGCCGTGGGGGGCGCGAGGGTGAGGCTATCCGGCTGCAGAACACTGGGTGGCTGCAGCTCATCACATACTTCTAGATTCTCGGCTGTACCAAGACCGGCGTTAAAGAAGTAAATTGTGTATTCGACCAAATCGCCAGACTGTAGTGCCTGGGAGACATCCGGTAGCCCCAGCGGCAAGGTGCTGCCCGAGAGCGCAGCTAGCGTGTTGTCATCGGAGCTGCCGCCTTGATCGTTAAATCCACCGATATTGGGAATAGCCACCTCTGTCCCATTGCGAGTTACGCGGGTGATCCGCTTCACAAGCCGCACATCTGGTGCAAATCTAACCCGCGTTGGTGTATTTTCGTTCCCGTCGTTGTCGGGATTATCGGGATCTGGCGGTGTCCCATTGTCTTCATTGGGTTCCCCATCACCGTCAGGGTCAACGTCCGTCCCACTATCAGAGAGATCGCTGGTTGGGTTACCGTTCGCATCGGTAGCTGTGGCGCTTACTTGGTTATCATAGGGACCGGGCAAAGCTGGGGTGAGACTGGGGCTGCTGATGTCAATATCCACCACCAGCTGGAATGTGCTGGTATCACCCACTGCCAGGGTGCCATTAGGAATACCCGCCGCATCAGCTAGCAGCGTTGTGTTGCTACCGGTAATGCCGTCAAAGCCAGGGTCGGCCGCTACCGTCGTCGCTCCACTGCTAAAGGTAAGGTCAACGACCTGGAATGTTCCTGCCCCATAAACGGGGTTCAAGTCTTCCTCTAGCTGCACCTGTTCTAGGGGAACAGTGCCAATGTTGGCCACCACAATGTCATAGGTAACCCGAGCCGTGTTGGCACCAAATGAGCCAGCTGGCTCAAGCACAGTAGATACAACCTGTTTGGCCACACCAATCACGGGTCTGGGAGGAAGGGCAACCGGAGTGGGATCGTTTTCACCGGGTCCTCCACCAGGAATGCCATCGCCTGGATCGGAATCGGTCTCAGTCCCATCGTCTGAGACATCGTTGACGGTGGCGTTATTGGGGGATGTGCCCACCGCCTCGATTTGGTTCAAAAAGGTATCAGGAGTGTTGACCAAATCACTCTCGACTTCCACCGTGAATTGGAACGTAGAATTTTCACCAATCTGAAGGGTTTGCCCCGGTGCCAGAATGCTGGTGTCTCCTGGAGTGCCGTTGGGTTCATCAGCGTCAAAGTTGTCGTTGGGCGCCAAAGCTACTTCGTTGGCCAAACCTCGAGCTGTAAACACAGGTCCACCGATAATCGAAAATGCACCTTCACCGTAGGTATCATCCAAGTCTTCAGTGAGCTGAACGTTATTCAACAACACGTTACCCAGGTTCTCCACGGTGGTTTCGTACACCACCTCAAAGTCACCGTCGGCCTGAGTGATCGCCGAGACAACTCGCTTGGATACACCAATGGCTGGAGATTCTACAGGCGGTAGCTGTACCGGAGTGGGGTCGTTTTCACCCGGTCCACCGCCAGGAATGCCGTCGTTGGGGTCAGAATCTGTTTCAGTACCGTCATCTGACGCATCATCAACCGTTATGTTGTTGGGAGATGTACCCACCGCCTCAATCTGGTTGGTAAAGGTTCCTGGTGTTACTACCAGATCGCTCTCGACTTCCACCGTGAAGCGGTAGGTAGAGTTCTGTCCTACCTGAAGGGTTTGAGTGGGTGCCAGAATATTGACATCTCCTGGGGTGCCGTTGGGGGCATCGGCATCAAAGTTTCCATTGACGTCTAGCTCAATTTCATTGGCTAGACCGCGAGCGGTAAATGTGGGTGCCCCAATCACTGAAAACGCCCCTTCGCCGTAGGTATCATCCAGATCTTCAGTGAGTTGAACGTTATTCAAGACCACGTCACCCAGGTTCTCCACGGTGGTTTCGTACACCACCTCAAAGTCGCCGTCAGCCTGAGTAGTGGCAGAAACAACTCGCTTGGATACACCAATAGCTGGGGTGCCGACCGGCGGCAGCTGCACAGGCGTCGGGTCATTTTCAGTGGGTCCACCGCCTGGATTGCCATCGTTAGGGTCGGAATCTGTTTCTAGACCATCATCTGAGGCATCGTTTACCGTGGTGTTGTTGGGAGATGTCCCTGCCGCGTCAATTTGGTTATTAAAGGTTCCTGGCGTTACTACCAGATCGCTTTCCACTTCTACCGTAAATCGGAAGGTGGAGTTTTGTCCTACCTGCAGGGTCTGAGCGGCTGCCAAAATACCCGTATCCCCAGGGGTGCCGTTGGGCGCATCCGCATCAAATCCAGGGTTAGGCGCGAGTTGAACCTCATTGGCTAAGCCCCGAGCGCTAAAGACAGGAGCACTGATAATCGAGAAGGCGCCTTCACCGTAGGTATCATCCAGGTCTTCGGTGAGCTGAACATTGTTCAACACCACATTTCCCAGGTTCTCCACGGTGGTTTCGTACACCACCTCAAAGTCACCGTCAGCCTGGGTTGCGGTTGAAACAACTCGCTTTGAAACACCGATGGCCGGTGCTTCTGCCGGGGTAGGAATCGTCACTGGGGTGGGATCTCCTTCTCCAGGTCCTCCAGGATTACCGTCCGCATCAGGGTCAGGATCGACGCCATCGTCGGAGAGATCATTGACCGGATTACCACTGGTTGCCCCGACACCCGATGCGGTTACCTGGTTGTTGTAGCCATCGCCGCCATCGGCTGGAAAATCAGCCTGGTTAGAATCCACCTGAACCGTGATGGGAATTGTCGCACTGGCCCCCACAGGCAGGGTTGATGCTGCCGCCGTCAGTAGATTGGCATCAACGGCTCCAGTGGCCGACACGTTGTAGTTGGGGTTGGGGGTAAGGCTGGCTCCACCAGCAGGTACAATGGCACCCACCGTGGATGAAATAATATTGCCAGGGCCAAAGGTGGGGGCAGCTGTAATAGGGTCCGTAAAGCTCTCAAGCAGCTGCACACCGTTGAGGGCCTCATTACCGAGGTTTTCAACAACAACCGAGTAGGTAATATCAAAAATGCCACTGCCTGGAGCCGTTTCGGTAGGACCGGCAGAAACGGTTTTGGCAACACCGATAACGGGAGTGGTGGCAACCGCCGGGGCCGTAAATGAGATATCGCCGATGGCAATGGCGTGAGGGTCAAAGTCTTCGGTACCTGGGCCATTGCCTAACTGAACCGTAATGGTGTCGGCCGGAGCCGGTATGTTGACAATCACATTGCCTTCTTCAAAATTACCGGCGGTGGTCGCGTTGGTAAGGCCCGGTATTCTTGGCGAGTTGGCGTTGGCCGTAATGTTATCGATCGCGTTCGGCGGTCCCACCGTCGTGTTGACGCCGGTAATGGTGACCGATGTGGGACCGGCCACCTCCTGGTTGAATATCCCTGCGGGCGGTGCTTCACCACCGGCTGTAATCCCCCCTACTGCCGCCCCCCCTGAAGACGCAGATACTACCACCTGGTCCTGCCAAGACACAGTTGTCCCGTTCTCTAAGAGAACGTCTACGTCAAAGAGGGGAAAAGACGTCAGCGTGACATCTACAGGAGTGGTCGTCCCAGTTTGGAAAAACTGGATAGTTACTGTTGCCTGGGCTCCCTGCTGACCTGTGATGCCTAGAAAGAGAGTTTCATCCGGCTGCGATGGGCTGACAAAGTCAGAGTCTCCTAGAACAAGGTTGGGGTTGCCGTTGGTCGTATCAGCGCCAACTACGCTGATTTGGACATCTACACCGCTGCCGTTCACGTTGGTGTAGGTATTGACAGTTGAGCCAGCCGGGAAGTCGATTTCATCTCCGGCAGCGCCTGTTCCCCAGTCAAAGACTGCAGCAACCTGGGCATGGGCAGTAGGCGCAACAGCCAACAGACTTGCTATGGGCAGACTCCAGGCAATGGCATGACGGATACGACTGCTCCATGCTGGCATCAAGCCAGCATGGGAAAGACCTTGGCTGCGCTTTTTTGAGGAATTGTTATGACAAAATTTCACGGTTGAGTTCTCTACTAATACTGACGGTACTAACAGGTTGACAAGTCACAGCAGGTCTTATTCAGGCTGTAAATCTGTTTCCAAGTTTTCGTAAATGATGTCGAGACCGCGAGTATCGGTAAAGATAAACTCAGTGCGTCGATCGCGGGCGTATTCAATGCGTCCACTGCCGCTAGATACCCGCTGGGTCTCACCAAAGGAGCGAATACGCATGCGTTCTGGGGCAATCCCTTGCTGCAGCAGGTAGTTTCTTGCGGCTAGGGCACGTCGTTCACCCAGGGCCTGGTTATAGGCATTGCTGGCTCGCGGGTCAGTGTGTCCCTGAAGCTCAACGGTAATAAAGGGATACTCCTGTAAAACAGCCACAATCTCATCCATAATGGCGGCGGATTTGGTGCTGATGTTTGAGCGGTCAAGGGCAAAGTGAATATTGCGAGGAATCCGCAGCACTAGAGGCTCCGGAGGCAGCTCAGGTTCGGGCTCGGGCGGCGGATCTTGGGCAATCTCACAGCTGGGCATAGCCGGTGTGGTGGGTCCGTCTCCTAGGGTGCCGATGGCGGCAATGGCTGAGGGTTCAGAGGTGCCATAGGTGTCATCGGTTGCGATCGCACTCACCAAAGTCCCCTCCGGCGCGTCTATCTCGGTACTAAAGCTACCGGTTTCATCGGCGGTTACCGTCGTTACATACTGACTGAGGGCACCGTAATAGTCCTTGCGGTCAACAACGGTATAGATATCAACTGTCGTACCTGGGTCGGCCACACCGTTGAGGGTAGCCAGACCACCGCTGGTTGGAAATTCATAGCTGACAAATTCCGGTGCATTGATGGCACTGTTGGCCGTATCGCGTCGCCGCATAGCAGAATTACGCGGCGGGTTGGGACCGTCGGTACGCTGAAAGTCTTGAATACCGGTGTCGTAGTTGTAGCCCAGGTCAACGCTCAGACCGTCTAGCGCGGCAAACTGATTGTCGCGAATGGTGTTGCCGGTACTGTGGGGATAGGCTGCGATCGCAACTCCCGGACCCGGCTGGTGCTGAATGATGTTTTCTGTAACCTCATGACCGCTACCCATCAGATAGATAGCCGCTCGCCTCAGCCGTCGCCCGTTAAACCGAATATCGTTTTGATAGATCCGAGCCGACCCTTCCGGCTTAAACATAAAGACGCCGCTGCCGTCGGTGCCGCACATCAGGTTGCCATAGATTTCAGTCCCGTCGATGTTGCCATCCAGGCGAATCCCATCAGGAATGCCAGCCAATCCATTGGCTCTCATCGTGTTTTCGGTCACATCCATCCCCATGGCCTGAGCCCCGGTGATGATACCGCTGCCTTCATGAAACTCAATCCGGTTGCGCCGAATAACGGTATCTAGACCGTTAAAGACAAACACACCCAGGGCAGACATCTGCTCCTCAGGGGGCATTTGCCCCGATGGTGATAGACCCAGCCAGCTATCTTCAACCACGACGCCAACCGGGGCATCGGAATCTTCGTCAGGGCGCAGCGTCTGCCAGTCAGGAGTATCGGGTAAACCCGCATCTACAGGCGGTGGTAAATGAGTGATAAAAATATCAGCAGGTGGAGTGGTCTGAGTCGAGCGATGGCTGGCTGAAAATCCATAGATACTCAGTCCCCGCACGGTCACCTCATCAGCGGTAATCGTTAGACCTCTAGGAACTTCCGCTCCAGACGCTGACGTCAGCGTCACTACCGGTGTGGGGACAGGCGTCACCATGGTGTCCGTGGTAGAAAGCGGCCCATACCCAGGCTGGCTGGCCCCGTCTATGAGGGTGCCTGCCGCCATGATCGGCGGTAGCGGCTCATTTAAGGCAATCACACTGTCATTGGCCAAACTAAAATTGATGACCGGGCTAGCCGCTGGGGTCACCCGAGCCTGCTCGCTGGGGCTCAGCTCAGCGACGGGTAAAGTGCCATTGACAACAGCGATGGCCTCTCGCAAGGTCAGAGCGTCATCGGGACGAATATCACCATCAATCGCCGAATTGACGATCACAGCGTAGGGGGTTGCGTCCTGGGCTTTGGCCGCTAACGTCTGTAGCGTTAGTGTCATCGCCAGGGCAGCTGTCCCGATAAATTTAGACACATACATTGATTTCATTACTCTTCACCCCCGTCAGTTGTCTGTGGGACATCGCCATTAATCTGTGAAACAGGAACGTTGCTAACGGGTTCTGGCGGTGGCGAGCCATCGGCTTCAACCAGAGACTCATCTTGCTGTTCGGGCGCTACTTGCTGTAGACCAAACTGGTCCCAAAGCTCGTTAACCTTAAAGGTGACACCAATATAAGGACCGTCGTCAGATCGGTAACCGCTGCCGCCTAGGGAACGGTCGTTGACGCTACCAAAGCTGTAACCTACACCCAGCCGCAGCTCAGGCGTTAGATAGTAGCCAGCTTCTAAGGCAAACCCGACTTCGTCATAGTTGGTTTCAGGCTGGGTAATATAACGAACTTCACCCGTGACATCCCAGCGGTAGGCAAAGCGGTGGGTGGCCCGCAGCTGCCCTAAATGAATCGCATTGGTCGACGATACGCCCAACGAATCCAGGTCAGCATTAGTGGCCCGCAGGGCGTATTTACCGTAAAACTCCCAGCGCCAGCTGGGGGCGTAAATACCTTCCATGGCCAGGGTGTGCTCCTGAATCGAGTCTGCCCCAGCGCCCACAAACAAAGCGTAAGGAGTACTCGATGGGTTGATGGCGTATTCATAGCTCAGCAGGCCATTAAACTTGTCGCTATGCGGGTTGCGATAAGCCAGGCCCAAACGCGCACTGGTAGAGCTGTTGAGCCGGTTGGTAACGGTGTCGTTGGTAAAGTTGGCAAAGTTGGCATGCTCTACTCGCAGCAGCGTGGTGAGAGCCGACGACAGCTTACCCGCTGCCGATGCCGTAATCACCGTATTGTCGCCGTCGTCAGAGTCACGATGCTCAAATCGAGCGCTGGCTTGAAAGGCTGAATTATCGGTATATTCCAGACCGAGGGTATAGGTACTGCCGCTAACCAGCCCAAGGGAGGCTGCAGACTGACCCACTGCATAGGGCTGAGCAAACCGAGTCCCACCCGTAATAGATGAGAGGCTATCACCAAAAATTCGCTGGTAGCCTAAATCAACGTGCAAACCAGGACTGAGGTTGATGCGGTGGTTAAGACCCAGCGCCCCTTGCCCCGTCATACCGTTGTTGGCTCCGAGCACTGAGTAGCGTCCGGTGAGCTGAGTATTATCGGTGAGGTCGTAGTTAACCAGGGCGTCTACCGTGGTGAGGGCATCAGGGGTGATGTCATCGTCATGGAAGAACCGCTGGGCAAATCGCAGGGTGATTTCTGGCAAGATATCCCAGTCTACTCCCACAACGGTTTGTCCCGGATATGCCTCATCTTCGTCGGCTAGGGCAATATCGGTCTGGGCTCGCAGGGTGACTTTTTCTGCCAAGGGCCAGGTCAGCCCCGCTGATAGCTGACTAGATTCAACATCAGCGCCAGTAACGCGGTCGTTGCGATCGCGATATACCCAGTCTAGATTTCCGGTCAGAGCCCCAAACTGCTGCTGCACACCGGCTCGAACCGTTGTGATCGAATTGTTGACCGTGGCCCCGTCGGCGCGTACCAATCCCGGATTAATAATCTGGTCTAGGGTAGTGGGAATCAGGTCCTCGTTGCCATCGTTTTCCTCACGGTCAAATTGAAACTGCAGCTGTGTGTTTCGCCCCAGGTTGTAGCCTAGCTGTCCACCCCAGCGAGTCTGCCCGGCTCTAAAGCTAGTGGTAGCCGTGTTGCGAAACCCGGTTTCTGCATCCCTAAAGTAGGCCGAGCCCGCTAAGTCAGGCGTAATTTGTCCTCTGGCCTCAACCCGGATAGCCGTGCCTTCTTCGTCCACGGTGGGATTATCCAGAGAAGACCGCGCGATTTCAGCCACTAGCTCACCGCTGTCTCCCAGCTGCAGTAGGGCATCTACCCCGATTAGGCTAAAGTCTTGAGCGCCCTGGTCTTCAAAAATGGCTGACGCGCCAACCCAGCTCGGAGCATCCAAACTGGTATCAAAGTTGTACTGCAGCCGTCCACCAAACAAATCGCCGTCGTCATCATCACCATCGATCTGATAGGTGGCAACAATCCGACGCACCAGAGCTGGACCAAAGGGGTTAGCATCCACAGATGATACCGGACTATTAAACAAAATAGCCCCGCGATCGTAGTCAATGGTGTAGTCTACGCCCCGCACCAGTCTTACTCGCTCAATCACCGTTCCCGGTCGATTCAGTTCTTCAATCTCAAAGAACAGATCTTCACTACCGGCCAAAATCAAACGACGAGACAGAAAGTAGTAGCCGCTGGTGCCGTCGGGCACGATGGTATCTCGCTGCAGCGCCCGCAGATTATTGGCATACAGGGCCGTTAGCTGCAGACCGTTAGCAAACGTATAGTTACCCTTAAAGCCGTGCAGCTGACGGTTTAATGCCGAAAACTCCTGGGAAAATCGAGCAAATTCTGCCGTATCGTAGTCGCCCCACATAAAGAAGTTGGGCTCATAGCCGACAATCTGAGAATCTTGCTGAAAGCGAACATAGAAACTATCAATTGACGGTGTCAGAAAGTCGGTAGTTGAACTGTCGCCATAGGTAGGATAGGTCTGCTCACAGCTTTGAACATCCCGATACAAACGGTTGTCATTACACCGTTCGTTCAGGGCGCGATCGCTATTAAAAGCAGCCGTTAGCAACCAGTCACCAATGGTGCCCGTAGCAAAAATTGCTGCATCCAAGTCACCTTCGTAGTCACCGATATCCCCCGGATCGAGAAAGTCCGCGTAGCGACCCCAGAAATCGGTGGCTCCTGGTCCAAACCGAAAGTCAACCACACCCGCCACCAGCGATGGACGATAGGGGGTGGTGAAATTTAACTGAGTATAGCCATCCAGTTCAGCCGCAGGCTGTTGGGCAGTCTCTTCGTCATCCACCAAACCCAGGGCTTCTCGGGACTGAGCGCTGGCCCGCACCGTTACTGTCTGGGCGTCCAGCGATGAGCGCAGCTCAACCTCAAACTCTCCTCGACGGGCCAATACTTGAAAACCGCCGCGGTCAATGTCGTAGTCAGCGCCAATAAATGTACCTGCTGAAGCGGTTAGCGTTACGACCACATCTTCACCGACGGGCCGATCGGACGCATCTAAAATAGAGCCCCTTAACGTTAGCGTAGACCGACCGTCAGCAGGTAAAAACGATTCACCCACTGGAAAAATCTCTAGGGTGAGGTCATCTCCTAGTTCGTCCTTGATCAGCGGGGGTAGGGTGCTGGGTACCTGACGAATAATAGTCTCGTCGATATATCCTTCGGCCTCCCCCGGATCTTCCTCAACCGGCAGCGTATTGGCATCTAGCAGATCGCTGGGGAGATCGTCACTGGCCTGAGCTAGCGTCTCTGTCGCTGATACTTCAGATGTGGCCGGTAACAAGAGGCGATCGCTTAGCAGGTCAGGTTGTTGCTGGGCTGCCTGGGCTGACTGCAGTAGCGCCACTGCACCAGTTAATGTAGTCAGCAATCCGAAACAAATTGAATTAGATAACAGACGCATCATCATTAGTTCTGGCCCTCCCCGTAGGTCGGTGTTACTGCAAAATTCATCCGCGCCAGACCACCGGGCTCTAAGCGAACCAATCTAGACTGGCTGTTGTTTTCTAGGCGGTAGAGGTTGGGAGCCAAGGTATAGCCTGGCAAACTGCTGAGATCGAGCACACCAACGCGATTGCCCGAGACCACATTGGCCATGGAGAAGAGACCATCCGGGTCAGCAATGATGCGATTTCCATCATCTAGATAGATCACCGCGTTAGGCACACCAGCCTCGCCAGTTTGCTGTTCCCCGTCAAAGTTTTTATCGACAAAAACGCGACCAATGATAGTGCCACAGTCAGACAAGATACCGGGGCGAATCGTTAGTCGAAACTCAGCCTGGACCGTAGGGAAGCCAGGAGCTGAAGCTGAGGCCACGTTGATACCGGAGCCGCGTACGGAATCAGGGGTTAGGGTAACGGCGTAGAGAATTTGAACGCTGCTGTTGGCGGCTAGGGAATCAAATCCAAAATTGAGCTGTCGTCCTGAAGGGGTAAAGGAGGTCAGTGTAGGAGGCGTCGGGGATGTGTTGACCGAGTCGTCAATATATTCCAGTCCCCGTGGCAAATTATCTACAACGGTTAAAGGGGTGGCGGGAACGTTACTCAAGTTCTCCACAAGCAGCCGATAAATTACCACGTCACCGGGCTCGGCTGCTGACTTATCGGCTGTTTTTGTCAGCCGCAGTAGCTGGTCCTCAACGGGAGGAACTCCGATTGTTGTGGTGTTACCCGGAGCAACGACCCGTGGTCGATTAGGACTGCTTGGATCGTCAAACGCACCAGAGACAGTATTTTCAACTTGAACTTGAGCACCCACTGACATGACAGGGGTCTGGATATAGATCAACAAGGTGCTCATGAGAACACCCACTAAGAAAAAACTTACAGATCTAAGTAGGTGCCGTACGGCACCTCTAGGACGATTCTTCAAAACTCTCATGACCCCTCACAGGCACCAACAACAAGGCAAATAGCTATTAACATTCAGCTTTATTTACACGCAACTCGAAGCAACTATATTTTTGATTCCACGCCACCCTTGAGCACTGACAACCCATAGCCAAGTTGAAAAATACTCAATCAATACTCCAACTAACGTTTGCTAAAGACTTAAGGAAAACCACTTACCACCGATGTTTAACACCCTAATGAATCAAGGAAAGTTACCGTACTTACACGGTTATTCCTATCTCTGGTCAAGGATTATTACACTCTGGTTTGGGAGAGTGCAATACCTAACAGCCCTCAACAAATCTTGAGGGTGGATACGGAAGTAGCCCAAATCAGGAAATTTTTATGGAAAATAGGAAAAGATCTCTAAGTTTTGGTGATTTCACCTAGTAAATACATAGGGATCGCCAATTCCATGTCCTGATTTAAGAGAGATCTGCCCCACTTTTGAAGATCGCTTAAATGAACGTGAAGAATTATTGAAGTTCATTTGCTGCAACATTAATCATCAGTTTGTAACAGCCTATAAACGCTAGCTCTGTTGCCTTGAGGATCTGGCTTTGGAGAAGATCCGGATAGGGAAAACAGACTAAAATGTTCTAAGTCATGAACTTTTGTCGTGCTGATACATTTGTGACCTGTTTAGAGCCACTACTGAGATGTCTGGATGCAATTATTAAACGCGACAAAGTGTCAGCCGATACCGGCCGTGAAGCTATCTGATTTTCTAACTGATTTACAACAGGCCTCAGCCTAGGGCCGCTTTTAGCTGTTGGCAGAAGGCTTCGACTTCGGCAACACCGCTGGTCGAAGTCGCACTATCTGGAGCCAGTCTCTTGACAAAGGCGCTGCCAACAATGACACCATCGGCCCCCCAGTTTTTTAGCTGGGCGGCCTGTTCGGGAGAGGAGACACCAAAACCAACACCAATGGGTTTATCGGTAACGGTGCGTAATTCTTGGAGCAGTGCTTGGACGCGATCGCTAATTTGACTGCGCATACCGGTAACGCCAGTAACGCTCACTAGATATATAAATCCTTGACACTGCTGTGCGATCTCAACAATGCGCTCGTTTGGAGTCGTCGGTGCCACCAGCAGCGTCACCTCAATGCCAACTTCTTTAGCAGGCGCCAGCAGTACCTCCATCTCCTCTAGCGGCAGATCTGGCACCACCAGACCGCGAGCACCCGCCTGATAAATATCCTTTAGAAATTTCTTAATGCCTCGATTGAGGATGGGATTGTAGTAGGTAAACAGCACAATAGGAGCTGATAGCTCCGGCGAAACCTCAGCAACGACCTCTAAAACGGCCTCCAAGGTGACCCCATGTTCCAAGGCTCGCGTAGCCGCAGCCTGGATTACAGGACCGTCCGCCAGTGGATCAGAGTAGGGCACCCCCAGTTCAATCAAATCTGCCCCAGCTCGATCTAATGCCCTAAGCGCTGCCGCTGTCGTCTCCAAGTCAGGGTCCCCTGCCGTGATAAATGGAATCAGCGCACAGCCGTTCTGGTCACGCAGGGTCTGAAATTGAGCTGCAACCGATTTACCCATAGTCTGTTTTGACATGTAATTTACTCTGTACGCCACGGGGCTGGACTGTGGACGGCTTTAGAGATGCCCCCCGGTTAGGCCCTAGACCTTTTTCTCAGCATCTAGTTCAGCCTGCAGCTGAGCCAGCTCTTCTTCAGACATTTCATCGAGCCGTTTTTGTAGAACGGCATCCTCATAGTCTTTTAGCTGCTGGTTGTAGGTCATTTTCTGAGAAAACACTCGGGTTAAATACGTGAGTACCCAACCCAGCAGACCTCCCACAAAAATAACCTGACTCCAAATGCCGGCCGAAATCCCATCTAAACCCGCCAGGGATAGGGCTAGATACAGACCTCCTCCCGTCAAAAAGACCCCAAGTCCGATACCCAATACATCGATTCGGCGCATGGTTAAATCTCGCGACGCTGAGGTCTAAAGTTGAGAAAGGGCGATAGCAACAGCATGCCAGGGAAAAATACAAATACTAAAGAATAGAACAGCAGACGCTCTATGGACGATGCTACGTTCCAACGCTGCTTTAGATAGAAAAATAGCGCTCCAGGAATGACCAGCAAATAGAGTCCGGCTAAACCGGCATAGACCGCCAGCGTAATCAAAAGTGAGATATCGAGGTTATCCATAGTCGGCAGACATTTCACACATATCGTTAGTCATCATAACGTTCAGGGGGTTGCATAGAATACCAGTTGGTGTTGGAATTAAACAGGTGATTTTTGATCGATAGGTTTACTAACCTCAAAAGGTTGTCAAAATCTGACATCATTCACTAACTAAGGGGGCGTGGCGGAATGGTAGACGCTGCGGACTTAGAAAACTGAGCCTTAGTGGAGAAATCTGCTAAGTGGAAGCTCTCAAACTCAGGGAAACCTAAGTTTTCGTTCACCGATTATATTCGGCGGAAATATGGCAATCCTGAGCCAAGCCCTTTATTGGCTGAAGTGCAAAGGCTGAAAAATGAAGTTTAGATTTCGCTTTTCACCTGTTAACTTCACGTTTAAAGGGAAGGTGCAGAGGCCCGACGGGAGCTACCCTAACGTTAAGTCGAGGGTAAAGGGAGGGTCCAATCCTCAAAGCCTGCGTGGCAACAGCGAAAGCTGTGGGAGGGTGAAAATCCGCTGACCTTAAACGGTCGTGAGGGTTCAAGTCCCTCCGCCCCCATTTTTATTGTTTCTTTAGCTATTTTCTCGGACAGACGCTGTAAAATCTGTCTGTAACTTTGTACTAAAATAGGAATAGCGGCATGGCTCTTGCTCAGCTGCGGGTGAGCAGCGCGTGCCTATGGAATATACCTTTTCTGCAAAAGTTCTGATCGGTTAGCCTACTGGACAGTTTAGTAATGACACGGAGGCACTGTAGGATAGCTATACTTTCCAAGATGGGTGGTTTCTTGCTACAAAGTGAATAACCGGACATATTTCGTTGCATTGGTACAAGTATCTATCTATTTAGCCGTGGATATCGCTAGAACTAGCGAATGCGGCTCTGTACACCCGTAATTTACATGGTTGTCGATAGAGTTTCTGATTCGTTCAATCCAAGACGTCGTCACCAAGACGTTCAGCAGGCTCAACAAACGATTTATGATTTTCTCCTAGATATTGTCAAATCCTGGTCTGCAGCCGATGTGCTCGAAGAATTTAAAGGCCTGTTTCTGCAGCATCATGAAACCATCAGCGCTAGTGCCATACCTGCGCTGTATGCCATTCTTTTTGCCAACGATAAAAAGGAATTTCACAACACCCTCAAACGATCTTGCTACATTTTGATCAACAACTGGGAAGTAGCCCGCGAGTATGAGGCTATCCGTGGGTTGATCCAGCTATTTGCCGACCCGACTATCCGAAAAATGTCGGTGTCGCCGACCATCAAGCGACTGCGTCAGTGGCTCCAGAGCTTTGTTGAGAGTCAGGATTTTCAAGACCTCAAGCTGTTTGTTGCCAATCGTTTTAGCCACGAAGACCCGCAGTGGTCAAGACGGTATACGGCCTACCTGCTAGCGCCACAATATATAGATACCAGCAATCCTCTAGAGCAGCGGGAAGCAGCAAGAGCCCTATCCCAGCGGCTGAGAAATCAGTTTAAGTTCGATCTGGCTATGTATACGGCCCATTTTCAAAAGGTACCCGGTCAGCGTCGCCACAATCCAACCATGCTAGGGGACAGCGCGTTACGAGTCATCAGGGCGTTAGTAGCTAAACGCGGTATGTTTAGCCATCGTAATCTGGCTCGAATTTTCCATGAGCAGACCCAAGAGCTGAGCTATGCCAGCTACAAAAATAGTCTGCTGGAATACTTGCTATTTTCAGCAACCAAAACTGAATTTGTCGCCACCCTTGAAAACAGGCTCCGAGATAAGTTGAACGGGCTCTACATTAAGTTCGCTCAAAAAAATCTAGATGCCTCCCTGGCATTACTCACAAGCAATCGTGTGATTGACTATTTGATGACGGAGGATGCTGAAACGCCCTCGCCGTTATTTAGTTTGCTGCTGACCAACGGACGACCGCTGACGTTGGCCATTATCTTGCTTAAGGTACTCCTGGTTTCGCCCAACTCCCACCCGTATCTGGATGCTCGTATCGCTGATTTGATCCGCTACTATGAGCAGTTTCCGCGCGAGGAGTGTCAGTGGATTATCAACTTTTTAGAGATATATGGGGTAACTTTGGCGATCTGCGGCAGCGATGTGCAATATAACTTAGTTCATATTCAGCAGGACGATTCAACTGAAACCGCTTCGTTTGAGGAGTATCGTATTTTTTCTCAAATAATGAAGGAGCTGCACTGGGCCCCACTATGCGACTCGTCAGCCGATCCAACCCTGGGGTCTTCTTAACCTTGGCTTGAGTCTTTAGCGGTCGTGGACTGTACTTTCCAACTATCTGACTGATACAGCGATTGAGCTGCCGCAATGGCCGCCCATTGGACCTGTTTCCAGCTGACGCCATGGTGGCGGGCCAGTTGGGCACAGACTTCGTATTCAGGCTGCAGGTTGAGGGCAGGACCGTTGGGTGTGGCCAGACCTGCTTTGATCTGCACTGGACCATAAGCCGTCTTTACAGACTGCCAGGTGCGGTAGAGCGTCTGCCGCTGTTGCTTCGTTTTTCGGATTCCTAGGGTGGTGGTTTCTGCAAACATCAGTGACTGACAGCTGTCGGCGTCTGCCTCATGGCAAATGACGGTAAGCAAAATGCCTGGACGATTTTTTTTCATGCCAACGGCCTGGGTAAAGACATCAAGGGCACCGGCTTGAAACAGACCCTCGTAAAGATAGCCAATGGCCTGAGGCGACAGGTCGTCTAGCTGGGTCTGGAGTTGGACTACGGATTCGCCGTAGCCGGATTGTTCAGGGGCACGGTCCGCGTGGCGATGCTCTTGATGATGATGCGAAGCATGGCTGGCCGATGCTTGCTGAAAGGTAGGCTGCTTAGCAGTTCCGATCCACAGTCGCAAAATATTGGGGATGGGTAAATCATGGCTGCCGGCTCCTAACCCAACCTGGTGTAGCGTCATGGCAGGCGGGGGGCCAAACCGCTGACTGAGGGTGGTTGCGATCGCAGCGCCCGTGGGCGTCACCAGCTCTCGATCAATTCCATTGCTATAAATTGGAGCCTGGGCTCTTCTAAGCAGCTCTAAAACCGCCGGGGCCGGTACTGGCAGTCGTCCGTGGGCGGCTTTGACCGTGCCGCCACCCACCGGTAGCGGCGAGCAAACTATGCGATCGACTCCCAGCCAGTGCAGTCCTAAGCAGGTACCTACAATATCTATCAGCGCATCGGTGGCTCCCACCTCATGAAAATGCACCTGGTCTGCCGAAATCCCATGGACGGCGGCCTCAGCGGCGGCTAGCTCTCGAAAAATCGCCAGACTCCATGTCGCTACCTGCGCTGGCAGGTTGGCCTGCTGAATGAGGGTTTCAATCTCGGGAAGGTGACGGTGAGCGTGGGTCCGGTTTAGCGTGATCGTAACTGCGGTTGCAACTTGTTCCTGACGCTTGACTTGAGCCACTGTAAACTCATATTCATCCTTTAATCCGAGACCCTCCAACTGAGCTAATAAATCGTTCAGAGGCATCCCTGCCGCCAAGATTGCCCCGAGACACATGTTGCCAGCAATACCGGTCGGGCAGTCCAAATAAGCAAGCTTTTCCATAGCTTTACAAATCCTCCTCTAGAGGATGTTTTTCTCTACATACACTTCATGCGAGCCTCCCGTAAAACTACCGGACAGGCTCTCGCATTCCCGTAGCTATTAAATAGTGCAACACGTCAGGGAGTTATGGGATTAGTAAGCTGCTTATCGACGGTGTCTGATGCGTTGAGATCTACAAATCTCACGCAACTGTCACACGGATAAAATAAATTTATAAAATAGACTATCTGCCTAACTGTCACAGTAAAGGACATACTTTATGAAGCCGGTTAAGCATATGCCCCACTATTAACGACATCTGCCAATAGACCACACAGTAATCATTCTAGAGTAATTAATGCCCTGTATACTCGAGCGACACTTAGTCTTAAAACAGACTCTGCGTCTATTTGGTTGGGATACTGACACACTGTTATTTAGATTCTAGATTGAGTCCCGTACAGTGAAACTGTCCACTAACGGACAAGCCTACAGCTCCAACTGCCAAATTGAACAGCTCCTCGAATAGAAGGGGCGTGCATCACTAAGGGAATTATGAAAGCTCAATCTACCGCTACAAACGTATTAAACCTAACTAAGCCAACTAATAACGTCGTTCTTCATCCCACGGCTGGTGCTATCCGGTCAACTAAGGACGAATCTGCTAGTACGGACCAAAGCGAACTCTGTCCCGTAGACCAGGCTCTGGTTGGTTTCTTGGTGCAGATGCTTCAAGAGCAGGTCAAAGGCAGTACGCGTACTGTCAATGCTGTAGCCAATCGCTTAGCCATTGAAGTGGCGCGTATTTGTCGTAAAAGCGACCGCATCCAAGCCTCTGGTGAAGTCAATGCTTGGCAGCATTCTCTAGCGGAAAATCGCATTCAGAAATATTTGGAGTACTATCGCCTGGGGTCTCGCCAGGGCAGGGTAGAGCTGCAAAGTCGGCTGAGCGCGATCGCATACCGCTATATTGCACCTGCCAAAACACAGCTAGGTTTTCAGGGGCGTTGCAATCTACAAGAAGACTTTCTTCAGGGTTTCTACATTGAAGTGCTCAAGGCGTTTCGTCGTGAAAACCACCTCGAAGCTGACTACACCCCCAGAACCCGACTGGAACTAGCGGAGTATATGGCCTTTAGCGAACAGTATGCCAAGCGTCGAATCGCACTACCCGGCTGTTACAACCAGCAGCTGCTAGTGCTGCGAGCTCAGAGCTTTGCCAAGCGTCTACCGGCAGAAACCTGTGTTGACATTGAGATGGCGGTGGAGTCACCCAAAAGTGACGATGCCGATTCTCGTTCTTCAGCGCTGCAGCAAATTCGCGAGCAGATGGTGGCCGATGTCACTGACCCGTCAGAAGCCGTTCTGCGTGATCGCATTATCAAAGAGCTTGTAGAGTATTTAGAAGAACAGGACCAACATGCCTGTATCAACTATTTAGCTTTACGCCTGCAGGATATGGCCGCGTCCGAAATTGACGAAGTCCTCGGTCTGACACCTCGTCAGCGTGACTACTTACAGCAGCGCTTTAAGTATCACGTAGAAAAATTTGCCCAGTCCCACAACTGGGAACTGGTACACCAATGGCTAGGAGCTGACCTAGACAAAAATCTAGGACTATCTCCCACCGAGTGGACCCAGTTTACTAGCGAACTAACAGCCGATCAGCAGCACCTGCTAGCCCTCAAGCAGCAGCAAATGCAAGATCCGCAGCACGCCACCCCATCCGATACTGAAATTGCCCAGCAGTTAGGATGGACCCTTAAGCGTGTACAGCGTCGCTGGAGCCAAATCGTATCTAGTGCATGGAAACTCCGCAATACTAGCCGTTCAGCTAAACCTGTAGTCAAAGCGACTCGGTAAGCTATAGGTTTTTGATTGCTACTGTTTTATTGCTACTAAGAGATTTCCTTGAGTGCACGTCCAAAGCCTTCGCATTGCGGAGGCTTTTTTTGATCGCTGATTTAAGGTGCCGACAGTCTTTTCCAATTAGAAATATCCTGAGGCGCAGCCATGGCGTTTTTTAACGCTAGGTTTTAGCTGAGATACCCAGCACCCCGCTGCAGACACCAACAAGGACTGTAGGAAACTCCTCCTACAGTCCTCAGACACCTGCGGTACACAGTAACAGTATTCAAATGAGATTAAGCTACGGGTCGCTCACCCCGCACTACCCTTCAGCAGGTTCAGTTCCTGTAGCCGGGGGTTCAAACTTATAACCAACGCCCCGTACCGTCTGAATCAGGGTTGGTTGGTTAGTATCAATCTCAATCTTTTTACGGATCTGACCAATATGGACATCTACCACCCGCTGATCGCCCACATACTCATAGTCCCAGACCTTCTGGATTAGCTCAGTGCGTCGCCACACGCGCCCTGGATGGCTAGCTAGGAAATGCAGCAGATCAAACTCTAACGCCGTTAGCGGCACCAGCTGACTTTCAAGAGTCACTTCCCGACGAATCGGATCAATGGCCAGGGAGTTAAACGTGAGACACTGTTGCTCAGCAGCGGTCACTGGTCGCTGGCGTTTTAGAATTGCACCCACACGAACCTCAAGCTCGCCTAAGCTAAAAGGCTTTGTAATATAGTCATCAGCCCCCTGATTAAACCCGTGAATCTTGTCTGACTCATCTGTCCGGCTCGTGAGCATCAGCACAAAGACACCGGTCCGTGACTGCATTTCCTTACACAGGTCATAGCCATTGGCATCGGGCAGATTGACATCCAAAATGACTAAATCGGGATTGAACTGCTCAAACACGGCCAAGGCATGTTTGCCATCTTCAGCAGATTCCATCTCGTAGGTCTGCTTGGCTAAAAAGCGATGAATAAGATTCCGGATAGCTGGGTCATCGTCAACAACTAAAATTTTGGCAGAGGCCGTGGTCATAATCCTTACACCAAAAAAAATACGAGTCTAGGTAAAAAGGTAAAAATAATTTTGGCGTTACTAGTAGCCGAGTAGTTTGAATCTAAGGACGGGTGACAAGCGGCATCCCACCTAAGTTGATCATTCCTACTCAATCAGCAACGGCACAAATCCTACTTGGCATTAGACTGCCCGTACGGGCATATCTAAAGTCCTATTTCACAAGTTTTCAATAACTTCAGAAAAGTTTTACAGAGCTTCCACACCTTATCAAAGAATTCTGTTAAAAACAGCTGGTTAATCGGCACATTCAAGTGTCATATCTATATTTATTGAAATATACGGTTATTATTTATTGAAATACATGCAGCTGGACGATTAGTACACGATCCGGCATTAGCAAGCCTGCTCTAATGGCTCCTCCATGGATATGACGCATATTTAGCTGCCAGTAATTATAAGGAGAGGGTCATGGGAAACCAAGAAACTTCTAAAAAGTTATCTGACATTTCTGTTATCCTCAGCCTGTTTTTTTGCCAGGGTGGTTAAACTGATAGGTATTATGGGCAGCAGTGTTTGTGATGTACATCGCACTATTTGCCAGAGGGGTATACGTCGTATCATCTTTGTAATCGTCGTAATGGCCACCGTACATACCAGGTGTCGACATGAATGAGAGCAACTATAAAACGTTGGGATTGGATGAATCGTCCTCTTTTGAAGAGGTCCAGGTGGCTCGCAAACGCCTCCTAGACGAGTGTAAAAGCGATCCCCAGCAAAAAGAAGCTATTGAAGCGGCCTACGACGCCATCCTGATGGAGCGGTTACGAATGCGACAGGAGGGCAAGATCAAAGTGCCCGATCGGATTCGGTTTGCAGAAAAAGCATCAGAAGTATCAGCGTCGGCTCCCAAACTATCTCTGCCTGCCCCTCAGACTCCAGGCTGGCTCCAGGATTGGCTGGATACTCCCAGCCGAGATGATATCTTGTGGCCTTCCGTTGTATTTTTGGCGCTAGCGGCGCTGGCCTGGTTTACGGTCAATAGTGCAGCCACCGCGCTGGGCTTTTCCGTGGCAGCCACCATTTTCTTTCTCAATCGCAAGGAGCATAAGTTTTGGCGCTCTTTTGCATTTGCAGCAGGCGGGCTTTTGGTCGGCGTCTTATTGGGGCTTCTAGCGATTACTCTGGTGGGTCAGCAAAGTCTAGGACTGTCTCCAGAGCGAGTTAATGCGCTGGTTGCCATGGTCACCATGACTCTGCTGTGGTTTATCAGTAGTTTCTTACGCTAAACGGCGTCCTTCATGACAGAGGCAACTGACTGGTTCCTCGCTTTAGCAACGTAGCTATTGGGCGAGTATCGGTCTATGTGGCGGAAGATACTTACTGGGTAAGTTGTGCGGCAGGTGTAAAACTCCACCGCTATTTTTCCATTGGGCAGGCTGTGAACCGTTGGCGATAAATTATGGGGCTCCGCCATCCGCCAGCGCCAGCGTCTCTGGGATGGCACTTTCCCGATTAGGTGATGGTACTCCCAACGATGGAATTTGCCACAGCGCCCAAACTCTTGTAGCTCCCGCTGCAGCAGTGATGCTGTGAGAAAAGAGCCAGCAGTCAGATTTCCGGTGACTGCTGTCATATAGTTTTGCAGAGCACCCTCTGGGCAGGGTGGAATACTGTGGTCGCCCGCTGTTGCTAAAGCTAATTCTAGATGGGAGGTGGTGCCTAGCTGACTGGAGATTGCCCAGGTAACACCGCCGCCGTGATGCTGATTTGACCGGCGGATACGGTAAAGGTAGGTAACCAGGCAGTAGTTAGGTTTAAGACCGATACCAGGCAAATATTTGAGGGCGGCACCAGCATCGATGGTACTCAGAAACCAACGACCGTTCACATTGGGAGTGGAGCCTTCGGTGTGGGTAATTCCGCCTTTGCGAAATAGATTACTCAAACTGGCAAGGGAGTCAGGTTCGGGCATTTCCTCAGCCAAAAGCGGGCTGGGAATATGCTCGCATTCTGGCAAAACCAGCTGCTGTTTAAGAGAGCGTCTCAGTTTTTTTAGAGAGGCGATAGGAAATTGTTGTGACGACATGACTGTGGACGAGCTATATCCCTAAGGTGCACTGCATCACTGACTGAATATGCCTCCCTAATGTACATTACTCAGAACACTATAGAACTAGAGATGTCACTGGTTAGTGGCGGCTAGGAGGGGACGGCATCAGTCTTAGATGGTGTGTGTCCTTGCTATAGTCAAATGCCCTGAACAGTCCTGTCCAGCTACTTTATACCTGAGTGTCTACGCAATTTATCCGAGACTGTCAATTTTTCAGCAACTTTTGATACCGCTGCATTCTATTTTCTCAAGGAATTTACTGAGGGACGACTACCCAAGTCTGCTGGCTGTGGGCCTGGTGGGTTAGATCCATGAGTCGCTGTGAGTACACCCCTTCTGCCAGAGAGGGAGCCGGCGTTTGCGCACCGCTTTGCTGCTCGATGGAGCATACCCAATGGTCTACAACTCGAATAAAGGGAGCAAGACGACCGTCATCGTAGACCGTGGGAAATGCCAGACGCTCGGGAATATCAAGCTGCTGCAGGGGGGCACCCGCCTGGCTGCCAGAGAGAGTGAAGCCGTGGATATAGTCTTTTTGATTGGCGTTACCCAGGACAAGAGTACCTTTTTCCCCATAAACTTCGACCCAATGACCGCGACCGGCTAGAGAAACGGCGCTCAGGGTTACCTGTACAGGAGTCCCGTCGACTAGCTCAAGGGTAATGCTGCAGGTATCGTCGGAATCGACGGGTCTGTATTGACCGGATGGGTCCGGACGTTGGGTAATAGTCGTACTGAGGTTGGCAGACAGGCGTTTAATGGGGCCAAACAGCCAGCTTACATAGTCAAACATATGGGAGCCAATGGAGCCTAAGGCGCCGCCACCTCGCTCTTTTTGGGCATACCAATTCCAGGCTCGCTCGGGATTGGCTCGACTACCAGCAATCCAGTCAATTTTAATCAGGCGCTTTTGTCCGACGTAGTTTTCCTGAAGGAGTTCTGCCAGTCGCTGCCAGGCCGGGATAAATCGAAATTCAAAGTCCATTACAGCCGCTACCTGCTGCTGCTGGGCCAGGGTATGGAGCTGCTGGGCCTCTTGCACGTTAAGCGCGGTAGGTTTTTCGAGCAGCAGATGTTTGCCTGCTTTAAGCACTGCCGCTGCCATGGCGTAGTGAGTAAAGGGCGGAGTTGCCACACTGACGGCTTCTACCTGGGGCAGGGCTACAACCGCCTCAATGATGTCGCAGGCATGGGCAATACCATGGCGTTTGGCAATGGCTTCGGCCTGGGTGCGATCGCGATGATAAACCGCAACTACCTCAGTACGATGATGGGTCTGTAGACCGGGAATATGGATTTTCTGGCCAAACCCTGTGCCAACAACAGCAACACCGATTGATGCCTGGGACATAGTGCAACAAAAACTAGACGGCCGATACATTAGTCTCTATCAGGCTAAGACAGATGTTGAGCCACAAGTCTCCACCCGTCGCGTTAGCCTACTGCCGACGGGGTAGCCGTCAGTAGCTATAGCCTATCGATAACGGGGACGAAGCGCTAGGCGTTAACACCAGGCGTGTAATAATGTCATTAACACAACTTTACACATAGAGCCCTACTACCCAGGTATGACGTATTACTACTGGTTTACACCTCCCTATTTCTTTATGGTGGCGGGTCTATTTATTGCAGTAACATCAGGAGCGGCCTTTAGCGCTGTTCTAAAAGATATTGTCGAAGCCTGGCGCAAAACCCGCTCTTCAGCAGTGGTTTCCAAACTGGGAGGCATTAATATCCAGCTGCCCTTTTTGGGTATTTGCACGGGAACGGCTATTTTCCTAGCCTCAGGTCTCGGCTGCTTTGGCACCCCTACCTGGCTATCCTATGCAGTTGCAGCACCCCTAACATTTTTAAGTGCAGGTCTGGTTTGGCGGCAGCTCAAGAGCAATTTGGCGCTCCTAGAAAGCGGCCAGCCACGAGCGTTTGAACTAGATTTCTTTAGCTAATGTCGCAAAATGGAGGACTCGGTTAGCTCCTACTGGCGAATGCGCTCTAGCTGAGCCTGGGTGTTTGTCACCCACTGAGTCCGACCCTGATTGATATAGAGCTTGAGGGCCTGTTGAAGTATCTGTTCGGCTTCGTCGGTACGGCCCAGCTCGGCTAGGGCGAGCCCTTTGGAATAGTAGGCGTGGCCAAAGTCGGGATAGAGCTGAATGGCGCGGTCAAAATGCTCTAGCGCTAGGGCTGATTCGCCGCGACCAAACTGGGTAATACCAAGATTGTAATGGGCTTCAGGATAGTTGCTATCAAGGGCGATAGCGGTTTCAAGGGCCTGTACGGCTCCGTCTAGCTGATTCTGCTGAAGATAGATCAGACCAATTTGATAATGAACTTCGGGAGCCTGGGGGCTATGGGTGACGGCGGCTAAAAAAGACTCTAGCGCCGCTGGCAACTTTCCCTGACGGCGCTGTACCAGTCCAAGATTGTAGTGACCAATGCCCAGCTGAGGCTCTAGGGTAACGGCTCGCTGAAGATAGCTTTCGGCCTGCTCTAGGTTGCCACCGTCTAGCAATGCGGCTCCTAAATTGACATAGGCCATGGTGAATTCACTGTCAGCCTGGGTTGCCTGCCAAAAGGCATCGGCGGCAGCCTGCATCTGCTGCTGTTCGCGATAGGCTAGCCCCAAATTATAGTGGGCAACAGCCAGGGTAGGGTCGAGGTTAATAGCGCTTTGAAACGCTGCGATCGCATCTTCTAGCTGTCCCTGCTGGACATAAATCACCCCTTGCTCTAAAGCGGTTTCAGCATTGCGAAACTGCTCAGCAGCGACAGGTTTAGCCGCGCTTAAACTCAGGGCAATCAGCAGTGGTACCCCATAGCGGTGACCTAGGTTCATTCAGGATCCTCCTCTCGACTCGTCGAACCGGATTAAGACTTCGACAGGCTCAGCCTACCACCTAACTTCAGTAATGTTACGTGGGTGTGTCAGTAATTTTTCCTACTCCACTAGGGCCCCATAGCTCACATCTTCAGGGCTCATATGGGTGTGGATCACCTGACCATCTCGGAACCAGACAATGCGTTTGGTCAATCGGGCCACTGCGGGCTCGTGGGTAACCATAACAACCGTGATTCCCCCCTGATTGAGTTCCTCAAAAATCTTCATCACCTCTTCGGTGGTGGTGGTATCCAGCGCTCCGGTAGGCTCATCGGCTAGAAGCAACAGCGGTCGATTGACGATGGCTCGGGCAATGGCCACTCGCTGCTGCTGTCCCCCCGACAGCTGACTGGGTTTATTGTGGGTGCGGTTGCCCAGCCCTACTCGCTCTAACGCATGGGCCGCGCGATCGCGACGCTCGGCAGCGGCGGTGCCACCGTACACCATCGGCAAAGCCACATTGTCTAGGGCGCTCAGCTGGGGCAGCAAATGAAACTGCTGAAAGACAAACCCAATGTTGCGATTGCGAATGACAGCTAGCGTGTCATCTTCTAGCTGGGCTACGTCCTGACCGTCAAAGAAATACTGGCCTGCCGTCGGGCGATCTAAGCAGCCAATCACGTTCATCGCAGTGGATTTACCCGACCCTGAGGGTCCCATAATGGAGCAGTAGTCCCCTTGGTTAATGCTTAAGCTTACGTCCCACAGGGCTTTGACTTCGGTATTACCGCTGCCGTAAACCTTGGAAATATGGTGGAGGTCGATAACTGAGGGCATCTGAAATAATGGGTGATTAACTGGTTTTAAGCTACGGGCTACCGGCTAAATACTTCGAAGCGCCACAATCGGGTCTAATTTAGCGGCCTGACGCGCTGGAATCACCCCAAAGAAGAGCCCGATACTACCAGAAACGCCCACGGCGACAACAATCACACCGACCGAAGCCGAGGCTTCAAACGGTGTGAGCAAACTCAGGAGACCAATGCCGCTAATGCCTAGCAGAGTGCCTACCATACCGCCAGCGGCAGACAGAATAATGGCTTCAATCAAAAACTGGATCAAAATGTCGCTTTGAGATGCGCCAATGGCTTTGCGTAAGCCAATTTCCTGGGTGCGTTCGCGCACCGACACCAGCATGATATTCATGATGCCAATCCCGCCCACGAGTAGGGAAATACTTGCGATCGCAGCCAGCATCAGCGTCAGCGCCCCGGTAATCGTATCGGCAATACTGAGCAGCGTGTCCTGGTTTTGAATAAAAAAGTCGTCCTCTTTTGGATCGACAATGCCATGGCGCAGCCGTAACAAATTAGTAATCTGAAACTCTGCGGTTTGCATACTCTCCGCATCGCGAGCCGTGGCTGAAATAAACCCTACCTCAATGCCATAGGGGGAGGTGCGGCCTACAATGCGGCTAGCCTGGGTGGTCAGGGGAACCATGATGGCATCGTCGTAGTTCACACCCAGATTAGACCCCTGCACCGCCAGTACACCTACCACTTCAAACGCCACATTATTGATGCGAACTGACTGCCCCAGCGGCACCTGTTCTTCAAACAGCCGTTCGGCTAAAGAATTGCCCAAGACGGCAACTGCGCTGGTGCGCTGCATGTCTAACCCAGAGATAAACCGGCCCTGCTCGGTGGTGAAATTACGCACCGTAATAAAAGCGGGATTGGTACCAATGACGCTGGCATTGGCATTGCGATTACGATAGTTGATTAGCCCCGGTGTGGTGTTTTCAGCAGCCACGTCAATCACAGAGGGCACCTGCTGTGCGATTGCCTCAGCATCTGCTAGGACAAGGTTGCGAGTAATTTCCAACCCGCCCAGTTCGCGAGTTTCTCGGTTCCCCGGCACAATAAACAAAATGTTTGGGCCCAGGCTCTGGAGCTGCTCATTGATATAGCGGCGACCCCCTTCTCCTAAACCCACCATGGAGATGACCGATGCGTTGCCGATGATGATACCCAGCATGGTCAGACCGCTGCGCAGCTTACTGGCCGTTAGCGTCTTGACCGCCATTTTTAGGCTTTCGCGAAAATCCATACAGACAGAGAGCAAAAAACATACAGACGCCTTACTACCAGAATAGACCCAAGATTTGATAACGACATGGATAACAGGGCATGGCCGATCCTAAGAACATTGGCTGTGCTCCATTAGCGATCGCACTAAAAAGGGCTCCCGGCCATAGGAGCCCTTCACAAATCAGTTAAACCGCGCCCCTGACGGTTAGATAATCATGCCGTCAGGAATCACCGCATTCTTAAGCACAACAACGATACCGCTGCGGATGTAGAAACCAAGATCTTCGCGTTCGGCTTCTTGGATGTTCTCTTTATTGACGATTTTTACATTGCGACCAATGCGCGCATTTTTATCAACAATGGCCTGTTTGATAACGGTGCCTTCGCCAATACCCACCGGGACTTTGCCACGGGTGAGATGCTGATGGCTTTCGGAGGCGGACTCATAGTAGTCAGACCCCATCAGCAGCGCATCTTCAATTTCGCAATTGGCACCGATTCGCTGGCGCAATCCAATCACCGTACGATGGATGCTGCACCGATTAATAATGCAGCCATCGCCAATAATTGACTCAGTAATTTTAGAATCGAGTACTTTGCTGGGGGGCAGATAGCGGGCCCGAGTATAGATCGGAGCGTCCTCATCGTAAAAATTAAACGGTGGAGCGGGCTGCTGAGTCAGCGCCAGATTGGAGTGAAAGAAGGCTTCAATCGTACCAATGTCTTCCCAATAGTCATCAAATAGATATGCCTGAATGTTATGGTCACGAGCCGCCCCCGGAATAATCTCCTTACCAAAATCAGTTTGTTCAGGAGAACGACGCAGGAGGTCAATCAGGGTCTGTTTGTTAAACACATAGATACCCATAGAGGCAATAAAGGGCTTATCTTTAGCCTGCTCAGGGTCTAGACCTAGCGTTGTTGTATCCACCTTCATCGACTCAAGGGCATCGCCTTTAGGCTTTTCGTTAAAGTCAATAATGCGACCGGCCTGATCGATTTTCATCAAACCAAAGCTGGACGCTACCTTGTAGCCTACGGGCACAACTGAGAGGGTGACATCGGCTCCTGTACTGCGATGGCGTTCCACAAACAGACTGTAGTCCATGCGATAGAGATGGTCGCCGGACAGGATAATAATTTCATCCACATCCCAGCTTTCAAACAGCCAGAGATACTTACGCACGGCATCGGCTGTGCCCTGAAACCAGCTGGGACTTTCTGGAGTTTGCTGAGCGGCCAACACCTCAACAAAACCATCACTAAACTGCGAAAAATTGTAGGCGCGCGTAATATGGCGATTGAGCGAGGCGGAATTAAACTGCGTGAGGACGTATATTTTTAAGATCTCTGAGTTAATACAGTTACTAACGGGAATATCAATCAATCGATATTTACCGGCCAAAGGAACTGCGGGCTTTGCACGAAACTTAGTTAAAGGGTAAAGGCGAGTGCCAGCACCGCCGCCGAGAATAATTGAAAGTACTCTTTTCACAAGACCGTCTCACTAGCGCAGTTTTTTTAGTTCGTTGCCGTTGCTGATTGAGGGAATGAATCGATCGGTCGAGTTCTCATCCCGGACTTCACAGGTGCCCCCATACTGAGGATCGGCAACGGCAATTTGATACTAGTTTGAGGGTGTATCTAATCCTTGACAAGAGGTTGAAGCAATTTATTTTTGCTTTGTGCCCTGAGATACGCGCCTATTGACCATCTCCCCTATCTCTGCCTATCAGGGCTATAAGGTGAGCCAATATACAGTGTTGAGCGGCAGCGGCTGTTGCCCCAGCAGTGGCACCGCCGGAAAAATGGTCAAATAGAAACAGCCGACTTTATACCTAAAATCAGCGTTCCTCGTAGGTGAAATTGATGATAACTGGCTCTGTTAGCGTGTCTGCTACAGGCGCTGGGCTACTTTAGGAGCCTGTTGCTGGTCCAGCGCTCCCTGCTCTAGTACGTGGCGAGCTACATCTCGAATGATTTGTCGCAGTCTACCCTGGTTTGCACTTTTATCAATGGTTACAGTCATAACGTAGCGCTCTTCTCCCACCTTGAAAGCAACCGTGCTGCCAATGACGGATGAATTTTGACCGGTTTTTTCACCGATCCAAAAAATATCGGGTTTTTCTTTAACCAAAGCCCGGTAGCCAAAGTCCAGGTCGTACTGCCCCACCAGCGCATTGAGAATCTCTTCATCGCTCTCTTTGGTAAAGCTATAGATGCGCATCATCATCTGAGTTAGCTCATCAGCGGTGCTGCGGTTGCGGCCGCCGCCCATGCTTTTAGGATAGATACTGCTGCCCACAAGCTTATGACCGACTACAGTTTTAGAGAATCCTTCGGCTTTGAGGGCCGCGTTGATGGTGTCATAGCCCATATAGTCCACCAGCTGGTTGGTAGCGATGTTATTACTTTCAGTAATCATTCGCACCATCACCTCGCGGAGGGTATAGGTCTTATCAACAAAGATTTTGGCCCCCTGGGCATTTTCGGTAAAGTTGCCAGGATCAATATAAACTTGCTCATCTAGACTGGCTTTGCCCTGGCTAACCTGATGCATCAGCGCCACGGCAATTGGCAGCTTAACCAGGCTGGCTAGACTCGTTGGCGGTACATCTCCACGAAACGAGCGACATTCTTCTGTCCCTAGCTGACATAGGGAAATACGCACGGCGTTAGGATTGCCCTGGGCAGCAGCAATAGAGGCTAGAAAACTGGATTTTTCCTGATTGATGCGGTGGTTAACAACGGTGGCAATAGTGCCATATTCCTTGAGCTTGGCCTGGGCCTGAGAATATTGGGGAGATTCGCTATCGACAGACTCTAGGGTACGAATAGCGGTTTGCCACAGGGCCTTTTCTTGCTGGCTCAGCTCCAGACTGGTGCCCTGCTGCCGTAGCGCCATTGCTTCTTGGGCCAATGCGATCGCACGACCGTAGCTTGTCGTCAGCTGCCTTTGCAGCGCTCGCTGGGTCAGCTCGGAGCTAAGCTGAGTCAGTGCAATATAGGGTCTGATGATACCGTCGGTATTGACCTGATGCAGCGGCTCAGACTGCGGATCTGTCTGATTAAATACTTCAGCCTCTGGATATTCGCTAGAAGTCGCCGCGCTCAAAGATCGCCATGCCCTAGCCCCAAGCGCCGTCGGCTGTTGGGGAGCCAATAACGCCAACAGCCCAGCTGTGCCGCCAGACAGCAGAAGTAAACGCAGCCAGGCTCGGCGCCAGATAGGTTTAGCCGTAGAACGAAAAAGGATCATAGGAGCGTATGAGCCAGGAATAACAAAAGCGCTAGACGATCAGGAAACTAGTCATGTCTGTAGTAACAAGGGCGATTTGAGATTCCTTAGTTACGAAATACACTCAGTGGTGCTACTTAAAAAGTTAATAGAAAAATAATAGGAAAGATTGTACCGAGCTACACATTTCCCTAAAAACATTTCTGTGATTGAGCCAATTTGTGTCGTGTTTGTTAACGACTCACCATCGGATGAGGGGTGGTTTCTAGCGCCCGCTTGCCAGGTGGGGCTGTCCCTGAAAGATAAATACAATATTTTTCATTCTTCATCTGTTTTAACCTTTAACCCGAAAACTTAACGCCTGCAGCTCGATTGGGTAGCGAATAAGGCTGATTGGCTAGGCCCTGCCGTCACCATCGTGGCCATTCCCACCTATACTGTTAGGCTGGAATTGCTAGGCATACTGAAGGAGCGCGAATGTCAGTCATCCGCAAGCTGCAGCAACAGCTCACCCAAAAAGAGCGTACCGCGGTTGAAATTACCCAGGATTATTTAGATCGGCTGCAGGCCCTAGAGCCCAAACTCCATAGTTTTTTAGCGGTAACGGCTGACAAGGCCCTAGCTCAAGCAGAGCAGGTAGACGCTGCGATCGCAGCCGGGACGTCCTTAGGTCCTTTGGCGGGAATTCCCATCGCCTTGAAAGACAATCTTTGCACCAAGGGGATTCGCACCACCTGTGCCTCCAAAATTTTAGACGGGTTTATTCCCCCGTACGAATCGACGGTCACCCAGCGACTGGCGGCAGCTGGAGCAATTTTTTTGGGTAAGACCAATATGGACGAGTTTGCCATGGGCAGCTCCACTGAAAACTCGGCCTATCAGCTTACAGCTAATCCCTGGGACACCAGCTGCGTTCCTGGCGGCTCTTCTGGCGGCTCGGCAGCGGCGGTGGCGGCGGACCAGGCTCCCATTGCCCTAGGGTCTGATACAGGGGGATCCATTCGGCAGCCAGCGTCCTACTGTGGCGTGGTGGGAATGAAACCCACCTACGGGCTGGTGTCTCGGTTTGGGCTGGTTGCCTTTGCCTCATCGCTGGATCAAATTGGTCCTTTTAGTCGCACGGTGGAAGATACGGCGATTTTGCTGGGTGCGATCGCAGGGCACGATACCAAAGATGCCACCAGCCTCAACGTCAAAATTCCTGACTACACCCAGCATCTCAAAACAGATCTTAAGGGCAAGCGTATTGGTCTCGTCAAAGAAACCTTTGGTGACGGTGTAGACGGTGATGTGGCCAAAGCCATGGACGCTGCCATCGAGCAAATGAAGCAACTGGGCGCAGAGATTGTTGAAATTTCCTGTCCAAACTTTAAATATGGTCTCCCCACCTACTACATCATCGCGCCCTGCGAGGCTTCATCAAACCTGGCCCGCTACGACGGTGTACGTTACGGTCAGCGCGCTGATACCGATAACCTGCTGTCTATGTACAAGCAGACCCGGGCCGAAGGCTTTGGAGCTGAGGTAAAACGCCGCATCATGATTGGCACCTATGCTCTTTCTGCTGGCTACTACGACGCCTACTATCTCCAGGCCCAAAAGGTCCGCACCCTAATTAAGCAAGATTTTGAAGCCGCCTTTAAAGATGTAGATGTGCTGCTCACACCAACGGTACCCAGCACAGCATTTAAGGCTGGCGAAAAGGTTGACGACCCCCTCAGCATGTATCTGTCTGACCTGATGACCATTACAGTCAATCTGGCCGGTTTACCAGGAATCAGTTTGCCCTGCGGGTTTGACCAGGCGGGGCTGCCCATCGGTCTGCAGCTCATCGGCAATGCCCTGCGAGAAGACACCCTGTTTGAGGTGGCCTCGGCTTATGAGAACGCTACTCCCTGGCATGATAAGACACCGGAAATCTAGAGTTCAGATTCCTAAGCTACTTTAGCTAATTGTCCCAAATGTCTCAGGATACGAATAACCTGCTGTAGGTCGTCATGACGGTCCAATGAAAATGTGTGGGATAGACTGTATTCCCAGCTATTTTGGTGGACTAGTTTTAGAAATTGAAATTCATTACCGTTAGTGACAAATCCAAAGCTCACGGGCTGAGCCTGTCCCATCATATAGGCCAGGGTTTGAGGAATCGCGGCTCTCAAAGAGTAGTAGCTGCGTTTAGCCTCAATTAAGATGACCCAAAACTTAGGCTGAAAAACCAAAATATCAATTTGCCCTCGTACCGTTAGGTCGCCATCCTGAGAAATTAAATCGATGGATTTTTCCGCAGCGATATAAAACGGCGGACGATAAAACCCAGCCAGTTTTAGGAGAGGGGATAAAACAACCAATTTGACGACGGGTTCGAGCAAGTCGTACCTGGCTAGATGCAAGTACTCCTGTTTGATTTCTTCTACTGTCTCCATTTCACGGGCAGTTAGCTCAGCCGTACTCTCCTGCCATTCCAGAAAGGCTGCTTCAGCCGTATTGGCAACGAGACCAAAGTCCTCAGCCAGTTGGACAAGGGTTATCCTATTGGCCTGCAGAGTTTCTGCCATGAAAATTGTGACTGGTAAGTTTGTATGCTTCCACTATAGCGTCTGGGTTTGACCACACATCTCTAAAGAGTATGGGTATAGATGCTGACATCGGCAAATGGTTTGGTAGGATCGAAGGCTGCACAATGGTGTTCCGTGTATCGCATATCGCATGCTGGACGGACAACTAGTTTGGCTATCTACAGCCACAAATCAAGGAGAGCTTTTCCATGGCCCAGATGTACTACGACAGTGATGCAAATCTAGATTTACTCAACGGAAAAACCGTTGCCATCATCGGCTATGGTTCCCAAGGGCATGCCCACGCCCTCAACCTCAAAGACAGCGGCGTCAACGTCGTCGTCGGTCTATATGAGGGTAGCCGGTCTAAAGCCAAAGCCGAAGCCGAAGGACTCGCCGTCAAGTCTGTCTCAGACGCAGCAGCAGCAGCAGACCTGATCATGATTTTGCTGCCTGACGAAGTACAAAAGAGCGTCTACAAAGACAGCATTGCTCCCAACCTCTCGGCAGGTAACGTCCTGGCGTTTGCCCACGGCTTTAATATCAACTTCGCTCAGATTGTGCCTCCTGAGGATGTGGATGTAGTCATGATTGCCCCCAAAGGCCCCGGTCATCTAGTGCGTCGTACCTATGAACAGGGCCAGGGTGTCCCGGCTCTGTTTGCGGTTTATCAAGATGCGTCTGGTAAAGGTCGCGATATGGCCATGGCCTATGCCAAAGGCATTGGCGGCACTCGGGCCGGTATTCTAGAAACGACCTTCCGCGAAGAAACCGAAACCGATCTGTTTGGTGAACAAGTCGTTTTGTGCGGCGGTCTCAGCGAACTGATCAAAGCTGGATTCGAAACTCTGATCGAAGCTGGGTATCAGCCTGAGCTGGCCTATTTTGAGTGTCTCCACGAAGTTAAACTAATTGTTGACCTGGTGGTAGAAGGAGGGCTGGCCAACATGCGTTTCAGTATCTCCAATACGGCTGAGTACGGTGACTACACTCGGGGACCACGCATCATTACCGAGGACACTAAAAAAGAGATGAAGCAGATTCTCAAAGAGATCCAAACGGGTCAATTTGCCCGTGAATTTGTCTTAGAAAGTCAGTCTGGAAATCCTGGCTTTAATGCCATTCGTCGCCGTGAAGCCGAGCACCCCATTGAAGAAGTGGGTAAGGACCTGCGGGCTATGTTTAGCTGGCTAAAGAAGGTTTAGGCTTTAACGACAGTCTCTAAAGAACAGCTCGGATCGGTACCGAGAATCTGGCGTCATGCATCGAATTTTACAAGACTAATCGATGACACCGTCTAGATTTCGCAAGCGGGAAGAAGATTTAAATCTTCTTCCCGCTTATGCTATTTGGTGCTATTTATAAACCATTAATAATCGGAGATTTTCATTTATCAAAGTATTTGGATTTGTTGCTATCGTCTCTATAAGATTTGGGCAGTGTAGTTGGGATGCGTCTAGTTTAGTGACTAAATGAGTGATCGCTTTTTAGTCTTATATTGCACTGCTAAAAATTACTAGAACGTTTGTGGGACAGTTACTACAGTCAATCAAATCCAATGGATATATTTGTCAAATGGCTGTCCAACTGTCGTATTTTAGAACATCCATAAGTGGTTAGTGAGAGGAGTAAATCTGTGATCAAGCCCTCTAATAAAGTCCTAATAGGTTGGGTAACTCTGTTTGCTGCATTTGCCTCAACGAATTTAGGACAGGCAAGTGCTAATGAATTAAATCTTGCTAACCCTGAGCCATCAGTCAGTGACAGTATCCCTGATGGGGCTGCTGATAAACAGTCCGATGTCGCTGGGGCGGCGGCGGCCCATGCCAACAATATTGTTCCTGAAAAGAATATTCAGCTGCCTGGGTTTAGCTCTCAATCTTCTCTAGAAACAGTGTCCGAGGCGGCACCACAGACGGAGCCAGAAGCGCCCGCTGAAGTGTCTGTTCTAGAGCCTGGGCCTGCATATACGCCAGTGTCGGCTATGCCAGCAGCAGCTAGCCCGAGCATGCCAGTTCGAACCGATGATAGGGCCGCTAAGCTAGAGCATCTAGTGGCTACTGCAACTAAGCCACTACCCGAGGCAGTTCGGTCCCAAGACGTGGCAACGCCCGTAGAGACAGCTGCTCAGCTGCGACCGACCGAGGAAATTGAGCCGCCAGCAGCACTGCCGTTGCAACATTCTGCCGTCCGAGCGGATGGACAGTCTGTCACCGAGCCCTCTGAGCCAGAACGTTTAGAACCGACGGCTAGTGAGCCATCGGATAGTTTACGCTCGGAGGAGGTGAATGCGGTGGAGGCCGTATCTGAACCTGTAGCGAATCTTGGGGAGACTGCATCGCCTGCGGAGACAGCGATCGCAAATCCTCCAGCTCCCAGACCCGCCGTTGATATACCGGTAGCGGCGCTGCCAACGGCGCGGGTGATAGCTCCGGCTACGCGGCAGACCGTCAGAAATGCCAGGGTATCGGATGCGGCGACACCGCTACAGCAAACTCGATCGCAGCCGCTGCAAACAACAGCACCGACGGCCGCAATGCCCGACGGAGCCTTCCCTAGAAGTGTTGTCCTCCGACCTGAGACAGCAGCAGTAAATAGTGTCGGTAGCGCTGAGGCCACCGGCTCTGGACCGACTGAAATGGCTCAGCTCCCTTTAGAACCGCCCCTTTTAAATCCGGATACGCCTAATCAGGCGGAAATCGACGAGCTTATCCGAGAGATTGATCAAGCGGAGATACCCACAGCTGCTCCCTATCGCAGTTCTCCAGCGATTACGATTTCTAATCCATCCGGTTTTGGAGCGGATAACTTTACGGCTTTTGTAGGTGTGGGCTACCAGGAGAGAACTCGTTTTGGTAACGAAGATGATGGTGGCATGGTCGTGGGTATCGGTTTAGGAGATGCTCGTGAAAATGTGGGGGTCCAGCTTTCGTATACGGTTGCTAGCTTTGGCGGGAGTCGAGACTTTGGGACAGGAGGCTTTAATGCCAAGGTACACAAGCGGCTAGCCGACGATTTGTCTGTGGCTCTGGGATGGGAAGGGTTTGCAACTACTGGCTTTGTGGATTTTGAAGACTCGATCTATGGGTCTGTTTCTTATTTGGTCCGCACTCGAGACAGTATTGCTCAACCGCTTAGCCGGGTTGCTGTGACAGCCGGAGTGGGCAACGGGCGTTTTCGTACAGAAGATGATGTTTTTGATGACCGCGATAGCGTCGGTGTCTTTGGCAGCGTGGCCGTGCGGGTGGTAGAACCGGTCAGTGCCATTGTGGAATGGACGGGGCAGGACCTGGCGGCTGGATTGTCGATTACGCCATTTAGGGATTTACCGCTGGTGCTGCTGCCTGCCGTTAGAGATATTACCGGTGCGGGAGACGGCTCTCGCTTTGTTGTCGGAGCCGGTGTCTCGTTCCAGCTTTGAGCCGCTCTGCGGTCTCTGCTCGTCTAGGAAAAAGGACAGCCGTTTTAATTTGATAGTCAACAGTTTTAGTCGTTAACAATCAGGAGGTTGGACTCAAAATGACATTGTCACTACCATCGGGTACCCCTTGGAAGATTTTGCTAAGTAGTGTGGTTGCGATCGCGCTTTCTCCATCAATCGGGTTGGCCCAAAACCAGTCCGATGTGACCGGACCTAATCTATCCGACGTGACCGGGCCTAACCTATCCGACGTGACCGGGCCTAACCAGTCGGACAATACCGGTCTGTTAGGAGAGTCGGTTATTAACAGCTTTCAAGACTTTTTTGATGAATTTGGTGAAGCGCTAGGGATTGATCCTGATGCCAGCCTAGCAGAGCAGTTAAGACAAGCAAAGCTAGCCTGCTCAGAGCAGGACACCATTCGACGATTTGCTCGCGATCCGGGCCCCGACGTTGCAATATCTCCCGCCTGTGCCGAACTAGGACGTCTGATTCGAGTCGCTCAAGAGGCGCTGGATCAATCCAACCAGTCCGGACGTCAGCCTGCTAGCGTTGAGCGGCGTATTTGGTAACTAACTTTGGTCAACAACAGAATTTAAGCAATGAGCAGATTTTTTGATGTTCTACGTCAGACGGCCCTCGGCTCGGCGATGACAGCCGCTGTACTAGCCCCCGCTGCAGTACAAGCACAAGAACTCTTTGGCAATCAAGGAATTCGATTAGCCGTCGATACTATTGTAGAGTTTGAATTTTTAGAATCCAACGGCGGCTATCGCTCGGTGTTTGGCATCGTCAACCTGGAAACCGGAGAAAAATTTCCTCTCTACAGCGAAGTTAGAGAGTCGGATAATCCTCAACCGCTCGACAGACCCTCAAGCTACCAGGATGATACCGGTCCCCAAAATCGCAGTGACTTTTACGGGTCCCCTGGTATAACAGTTCCTCAGCCCCTAGGAGAGTTTCGCTTTGCGGCTAATACCTCCTACAGCTTTTATCTGGAGTCTGCATTTAACGGTCAGCCAGCAGGGACGCTGTATTCAACCAGTAGCCAAAATGCAGACAATCGTGACTATGCTCGGTTTGAGGGGCCCATAGAAGATGTCATCAACGGTGGGCTGCTGCTACGGTGGGAAGATACTGGCTCGGTTTTAGTCGGCAGCACCAACACAGACTATGACTACGATGACTTTATTATTCGGATTGGTGGTCATCTGCAGTGGGACGAACTCTAACAGTTAGAGACGAATTTCTTGCCCACACCGCAGTAGCCCAGCCCATAGAACCGCTCTACTTTTAGCCGCAGGAGAAAGTATCTTCTCCTGCGGCTATGTTTTTTGGCAGCAGAAGTTACACATAATCTCTATCTTATTTATCAAGGCTTGTTTAGAACCCTCCCGACTTCCGTAAATCCTATCTGAAAATTTCAAGGAAGATACAGCAGAGAGCCCCATGGGCATTTGCGCGTCACTAGCCAAACACTTTTAAGACATACAAGCTGCCCCAACCCATGGGGCCAACACGATCAGTTTGACGATTGGGTGTCTACTGTCATGTTTTGAACATCATCAATATATTTGCTAGAGAAACTAAACTGTGTCCAAGCCCTCCAATAAAGCCCTACTTGGCTGCGCTACACTTCTTGCTACCTACTCTTCAGCCAATTTAGGCCATATTCAAGCAAGTGAACTCAATGCTGCCCCCGACAGTTCTCCCGACGATCGGGCAACCGATGTGAATGCCACTGAGCACATTGATGTAACAGAAATTGCCAGTGCTACCGTTGCTGCTAATGCCCAGGGAATCGCCCCAGATAGCAACAACGCGCAGCCAGAATTTGTTGCCCCATCTGTTTCCCAGAGTAGTATCTCCCAGAGCAGAGATATTCCTGATCTATCGGTTTCTACAGCTCTGTCCGCTGAGTTATCACCGGCTGGCTCACTAAATCGCCCAGAGACTCTAGTAGAGCCCGTTGAACGCGATGCGCCTACCCCTGTCTCTGTGAGTCAGCCACCGGCTGTATCACCGGTCGAGTCAGCGCAGCCCCAGCTAGCGGCTACAGCACCGACGGCTGCCCTTGAGGGCAAGATTGAGGCTACTGAGGCTACCTTAGAGCAGAGTCTAGATTCTGAGGCAGACAGCGCGATCATCGCCCAGCTGCCGATTGAGCCACCGTTAACCCCACGGCCTCAAGAACAGCAGGTTATTGAGCAGCTGTTGATTGAAGCAGAGCCTGCCAGTCTTGATGCTTCAACGCCCTATCGCAGCTCTCCGGCCATTACGATTTCTAACCCGTCGGGATTTGGTGCTGATAACTTTACTGGATTTGTAGGAGTGGGCTATCAAGAAAGAACCCGCTTTGGTAACCAGGACGATGGCGGCGTTGTCGTCGGGATTGGCCTGGGCGATGCTCGCGAAAATATAGGGGTTCAGCTCTCGTATACGGTAGCCAGCTTTGGCGGCAGTCGAGACTTTGGTACCGGAGGCTTTAATGCCAAACTGCATAAGCGACTGGCCGATGAGTGGTCAGTGGCCCTGGGGTGGGAAGGGTTTGCCACCACTGGGTTTGTAGACTTTGAAGATTCGATCTATGGCTCTGTTTCTCATTTGATTCGTACCCGAGAAAATATCCAGCAGCCCTTAAGTCGGATTGCCCTCACAGCAGGTGTGGGCAGCGGTCGCTTTCGAACCGAAGACGATGTTTTTGATGACCGCGATACGGTAGGCGTGTTTGGCAGCATGGCCGTGCGGGTGGCAGAACCCGTCAGTGCCATTGTCGAGTGGACCGGGCAGGATTTAGCTGCTGGACTCTCTGTTGTCCCATTTAAGAATTTACCGCTGGTGCTGCTACCTGCCGTGCGAGATATTGCCGGTGCGGGAGACGGGGCTCGCTTTGTGATGGGTGCGGGTGTTTCTTTTGAGCTTTAGATACCGATTCAGAGAACTACCAGTCCAAATAACTAGAGAGGTTCAGACTCAACATGCTATTGTCACTTAAATTCAATAAGACGTTTTGGCCCATTATTTTAGGCAGTGTGGCTGCGATCGCAACCGCAGGCATTCCCCTAAACGGATTTGCCCAGACCAACCAGTCTGATATAACCGGACCCAATCTATCCGATATTACCGGGCCAAATCTATCGGATGTAACCGGACCGAATCAGTCAGACAATACCGGTCTACTGGGAGAAGAGATCTTTAGAACCGCCGACGGAGATTTTGTCAGTCTATCTGAATTCTTCCAAGACTTTTTTGATACCTACGGAGACGAGTTCGACCTGGACCCGGACGCTAGCCTTGCGGATAATCTGCGGCGGGTGAGTCAGGTATGCAACGACCAAACTGGCAGTATTCGGCGGTTTTCTCGCACTCCGGGAACAGGCATTCAGCCAGTCTCTCAAGCCTGTACTGAATTTAGTCAGCTGATTATGTTGGCTAAACAGTCCTTGGATAGGTACAAACAGGCGCGTCAGAACACAAGTCCAGCCGATCGGCGTCTGTGGTAAACAACCAGTCTCTTCGAGCCGTTTAGAAGAGACTGACTATATTTTCTACCAGCGGCAGACTATTTTTTGCGGCTAAACATCACGGCCCCAACGGCGACTAGACCCAGCATCGCTGTAGGTTCAGGGACACTCTCCGGATCTTCGGTCTCCTGGTCAAAATCAAAAGCATCATCGCCTACGTGGAAAGAATGGTTGTCGGTTTCAATCCCGCCCTTGTCCAGCTGGGCAATAACAATTCGATCAAACGTGCTGTTCTGGTCGCTGGCGTAGAAATGGAGATAGCCGTTACCTTCATTCTTTTGATGGTCAGATTTGATGGGAGCCAGCGGATTCACGTCTTCGTAGGTAAAGGTGCTAACAGGAGTGCTGTCCTGCCAAAATGACACCTGGTTACCCACGCTGATAGCGCCCCAACCTAGCCCAAAGTAGTTAAGCTCCTCAGCTAGATCGATAGTGACGGAGTTGCCTTGAAAGACCGCTAGATAGTCTGATGTATTTTTTTCGCCATTGGCACCGGTGGGTGCCCAGCGATTGTTAAAGACGCCAGTGGCTTTACCGGGAACCGTCTTGATTGCTTGATCAAACGTGTAGGTCGCCAGCTCATTGCCAAACGTGTAGCGATTTTCACCCACCGGAGTCGCGGCTGAGTTGAAATCGATCGTGGCCGTCTTGTCGCCATAAAATTCAGAGAATGCGCCTAAAGTACCTGCCGTATTATCAGGATTGATACCCTGGGTCATTCTGGCGGTAATGCCGTTGATGGTGGTCTCGCCGGAGACATCTAAAGACAGATCCTCTAACGGGTCGGCCAGGGCGAGATCGCCATAGAAAACGGATGCTAGTGCCGTTAAGGTGCCTAGCGTCAAAGCTTTGTAACTCATGGTGATTTTTGTAAGTCTGATCGCCAAATGCTGCGCATCTGCACCCGTTTGGCTCAGTCTTGGCTGTCTATAGCAAACTGCGGAATGCATTTCGCAGTTTGCTGTGCTCATAGCTGCTGAAACTTAAGAGTTCTAGCGATTACCTATGGCATAAACTATGGGCACCAAGCTATATAGGCTCAAACCAACCACTGAGAATCTGCACCCGTAACCCACCACCGAGTCTTTTTTGTAACTAGTCACTCAGGAAACAAACTTAGGCTCCGTCCACAGACGTTATATGTACTGATTCTTGCTATGAGGAGCACTACAACAACGGGTTGAGTATAGCCATTCCCTTTTTTATTCTCCCTAGTGGCAGTAGCCACTTTAGAATTTCAGCCAATACTCTACTGCGGCCCCGGTCGTAGTTGCTATAATGTAATGCTCGTCGCTTAAAAATCCATGGCGGCCACCGACTCTCGTAAAATTCTCCACATTGACATGGATGCTTTTTACGCATCCATTGAGCAGCGCGACCATAGTGAGTATCGCCACAGACCCGTGGTCGTCGGTGGTCGTCCAGAACAGCGAGGGGCCGTGGCCGCCGCTAGCTATGAAGCTCGACGCTTTGGTATTCATTCAGCTATGCCGTCACGAATAGCGGTACAGCGATGTCCCCAGGTAATCTTTGCTCGTCCCCGGTTTGATGTGTATCGAGCTGTATCAGAACAGATTCGGGCCATCTTTCGAGACTATACCGATCTGGTGGAACCGCTGTCGTTAGATGAAGCTTATTTAGATGTGACCGGCTGTGAGTCTGCGATCGCAACCGCCAAAACCATCAAACAGCGCATTACTGACGCGACTCAGCTAACCGCGTCTGCCGGTGTCTCGATCAACAAATTTCTGGCCAAAATGGCCTCGGATGTAAATAAGCCTGACGGGCTGTACGTCATTTTGCCAGCAGAGGCGATGGCGTTTATCGCGACGCTGCCCATCGAAAAGTTTCACGGGATTGGTCCCGCCACGGCTCGCAAAATGAACCAGCTGGGGATTACCACCGGAGCCGATCTGCAGCGCTGGAGTGAATCGGATCTCGTTGCCCAGTTTGGGAAAGTGGGCAGCCACTATTTTCGGGTGGCCAACGCTCAGGATAATCGTCGGGTTGACCCCAATCGCATTCGTAAATCTGTGGGGGCAGAACGCAGCTTTACCGAGGATCTGCGCACCTTAGAGACCATGGCCACAGCGCTGACCACCATTGTTGAGGAGGTGGAAACCAGACTGCTCAAGGCTAAAAAAATGGGCTATACCCTCACCCTTAAAATCAAGTATGCCGACTATCGCCAAATTACCCGCAGTCGCACGGTAGATATCCCCATGCAGCAGGCGGCGGATATGGAACCCCTGGCCCAGTCGTTACTTAAGCATCATTTAGAACCGCAGCCCCAAGTCAGACTGCTGGGGGTAGCGATCGCAAATTTAGTCCCGGTGCAAACCATCGGATTTGAACAGCTGTCGCTACTGTGAGCACGAAAGTCTACTTGCTCACTTTTAAAAAGTCAGCCATAGTCAACCCGCTTTTTTTAGAGGTGCCGCCATTGGTATGGGCAACCGCTGCTGGGATTTTGGGCTCAGGTGCTGTCAGTACGGGGGCGGTCGGCGGCTCAGGTGGAGTCTCATACCCATAGGAATAGTATTTATAGCCATCGCGGGTGGAAACGCCGTTGGCCACCAGACCCAGGACGGGCACTTTGGCAAAGTTTAAGTTGTCCATGGCATGCTGCAAAATATTGCGATCGCAATAATTCACCCGCGACACCAGCACCACTCCGTCAGTATGGGGGGCAATCAGGGTGGCATCGGCCAACCCCACCAGCGGGGGCGTGTCATAAATGACCAGGTCAAACTTTTTCTCCAAACGCTGCATCAGTAGTCGCATCCGCCTAGACGATAGCAGCTTCACCGGGTCGGGCGGCGGGGTGCCTGCGGTGATGGCAAAGTATTCGACAAACGGCATAGCTCTATGAAGCACCCTAGCTCCGTTCGCATTGCCGGACAGCAGATCGCTGAGACCTTTATCGTTGGGTATGTCTAGCCGTTTATGGATGGTGGGTCGCCGCAGGTCTGTATCCACCAGCAACACCCGTTTGCCCATGGTGGCAGCGGTTTGAGCCAGGTGCTGAGCAACCGTCGATTTGCCTTCTCCCGCCATGGAGGAGCTAATGATAATGGAGCGAATCTGCCGGTCTGCCCCCATCAGCATGAGATTGGTTTGCAGCAGCCGCATAGATTCTAAAAACTGTGAGCCCCCATAGCCGTAGTATCCCTGGGTGGGAAACATCGGTGGCGTGCTCACCTGCTGCTGGAGCCAGCTGCCGATGCCCCGCGCTTTAACCGGTGCGCTATCCACGCCCAGCTGATATGGAATTGTCCCCAATAGGGGCAGCTTGGCGATTCCTTTAACGTCTTCGACGGTGCGGCACACCGTGTCTAATTTTTCTAACAGCAGCGCGGCTCCGACGCTCACCAGCAAACTGGCAACCACACCCAAAATGAGACTGCGTTGAACATTGGGAGAAATCGGTTCATCGGGCTGTAGGGGCGCTTCGATTAGCTCCCATGGAATCTCGGTTTGGGCGGCCTCAATTTGCAGCGTTTCTCGCGTTTCTAGAAACCGATTGAGGGCCCCCACTGCAATATCTAACTCCCGCTGCAGATCGCTATACTCTCGGGCCAGGGTGGGAAGCTGGGTCAGGGTATTTTGCAGCTGTGCTTCTGCGATCGCAATGGTTTGATTCTGGGTCTCTAGCAGTTCAATATTGTTTTCAGCTTCGGTGTACTTGGCCTCTAATACTCGCTGCGCCTCAGTATCCAGCACCGGTAGGATGCGATCGCGCTTTTCTTGCAGCACCTGAATCGCCAAACTTCCTGGCTGAAAGCGAGTTAGCTCAGTTGCAATTTCTGTTTCTACCCCTCGCAGCTCTTGAATCAGCTGCTGATAGACCGGCGCATTTTGCAACGCCACTTCCTGACCGCCCTCTGCCAGTAGCAGCTCATAGCTAGCGCGAGCCTGAGCCAGCTGTCGGTCGATCTCCAAGCGCTGGGAGTTAAGCTGTTGAGCCTGGGCGGTAATCTGCTGATTTTGAGTAGCCGGGTCAATAAAATTGTAGCTGCGTCGAAACCTCTCTAGCTGAGTTTGAATCTCCCCTACCCGCTCCTGCAGCTCCGGCATCTGGCGATTAACAAACTGAATTCCCTGACGCAGGTTGGTCTGCCGCTCATCTAAGCTGTACTTAAGATAAACCGCTGAGAGCGCATCTAAGGTAGCCTGGATTTTAACCGGGTCGTTCCCTCGATAGCTCACCTCAATAATCTTGGTTTCTCCCACTCGTCTGATGGTGAGATTTTTTAACAGACTCTCATAGTCTAGGTCAGGATCGACTGATTTGAGCTCTGTGAGCACCTGAGTAATCAGTTCCGGACTGCGGAGCACCTGCACCTGGGTCTCATAGTCGAGCCCCGATTGCTTAGCCGGAGCCGTATCGGCCAACAGCCCACTCAGGTCTGAGAAACTATCATCCGCATTAACCGGCTCCACCAGTACTTCAAAGTTGCCCTCATAGACCGGCTCCTGGCGCAGGGTATTAAACATCACCGTACCCATGACCCCCGCTGCTACACCGGTAATCACCAACGAGCGGCGGCGCAGCACCGTGAGCAGCTGGGCGAGATCCAGCTCGTCGTCATCCTTAGCCCAGGGCATCTGCGGGAGCTGAGGTACTGTCAAACCATGAGCCGACGCGCCGTTGGCTGTGGCGAAATTATCCATAGGGAAGCTTAAATAGAGACGATTAGGAATAAAGAAATACCGGGCTTTGCGCGCCCAGGAGACTCGGTGCCAAAGACAGCTAGCGTTTTGTTAAAAGAAGCGGCTAAAGGGCAAAATCTGGAGGAAAGGACTGAGAAAATTACTCAATCCATCTGAGATGCGACCGATTGCGTTTGGATCGACAACGACAATATCGTTGTGCTGCACAATCGGGTTGCCGTCAGGATCTAAGCCCTGGGTCAAATCCACATCAAACGACTGTTGAGTTACACTGCCGTTGGGATTGAGCCGAATTAACGCCACCGTTTGTTTAGCGCGGGTGTTAAATCCCCCCGCCGCCAGCACGGCCTGATTTAGGGTGGTGTTAGCAGCCACCGAAACAGGACCGGGGTTTTCTACTTCGCCAACAACATTGACGCTAATTGCGTCAGGTGAGAGATTGGTGGCCGTTAGCAAACTGATGTCTTCTGGGCTAGCCGCCACAGCAGTGGGGACCACAATGGTGTCTCCCTCTTGCAAAATCAAATCCTGCTGTCTGTCGCCTGCTTCCACCAGCTGCCATAAATCAAGAGAAATCGTCCGGTCTTCACCTGAACGGGTAACGCGTTTGACTTCGACCCGACGCAGGTCAGCTAGCGGTTTGATGCCACCAGCTAACCGTAAGGCCCGAGTCACGGTCAGTCGCCCTGGCTGCTGTACGGTGTTGGCATCGGCGTTGTTACCCACGACAGTCTGGCTAGAGGTGGGTCTTGACGCATAGTTGTAGGTCCCTGGACGAAAGACCTCACCCACAATGGCAACGCTAATAGCTTCTTGGGCATCGGTGGCAATATTGGATAGGGCAATCTGTCTTGAGTCCTGCAGATCGATCTCGCTAGCTTGAGCAATGGTAATCGAGTCGCCATCTCGCAGGGGAAAGTCTTGATTGAGGTCTCCTTGACCTAGCAGCGCCGACAGATTGCTAACCACTCGCTGGGAACCACCATATTCCACATGACGACGGATTTCTATTTGCTGCAAATCGGCGGCCTGGGTAATGCCTCCAGCCAGTTTGATTGCTTCTACTAAACTGGGGAACTGACCGGTCTCGCCCACCGACATGGTGTATAGCCCCGGCGCATGAATTTCTCCTGTGAGGGCAATACGCAGCTGTCGTGGTGTTAACAGATTGACAGTAATTTCCGGGTAGCGAACTTCTGAGCGATATTTTTCACTGATGGCAGCTTCTGCCTGGGCCAGACTGAGGCCATTCACCGATAGCTGACCCACCGCAGGCAAATTAATGTTGCCGTTGGCCAAAACGCGCTGCTCACCGCTGTACTCAGGCACGTTGAACACTTCGATGGTGATTAAATCTCCAGGACCGAGCAAATAGCTATCTTGTAGCGTGGCGGGACTGGCGTAGGGCAAGGGCGGCAGCGGCGGTGAGGAGGCCAGGACAGCGCTACCTCCTAGCATGGTCCCCATGGCAACAGCGGAGCCCATAACCATACGAACTACGTGAGAAAATCGGTCGAACTGGATCATTGTGACAAACCTGTAAGCGTGATAAACAGAAGCTATAAAAGCATAGGAACAACAAAACGTGTCTCTACCTAGGGTTTAAATAGCTCATAGCGGGCGTTGTTCAACCCAGGTTATCCTCTTATTGGTACGAGCTTGGGCAGGACATTGTTGACAGACCGGTTTACCCATGACGCTGGTCTAACGCAGCCAACGATGCTCAAATTATACTGATGACAAATTCCCCTAGAAACACTGCTATCATTTTTGCGACTTATCCGGAAATCTTTGAAGGTTTACAGTTCAAGATGTTCTCTTAGAACTTGCATTACTGTGTTTTCACGGCAGCTTTAAATGGATGGCCTCAGCTGTAAAGAACGGTCAGATATCAAATAATAAATAGCGGCTACGGCAAACCAGCCGTCACTATTTACGATACTTAGAAAAATCGGCTAAATTTAGCCCCTGTTTTGCGCCAGAGGTGCCGCCATTCTGCGGGGCCTTTGCAGCAGGCGGCCCGCCATTTTGGGAAGGGTCCGGCTGACCGTGGGGGGTGTCGATGGCTGAGGTTTCATAGCCATAGGCATAGTATTTGTAACTCTTGCCATCGGGAATAACGCCATTGGCCACCATGCCCAAAACTGGAATCTTAGAAAAGTGAATATTTTCTGTGACATAGCCTAGGACGTCGCGATCGCATTTATGAATGCGCGCCACCAGAATCACCCCGTCGGTATGGGGTGCTATCAGCGTCGTATCTGCCAGCCCTACCAATGGTGGCGAATCATAGATAATCAGATCAAAATCTTGTTCTAATTCAGTCATCAGCTGCTGCATGCGTCTAGATGACAGCAGCTTGACCGGATCGGGCGGAATGCTGCCGGCTGTGATTGTGTAAAACTCCACAAACGGCATGGCCCGCTGGATCACCTCAGACTTTTCAGCATTGCCAGACAGCAGGTCGCTAAGCCCCTGGCTGTGGTCTAGACCCAAACGCTTTTCAATCACAGGCCGACGCATATCCGCATCCACCAGCAGCACCCGTTTACCCATGGTTGCAGCCGTCTGAGCCAGATGCCGCGCCACTGTAGATTTACCTTCACCGGGCACCGATGAACTCATTACAATCGACTGAATCGGTCGCTCTGCCCCCAACAGCAACAGATTGGTCTGCAGCAGCCGCATTGCCTCTAAAAACTGCGAACTGCCATAGCCGTAATGGCCGTTAACTCCTGGTTTAAACGGGACCAGGTGACTAACGTTTAAGCGACTCAGCCAGTCAGGGGAATCGCTGTCTGCGCTATCGTCAAATTCTTGCTGGTAGGGTACAACTCCCAGCAGCGGCAGCTTCAGGGTGCCTTTGAGCTCATCCACCGTCCGACAGACGCTATCAAGTTTCTCTAACAGCAGGGCTGTCCCCACCCCCAGCAGCACACTGGCTACGGCCCCCAACAGCAGACTTCGTTTCACACTGGGGGCAATCGGGTCGGTGGGTTCTATGGGCGCCTCAATCAGCTCCCACGGAATCTCCGTTTGAGCAGCCTCGATTTGCAAGGTTTCCCGAGTTTCTAAAAAGCGGCTAAGAGCCCGGACAGCAATTTCTAGCTCGCGCTGCAGGTCGCTATACTCGCGCGCTAAAGTGGGCAGCTCGGTGAGCGTACTCTGCAGCTGATTTTCCGCCTGGGCCAGCGTCTGGCTTTGGGTTTCTAGTACTTGAATATCATTGATGGCCCCGGCGGTTCTAGCGCCGATGACCCGCTGTGCTTCTGCGGCTAGAACCGGCAACAGTCGCTCTCGCTGTTCTTGGAGGACCTGAATTCTCAGACTGCTGGGCTGAAAACGAGTCAGATTAGCCGCAATTTCAGCTTCAATCTCCCGCAGATCTGCAATCAGCTGCTGATAAACCTCTGCATTTTGCAGTGCCGCTTCTCCTCCTGCGCCATCCAGCAGCTCATAGGCCGTTCTAGCCTGGGCCAGCTGTCGGTCAATATCTAAACGCTGGGTGCTCAACCCATCAGACTGACTGACAATCTGAGCATTTTGAGTAGTCGGGTCGATAAAGTTGTTGACCTTGCGAAATGTTTCTAGCTCGCTCTGGAGCTGGTCAACGCGTCCCTGCAGCTCGGGCAGCTGTTTGTTAACAAATTGAATTCCCTGGCGCAGGTTAGTCTGCCGTTCTCTCAGGCTGTAGTCTAAATAAACGTCAGCCAGCACATCCAGGGTTTGTTGAATCGTCTCTGGGTCTTGTCCCTGGTACAGCACCTCAATGATCTTGGTCTCATTGACGCGTCGAATGGTGAGATTTTCTAGCAGTGTCTCGTAGTCTATGGCCGGGTCCACCGCTGGCTGAGTGGCTCTAAGCTGGGTTAAAACTTGTTCAATCAGCCTGGGGCTGCGGAGCACCTGGACCTGGGTTTCATAGTCCAACCCCGATGAGGGCGAAGGGGCATTGTCGCCCAACAGCTCACTAAAGTCTTGAATTTTGTTGTCGGCGTTGACCGGTTCTACTAGAACCTGAAAGCTACCCTCATAGACTGGTTCCTGGCGAACGGTATTGAGAATAACGGTGACCATAACGCCAGCTGCGATCGCGCCTATCAGCCAGGCTCGTCGCCGCAATACCGTTATCAGCTGTTTTAGATCCAGCTCATCATCATCCCACGGTAGTTGAGGAAATCCTCTGTACTGTCCCTCATTGACTAGGCTACTCGTCGTCGAATTATCCATAGGGCTTAGTGACGGTTTAGGGGCTGTAAATGCAAGAGGAGCACAGCGTTGGTCTAACAGGTGGGGCTGACAATTTGTGACCTGGAAGCCCTTTCAAAAGTAAACAAGGAACCTATAGACAGATAGCCTACCCGCACAGCGGCCGACTACTTAAAAAACAGCAAAAAATACGTTAGAGCCATATTTAGTCAATTAGATAAGCACACAGCTGCACCCTGGTCAACAGCTGAGTCATACCGGATATACAGATACCGATACCTTTGCTGGAATTTTCCAAACAAGCGGTCTGCTGTCGACCAAGTCTAGCGTGACGTTAGCCGTTTATCGTCTGACCGATGGCATAGAGATTGCAATACCCGTAGTACGAACAAAAAATTCAAAAAACGATCAAACTTCATCAAATCTTTAATTTGAATCAAAATTGTATAAACCTTTGGCCCATGTAGCTGTCAGATGGGCGCTAGTCTTGTTTTGAACACCTGATGAGGTTCTTACTAGACAGGTCCATCCTTTGAGTAATCAGTCTTTAAGAGGTTAAGCAATTGTGCTGAGGGGTCAAGCGGCTATCGGCCTAATTTTGCAGTGAGCCACAGGCGTTAGCTCCAAAAAACTGTTCTAATTTACGTTCAAACCTGGAGACTGTTTTAGAGACAGTCCTGACCTGGCTTAGGTTGTACCCACTGCCTGCTACTTTTGTAAAGGCTGGCTTTGTATTATAAAGTTATCTTAAAGATAGTTACTTTCATCGGGATGAAAATTAGCGGATGGATAGCATAATTGCAAAGCAAGCGGAACCCGTGGTTTCGCTTGAATAGCCGGGTATATGTCCTGCAGCATATACCTAAAAATACGGTCGGTTTAACCGGCTCAGTTCCCTGTGTGATCCAAATTTCTAAGTAGATTCCGGACAGCTATAACTTTCTCCGTACTCCTTACAGGCACTTAACTAGTCCGTTTGATGGCTGGCTAGGGCCCTCACAGGCATAAATGACACTTTTTCAGGGTGTATTTAAGGCGGAGTTAGACCTTTCTAAGAGAAAGCCTGACGTTTGGTTTTTCGCTACGATTTGGACGCTTACGGTTAGGCATATCTCCTAATCCATCGGTCGAGTCGTACTCTAAATTAACAGCGCAGACAGTTAGAAAGTTTTTGACAAGCAGTTCTTAATTTTCAGTGTCATTTGTCCTGTAATTGCCTTAGATAGCGCAATGAAAGATCTTTTTAATAGCCTCTCTATAACGGTCGGACTGTTAGTCCTGGCCGCTCTTCCTGCTACCGCTCAAACGACATCAGGCACCGTTGAAATTTTTAATCAGATCGCACCGGGAGTAGTGGCCCCCGGTGGCACTGCAGCCGACGCCCTCAACGGTATTGGCAACATTGAACTAGGTGAAACCGACGGCGGGCTAGACGGGCTGCAGGGGGGACTCACCCTAGAATTAGGTGGCGGAACTCTCAATTTGAGCAGCATCACCCAGGCTGACTGGGATAGTGGGCTAGCAGATATCTGGTTTGATGATGCTTGGGCCGCCTATGGGGCCGACATTGAATCGTTGGGCAGCGGGTTTACCCGAGAGAGTCTTCGGTCTGCTTTTGACGCAGTGGATGCAGACGCTCGTCTGAGCGATCCAAATATCGCATCTGTGGGTGAGCTTGATAACGGGGACGTAGAAATTGACCTGGCCGGTTTTTTCGAGCTTAATTCTTTAATTGACATTGCGCTTGAACGCTTGGGTCTGGGTGCTTTTTTGCCGCTGCCGCCGCTGCCGCCCCTTGTTGCTAGTGAAGTTGTTGCCTATGACTACCAGGGTGAGTCGGGCTTTTTGTACAGCATCGGCGAAGCACCGGCAGTATCAGGAGTTGTTTCTAGCGATGGTACAGCATCTTTTACTGGCAACTATCGGGTCACACTTGATGCCCCCTCGGGCGAAGTTTCTGTACCTGAACCGTCTGTCATGGTTGGATTTGCGACAGTTGCAGGACTGGCCTGGTTAAATAGTCGGAGAAAATCGTCTGCGGGTTAGCGACGGGTAATTAGCCGGGGCTGTCTGATAAGGACGTTTGTGTAGAAAGCATCTATGTTCGGTATTAAATTGTTTCAATTCTGTTTTAAACAATAATTAGTCCTGAGACGTTATGGGGGGGTTAGAAGGGGTTATGCGGAGCTGTTCTAAATCTCATACATCTTCTCTTTACAATGGTTGGGATTGAGTCGAGTTTGGCAACAGTTTTCGTGTTTGTTTGAAAATGCATCAAATTTAGTCGATGCGTCTGCCATTATTTAAAGCTTGTCTGGATTGAGAACTAAGGCGTTTTTGTTGAGAACACCCCTAGGTTTTGATTGAGACAATGTCTAAGCAAAAGGCAAATTGAGGGACTCGCGCTGTGCTCTGTTTGAGATAATCTACGTCATATCTTGAATCTGTAGTCTTTAAGGCAATTCTAGAATTTGTTCTTTAGCTGAATATCGATCACGTCTGTTTTTGGACCTGCTGTGGCATTAGTGTGATGCTTGATATATCGGCATTGTTGTTGGTGACTGAATGTATCTTTTATGGATTAGCATTTGTTAGTGCATTTTCTGTGGTGTTAGCCAGTGTTCCTATTGTGAGAGAAATTGCTACCCATGCCGGACATGTGGATGTGCCGTGCGATCGCAAAGTTCATCAGCTTCCCATCGTTCGGCTGGGGGGACTTTGCATCTTTATTGGCACCCTGATATCGGCTCTTTTTCTCTGGCAGCTAGGCGGGTTCGATTCGCTGCAGCCCACAGATCGTCAAGAGATATTAGTGATGCTGCTGTGGGGCAGCGGCTATTTTGTCCTTGGGTTTTTAGATGATTTATTTTCGCTGTCCCCCAGGTTGAGACTGATATGTCAGTTTGCGATCGCGGCTCTCGTATGGCAGTGCGGCATCCGCATTGACGTCATTACGGTACCCAGCGTTGGGCTGATTCACCTGGCATGGCTAAGTTTGCCCATTACCCTGATTTGGATTGTCGGCATGGTCAATGCCATCAACTGGCTCGATGGTCTAGATGGATTAGCGTCTGGAGTGAGCGCCATTGCCGCATTGATTACGGTCGGTATCTGCTTATTTATCGGAGAGCCCTCCGTTGCACTGTTGGCTATGTGTTTAGTCGGCAGCCTCTGTGGTTTCTTGGTATACAACTTTAATCCGGCCTGCATCTTTATGGGAGATGGAGGCTCTTATTTTATTGGCTTTATGCTGGCGGTGATCAGCATTACCGGCTTAGTCAAAGGGGCGACCGCTATTACGATTCCGCTGATTGTATTAGCAGTGCCGATTTTTGATATGGCGTTAGTGATTGTTTCTCGGCTGCTGCGTCGAAAATCTCCTTTTGAAGCTGACAAAAGTCATTTACACCATCGGTTACTTCAGGTAGGGTTACCCCATCGCTGGGTGGTGTTATTTATTTACGCACTCAGTCTATGGATTGGCAGCTGGGCATTTACGTTAGCACCTATTCCCTATGGGGTATTGGCCATTGTCATCGCAACTCCTATTTTAGGATTAACCTCCTGGCGGGCGTGGCAGCTAACCCAAATCTCTTAAACAGTGTTGAACGCTTGAATATGCATCAAACATCTACTACTTTTTGTTCATTAGTTCCCTCATTTTATGGTCATTGGCAAACTAGATACCCCCTCTAAGACCGCCTACAAAATTGAGCAATCTCAGACTGGTGCAACTCAGCAAACAGTAAAGCTGGTAACCCAGTTTTTTGCACCGGACTATGCGGCGACGGGTCAGTTATTAGATGAGCTGATGAGACAGCTGGCTAGTCAAGGAATGCCGGTGGAAGTATTTACTGGCCAGCCTGGATATGCTTATGGTGAGCCGACAGCGCCCCATCATGAATCGGCGGATAATTTAGAGATCCATCGGTCGCGATTAGCACAGCTATGGCCCACCCGCATTCGAGGCAAGGCGATTAACGGGCTACTATTTGCGGTTCGAGCGTTTTTGCATTTGCTGCGCCACGGATGGAGAAAGGACAGAGTTTTGCTGTTGACAACGGCTCCTCCGTTTTTACCGATTGTCGGATATTTTATTAGTCTGTTATTCAATACATCCTACGTGGTGATCTTGTACGACCTGTATCCAGACATTGCTATTGAGCTAGGTGTGGTGGATTATAATCATCCAATTTCACGGCTGTGGCGGTGGCTGAATCAGCGGGTATGGCTACGGGCGCAGTCGTTAATTGTGCTAAGTCCTGCGATGAAGGCTCGCATTGTGGGTCACTGCCCGGATATTGCGGATCGTATTGAAGTAATTCACAGCTGGGCAGATCCAGATTTAATCAAACCTATTGAGAAAAAAGACAATTGGTTTGCCCACAAGCACGGCCTGGTGGATACGTTTACGGTGCTGTATTCGGGGAATATGGGCCGCTGTCATGATATTAAGACAATCTTTGAGGCGGCGAAACTGCTGCGGGATGAACCGATTAAGTTTGTATGTATTGGGGGCGGCGCAAAGCGTGAAAAGCTGATTGAAGATGTGAAAGTAGAAGGGTTAGAGAAAAACTTTTTGTTTTTGCCTTATCAAGATAAGAAGGATATCCCGTATTCGATGACGGCATGTGATGTGTCGTTAGTGAGTGTGAGTGAAGGGATGGAGAGTTTGGTAGCTCCGAGTAAGCTATATCCGGCACTAGCAGCAGGAAGGCCGATTGCTGTAATTTGCCCGCGAGGGACTTATTTAGAGGAATTAATCAAAGAAAGTGATTGTGGCTCTACCTTTGAAAATGGAGAAGGCCAGGAGCTAGCGAACTATTTAAAAATTCTTGAGACTAATACTAATTTAGCTCAAAAAGTTGGAATTCAAGGAAGAAGAAAAGTGGAGTTTGACTATACGCCTAAAGTGATTGCAGATAAATATGAGCATATACTTTCAACCTCTTATTTTTGATAAGACTTTTAGTTCAAACCTCTTCAGAGATTTATAAAATTTCCCAAATTCATTGAGCTATCTGAGGATTCAAATGACTAAAGTCTCTATCATTATTCGATGCTATAACGAAGAAAAGCATATCGGAAAGCTATTGACTGGCATCACTCAACAGACCTATCAGGATTATGAGATTATTCTTGTAGATTCTGGGTCAACCGATGCGACAGTGGCCATTGCATCTAGATACCCTATAAAAATAGTTTCCATAGCTCCAGAAGAATTTTCCTTTGGGCGCTCTCTGAATTTAGGATGTAAAGAAGCTCAGGGAGAATATCTAGTAATTGTTAGTGCCCACGTTTATCCTCTCTATAGGGATTGGTTGAAGAATCTGATTCAGCCCTTTGAAACTCCTCAGGTTGCATTGGTTTACGGTAAGCAGACGGGGAACGAAGTTACTAAATATTCAGAACAGCAAATTTTCTCAAAATGGTTTCCCGACGAATCAAATTTTAATCAGTCTCATCCATTTTGCAATAATGCTAATGCTGCTATCAGAAAAACTTTGTGGCAAGACAATCCCTACGATGAAAAATTGACAGGTTTAGAAGATTTAGCTTGGTCCAATAAAATGCAAAGTCTAGGGTATTGCATTGCTTATTCTGCAAAAGCAGTTATTGTCCATGTACATGATGAACCTGCAGGAAAAATATATAACCGCTATCGGCGAGAAGCCATTGCCTTTAAACGAATTTTTCTGCAGGAAAGCTTCAGCATATTAGATTTTTTACGACTCTTCTTTGCAAATCTAGTATCTGATTATTATCATGCTGTCCTGGATAAGAAATTCCTTGAAAATCTCTTTTCAATTCCTATCTTTCGATTGATGCAGTTTTGGGGAACATATCAAGGTTTCTGTCAGCATAATCAGGCACTTCAGCAAGTTCGAAATACGTTTTATTATCCTCGAAATCTAAATCGAGGAGATCAAGTTGAGCCTTTGAGAGACGCTGTAGACTACACAAAGTCTTTACCACATGAGGCAAAAGTCAGTGAGCTACGTTGATGTGTCAGTGAGTGTATCAGAGGAGTTGTCAGTTTGGTCCGGTAGTCCTAGTATTCGATTTGAGAAGAATCTATCACTGAAGGACTTGACTTAAGCCAAGTGGAGACTGGTCATTATGAACTATTTTGTCTTCCTCTGAAATTAAAAGGGATTGAGGGGGTCCCTGCCAGAGTAATTCTGAAATATACGGAAGGTCTATCTGAATAGGTAACTCAAAAAAATATGAGTCAAATTAACGTTATCGATATTGGCGCTGTTGGTGGTTTTGACTTGCCTTGGCGCAACCATGTTAACAAAGTGGGTACTACTTTAGCCTTTGAACCCAATGAAGTTCCTATATTAGAGGGTGAGAAAATACAGTACAACTGTGCAGTATGGAATTTTGATGGTACCGAACAGTTTCATGTTTATGGAGAAAACGGAACTGGTTCATCATTACTGACACAGAATTTTCAATGGGTAAAAGAGAATTTCGAAGATCTAAAAATCCAGGGCAATGAGAGTCTGAACTCAACATGGTTTGATAGAAGTGCTGAAGTCAAACAGTTTCCATGCGAAGTTAAAAAACTTGATACTATCTTGCATGAGTTAGATAAGCAACGTGGTAGACATACTCAGTTTCACTTTCTAAAGAGTGATACGCAAAGTGGTGAATTTTTCGTATTAGATGGTGCCAGAAAGTACTTAGAGAATGATTGTCTCGGTCTAGAGTTAGAGCTTTTTCGTTATCCACTCTATAAAAATATGGTATTGGAAGATAAGGTTAAAGCGTTTCTAGATAGCTTGGGTTTTGAGGTGGCAGGTTGGACCGGATACAAAAACTCCTTCCTCTCACAAGCTGATTACTTATTTATAAGAAAGGCGCCACGCTCATCAACTGAAAAAGAAATTATTGAATTAATTTGCAAAGTTTATGCTCCTAAGGGTTCTGAAAAACTCATTAAGAGCCAGACTTTTGTAGATCGAGCCATGAGTAAAATCAAACAAACATTAACCGTCTGAGACTTAAAAGCTAATTTCGTACTTAATCAGATCCTGCCAGAATAATACGCATGACAACTGCTAAGCCAAAAATTGTAGCCCTATTACCTATGAAAGCAAATAGCGAACGGGTTAGGGGGAAAAACTTCAAACCTTTGAATGGTCAGCCTTTATTTCGTTGGATTCTAGACTCATTACTAGAGTTGTCCGAAATTGAGCAGGTGGTAATCAATACAGACGCTAGAGCAATCTTAGCAGAGCAAGGTTTAGTAGATACTAAGCGAGTATTAATCCGAGATCGTAAGCCCGAAATTTGTGGTGATTTTGTCAGTATGAATAAGGTGTTAGCCGATGATATTTCGAATGTTTCAGCTGATGTTTATCTGATGACTCATACGACGAATCCTCTACTACGTTCGACTACTATTAGCAATGCATTAAACGAATTTCTAGATGCTGTCAATAAGGGTACAGCTGATTCTCTTTTTTCTGTAAACCGTTGGCAAACAAGGTTTTATCGTCAAGATGGTTCTGCCGTGAACCATGATCCTAACAATTTGATTAGGACCCAAGACCTAGAACCTTGGTTTGAGGAAAACTCAAATCTCTACATTTTCACAACTGATAGTTTTGCGAAAACACAAGCCCGCATCGGTCAACAACCCATTATGTTTGAGACACCTAAATTAGAGTCTATCGATATCGATGACCAAGTTGATTGGACTTTAGCTGAAGCACTTGCTCAATATGTTGATGATAATCCAAAAAATCAAGTAGGTTAATCACGAAAATGAAGGTTCTTGTGACTTGTCCCCCAATGTTGGGGCTAATGGATGAATTCAAGCCGCTATTCGCTGCAAAAGGGATTGAAATCTATTGCCCACAGGTTGTGCAAACTCTTTCCGTCGATGAGTTAAAAATATTAGTACCTAAGTTTGATGGTTGGATTATCGGTGATGATCCAGCTAATGAGGAGGTATTTAAGGCTGGTAGAGCTGGAAATTTGAAGGCGGCTGTGAAATGGGGTGTAGGTGTAGACAACGTAGACTTTGCTGCTGCTAAAGCCTTAGACGTTCCTGTTTCTAATACTCCACGAATGTTTGGTGCTGAAGTGGCAGACATTGCCATGGGATATGTCATTGCTTTAGCAAGGCAGACGTTTAAGATCGATCGCGCTGTTAGAGAAGGACAGTGGCTCAAACCTGCTGGTATTTCATTGGCAGCTAAAACAGTTGCCTTAATAGGATTTGGTGATATTGGGCGTAATACGGCAAAGCGTTTGTTAGCGGCCGATATGAAAGTGATTACTTATGATCCGTACTATCAACCTGTGAAAGAACTTGAAACGGTTGGCGTTGCAACTTGGCCTGAACGCTTAGATGAAGCGGACTTTATTATAGTCACCTGCGCCCTTACTGACGAGAATCGGCATATGGTGAATAGTAATATTTTAGCGAGAACAAAAGCTGGAGTCCGTATTATCAATGTAGCCAGGGGTCCACTAATTGATGAAGTTGCTCTCATTGAACATTTGAGGTCAGGCCAAGTCCACTCTGTTGCTCTGGATGTATTTGAAGACGAACCTTTGCCGGTGACTTCAGAACTGAGGAATTTTGAAAACTGTATATTTGGAACTCACAATTCGTCTAATACGGTTGATGCAGTTAGACGGGCCAGTGATAAAGCTATAGAGCTGTTGTTTGGATTCCTAGGTATTAAATAAGAGTAAGACTATGGCTCAGACTGTTTTTATTACTGGGGCTGTGGGTGGTATTGGTCGATCACTCTGTCAGGTTTTTAAGGATAAGGATTATTTTGTGGTGGCCTCTGATCGGATAGGGGCCAATAATGTGGTCTGTGATGATTTTGTGCAAGCAGATTTAGAGCAGTTTTGCCAAGTTTCAACCTATCGAGACCAAATCATGCAAGAGATTCGCGATGCTCTTCAAGGGCGAGAGTTGAATGCATTAATCAACAATGCAGCAATTCAGATCGTGAAAGCAACAGATGATCTCACAGTTGGAGACTGGCACACATCCTTAGATGTCAATTTGGTTGCTCCTTTTTTGCTGACTCAGCAGTTATTGCCGGAGCTAGAGAAGGCTTCGGGTGCTGTGGTAAATATAGCGAGTATTCATGCTCAGTTAACCAAGCCTGAGTTTGTGTGTTACGCCACTAGTAAAGCAGCACTGGTTGGCTTGACGAAAAGTTTGGCGGTGGATTTGGGGCCACGTATACGAGTGAATGCTATCTGTCCGGCAGCGGTAGAAACGCCAATGTTGTTAGCTGGGTTTGAAGGAGATAAGAATGCTTTGAAAAATCTAGCGAGCATGCATCCGATGAATAGGATTGCAAGAACTGAAGAAATAGCTGATGAAGCTGTTTTTCTTGTTTCTGGAATGTCTAATTTTATGACCGGTGAGGTTTTGAATATTTGTGGAGGAATTGATGCTAGACTGCACGACCCTGTCTAGACACTTCCGCAATATCCTAATGAGTAATAACTACTAAGAAACATTATGTTAAACGAAATTTTGAATGCTATTCGAATAGCCGAATCCGAAGGACTTTTGATGGATAACAGCTCTGATATCTTGAGTGGATATTCAGGGAATATGTTGATGGGAAGCTTGCAGCGATTAGCTACTTTATATGAAAGAGATCCAGAAGCTTGTTATTTAGAAGTTGGTGTTTTTCAAGGACTGACTCTTTTATCAGTTGCCAACTCATGTCCAAAGTTATCCTGTTATGGTATCGATAATTTTTCTCAGTTTGATCCAAAGGGGGAGAATTTAGGAATTGTTAATTATCGAGCAGAAAAGCTTGGGATTAGTAATAAGGTACTGATCAATGAAGATTATGAAGATGCTTTAGAGGCTTTAGATTCTCATACTAACAATCGAAAGGTAGGACTCTATTTTGTGGATGGCCCCCATGACTACCGTAGTCAATTGATGTGTTTAGAGTTGGCATTACCCTACTTACATGAAGAGGCAACCATCATCATTGATGACTGTAACTACCGTCACGTTAGGCAGGCTAATCGGGACTTTTTAGTGACCCATCCTGAGTTCAAGTTAGTATTCGAAGCCTATACAAAATGTCATCCTGGTAACATGACTCCTGAAGAGGAAGAAAAAGCACGAAAGGGATGGTGGAATGGGGTCAACATCATAGCAAAAGATTTAAACAATCGTTTGCCAGTTATGTACCCTCCAACGGAAAGAAGCCGCACTCTGTATGAAAATGAGCATATTATCCATGCAGCAAAGCATTCTGAACTAGCTCCCCAGGCTCTGAAAGTAATGCAGTCTTTTGGTGAACTAAACCCAGTTTCTTTACTGAAGTCTATAAGGCACTATTACAGTTGCCTTAATCAGCTAAAAAATAAGGCAAATCTGGCTGAGCGCTTCAGCGTAACGAATACATACAGCGAGGAGTTAACCTCTTCTCGGCATAACAACTTACCTTAAGCAATAGTGCAGAGAAAAATACTATCTTTACTACAGAAAATTTGGAATTCTCCCACGCTGATGACGTGGGGAGGTTTTTTAAGTCGTTCTTTGAGCCTTATTATTGTTCTGCCTCTAGTACTTACTCGTCTAACCACCGCTGAGATTGCGCTGTGGTATTTATTTAGCACCATTATTAGTTTGCAAAGTTTGGTAGATATGGGGTTTAGTCCCACATTTACTAGGGTAATTGCCTATGCTAGGGGAGGCGTTGAAGCAGAAGATCTAGACGATCTAAGAAAACGGAAATTACTTACTATAAAAGCAGAAACAAACTGGGAAACGATTGAACGCATTTGCTCAACAATGCGAGTAGTTTATATTCGTTTGACTCTCATCTCAGTTCCATGTCTTATTTTACTAGGGAGCTGGAGTTTAACTAAGCCCATCAGTGCCACTGAGACTCCTATCATAGCGTGGACTGCATGGGGAACCATTCTATGTGTATCAACAGTTTCACTGCTGGGAAATTTATACGCTAGCTATCTACGAGGACTTAATCAAGTTGCGTTATTAGGGCGCTGGGAAATTATTACATCCCTAGGAGCTATCTTCACTAGTTTTCTGGTGTTGTTATTTAATGGCGGTTTGCTGGGTCTAGTACTTGCTAACCAAAGTTGGCGAGTACTCAATATATTACGCAATCGATTTTTGTGCAGGTATCTATTTGAAAAGCGGTTCAAAGCATTTCGCTGGAACAATACGGATACACATATTATGTCTGCAGTGTGGCCGAGTGCATGGCGTAGTGGGCTAGGTGCTTTGATGAGCTATGGTTTGGTACAGCTAAGTGGAGTGATGTATGCCCAATTTGGCTCAGTTTCAAACGTAGCTTCTTACTTGTTAGGGCTTCGATTTATTCAACTTATCAGTAGCTTTTCTCAAGCTCCGTTTTACAGCAAGCTGCCTATGCTTACAACGTTAAGAGCTCAGGGTGAAATTCAGAAGTTAGTTTATATGGCTCAGCGAGGCATGAAACTGTCTTATTTATCCTATGCTTTAGGATTTGTTGGGCTAGGATTATTTTCTAAGCCACTTTTACAGCTAATTGGAAGCAACGCAGATTTTCCAAATAGTGTCCTGTGGAGTTTGATGGGGCTTGCAGTATTTATCGAGCGCTATGGTGCTATGCATATTCAGTTGTATAGCATTACAAACCATATTATTTGGCATATTGCCAACGGTATTTCTGGCAGCATCTATTTAATATTAAGTCTGATTTTATTCAAATATGTTGAAGTATATGCATTTCCGATAGCTTTACTAATAAGCTACCTATCTTTTTATGCCTGGTACTGTGCTAGTTACTCCTATCGAGAATATGACCTTAAATTTTGGATCTTTGAAAGGAAAACGCTACTGATACCATTTGCTGTAATGCTCTCTTACTCTGTATGCGCGTTTTTTCCAATCTTTACTCTTGTTAAAGGGCTTTGATATGTCTCCAAATCCTGCACTAATGCAACAACGTGCTCAAGTGAATCCATATCGATATGGTGCGTTTGAAATGTGGAATCGCCTTAAGTGGGATATAAATCCTGAGTCTTGGCGTTCTCGAAAAAAACTTCAGTCTTGGAGAAATAAATATTCAGGTCAAAAGGCTGTTATAGCCTGTAATGGACCAAGTCTTCTCAAGAGTGACTTATCTTTACTGGAAGATATTTTTGTATTTGGATTAAACAAAATCCACCTGCTATTTGACAAATCCGATTTCCGACCATCTTGTATAGTAGCTGTTAATCCTTTCGTAATCCAGCAAACCAAAGAGTTTTATAACTCTACAGATATTCCACTGTTTATAAACAGTATTGCTACCAAATCTATATCTTCAAGAGAAAACGTAGCGTTCTTGCACTTAGCACAACAAAATAAATTTGCCAAAGATTGCTCAATAAGCTTAAATCCTGGTTTTACAGTTACATATGTTGCAATGCAGCTAGCGTTTCATATGGGATTTGACGAAGTTGCCTTGATTGGCTGCGATCATAACTTTGCTTCTAAAGGCCCTGCTAACGCTGTAGTGACTGCAGAAGAGAAAGATGAAAATCATTTTGATCCCAACTATTTTTCAGGTGGAGTCAAATGGCAGCTGCCCGATTTAGTAATGAGTGAAATGTTTTATTGTAGAGCCAGAGATATGTTTGAGGCTCATGATAAAAAAGTTGTTAACTGTACAGAAGGTGGAAAGCTTGATGTTTTTCAAAGAGCAGAATTGAAAAGTTGGATATAAGCAAGTGGATATATCAATGAAATGTATATAAAACTGATGATGGCATTTTAATAAGTATTAAATCTATCTTTTCTCAATTAGGTAGCGCTTTCATGCATTATCCCAAGATTACTATAGTAACCCCCTCCTTCAATCAATCTCGGTATTTGGAGCAAACAATTCAATCTGTTATTGGTCAAGGCTATCCTAATCTTGAATATATCATTATGGATGGCGGATCTACAGACGGTAGTGTAGAAATCATTGAAAAATATAGTAGGTATATAGACTATTGGTGTTCCAAACCTGACGATGGTCAAGCGGATGCAATTTTTCGAGGATTTAAAAGGTCTACTGGTCACATACTGTCTTGGATAAATTCTGATGACATACTATGTGATCGTTCTTTATTCAAAGTTGCCGATACATTTAGAGAAAATTCTGACTTAGGGTTAGTTTTTGGTAATTCATTTTTAATTAACGAAAGTTCAAAATTTAAAAGGTGTTTAATTCCAGATCCAAACTTTAAATATTATTTATACGGAGCCTCTAGTATTTTTCAAGGCTCTGTCTTTTACACTAGAGATGCCTATATAAAATCGGGAGGAATCAATCCAAAATGGTTTTATTCCATGGAGTATGAGCTATTCTTAAATATACACAAAGACAACAAAGTTAGTTATATACCTTACTTTATTGGATGTTTTAGAATCCAACCATTAGCAAAGTCTTCGAACTATCAAGAACTAGGGAGACAGGAGTATGCAGCAATATTCAAGAATGTGTTGGATATTAATATTCATGGTATAGAATATAAGCTCAAGAGAGTGCTATCTTCTGTTCTTGCAAAATCAAAACCTTCTTTTATTTTTAATAGGTTATTTAGGACTGCTCATCAAAGGAGACTTTATTCTAAACTAGTAGAGCATTGTTCTTAAGTAAGTCCATTCGTTCTCTAAAGGCATATTTAGAGTAATTTATTGGTTTTACCGGTTGTAATTCACTCTTGAGAAACATGCGTTCATCCAATAAAAAAACTTCTATTGATAACCTCCTAAGATGGCTATCTATACTTGCAATAATTTTAGCCATAGTTTTCATTTTTACGAACTCATTGTCTTTAGGAAATAGCTCACCTATAGTTGTCGTCTCTTTTATTATTAATTCGGTTATCAATATTTCTCTTTTAGCACTATCTTTATCGAAAGATGGTATATCTCTAAGGGTTACTTTTTTCTTCTTTAACTCTATATTTTTTGGTTTGGTTCCGCTAGCACAATATGTATTAGGTCGATGGCTATTTTTATCTAGTTATCAAAATCTACTGTACGCAAATATATTAATATTATATGCATCAATATTTTTTTGTTGTGGGTATAAGCTCTCTAAAGTTAGATCAAAAAGATATTTAAGAAAACTAATTAATAGAAAAAAGAAGCAACAGCATCAAACTTGCTCTATTTCTAATAAAGGATTTGTCTTTTTAATTCTTCTGGTTTCTTTGTTTGCCGGTTTTGTAATTTATCAGTCAGGACTAAATTCGTTATTTCTCAGAAGTGGTAGTGGAGTGACAAGAGCCGTTGGCGGATGGGGCCCTCTAGGTTTAATATCTCAGTATTTTGGAAGACCTCTGCCATTAGTCCTATTACTTTTTTCATTCTATAAATTTCGCTTTGGACGGCAGCAGTACTTCTTTAATCTTTTATTAATAGGTTGTTCTATATTCCTTACACTTTTGCTGAATTTTCCTCTGGGTATAGCACGTTTTTATGCCTTTACAGTTTACTTAGCCATCACAATCACCTTAATTAGACCAAACAAGAAGAAATCTTACTTATACTTGGCAATACTATTATTCGGATTACTTGGTTCTAGCATTTTGGATGGATTTAGACATGCAAGCTCATTGATTGATGTAAATATAAATTTTGAGTTTAGTCCTAATAGCTTCTTCGTGGGACATTACGATGCTTACGAAAATTTTGTTCATGCGATTGATTATGTAGATGCAAATGGAAATACATGGGGACGACAATTATTAGGTGCGGTTCTATTTTGGGTACCTAGAAGCATATGGGCTGACAAACCTATATCTACCGGTGCTTATATTGCAGATGAACATTTGAGGACTTTCGTTACTGTTCATAATACTAATTTGTCATCTCCATATATTGAAGAGCTGTACATAGATTTCAATATCCTTGCAGTTATAATTGGTTGCTTTTTAATGGGATGGTTATTTGGATACTTAGATTATCTGTATCAGCGAATGTCAAATGATTCTTTCAGCCAGGTAGATTTTTATGTTCAGCCTGAGCCAATGTATTTCATTCTGTATCCAACTTTAATAGGGTTATCACTTCTTTGGTTAAGAGGGGCTGCCATGTCAGCATTTGCCTATACATCAGGCATGGTTGCAGCCTATGCATTCGTTAGATTTATACTTGTGCAACCCCATAAGCGTTTCAGGTAGATAACTTCAGCTTTCGTCCTTATGGTTAAGGTCTCGGTTCTATTTGAAAATTATGGTCCTTACCATATGTCTCGGTTAGAAGCATTTCAAGAGCTTTGTAATCTCTCAAACTGGGAAATATTTGGCATAGAGCTCGCTCGTTCTCAGCATAAGTACCAATGGAAAGCTGATCCCAAGAGTTATCCCGTTAATTTATGTTCAATATTAGAAGATCAGCCTCTTGAAGAGGTTTCTTTATTTACCCTGATTAGAAAGTCTTTGGGAAAAATGCATAGTCTCAATCCTGATGTTATAGCTATCGCTGGCTACTCTCATCCAGCGATGTTGGCTATATTAGCTTGGAGTTTATGGAACCGTAAGTCTACAGTTCTGATGTCCGCATCGAAAGAAGATGATGCTCCCCGCTCTGCTAAGACAGAATATCTAAAGCGTCAGATATTGAGAGCTTTCAACGCAGCTTTAGTGGGAGGTAAACCACAAAAGCATTATTTACTCAAACTAGGAAAATCCTGCGATAGCGTTTTTACTGGATATAACGTCGTTGGGAACGATACCTTCCATCCCAATAACATTAGCTACCTATCAACTCCTTTAAATAAGTCCTTTTTTCTGACTATTAACCGCTTTATTCCCAAGAAAAACCTTTTTGTATTACTTGAAGCGTATGCCGCTTATCGGCAGGCTGTTGGAACACAAGCTCAGAGTTTAGTACTGTCTGGTGATGGACCATTACGCTCTGAGTTAGAAGAAACAATACATAAGCTCAATATTCAAGATAGTGTCTATCTTCCTGGTTTTCTTCAGCAACAAGATTTACTACCCTACTTTGCCCACGCCACCTGTTTCATTCATGCCAGTATCCAAGAACAATGGGGATTAGTAGTCAACGAAGCAATGGCTGCTGGGCTACCTGTAATTGTTTCCAACCAATGCGGCTGCTTTGAAGATCTAGTTATTGAGGGAATTAACGGGTTTGGTTTCGATCCAAATAACCAGAAGCAATTAACAGATCTTATGTTGAAGATTACTTCACAGTCAGTTGACCTAGAAAAAATGAGTGCAGCCGCACTAGCTCATATCCAAAACTTTTCTCCTGACTACTTTGCCAAAGGTCTAAAACAAGCTGTCGAATATGCACTGTCTCATTAGCGCTAGCACCTTCATAGTATGAAAGTTCTTTTTGTCAGCCCATATCTTGGTACTTCATATGGTGGTACCTCAAAGGTCGTTCTGGAGTTAGCGCAAAGCTTAGCTAAGCTAGATCTTAGTGTGGATGTCATCTCTAGTAATGCTAACGATGGTGAAGTGTTGGATGTCCAGCTGCAGACATGGCTGACCCAAGACAACTATAGATTGAAATATTTTCCTTCTTGGCATCGAAGTGATCTAGTCTTTAGCTCAAAGCTATTGCTATGGCTAAATCGACACGTCAAAGAGTATGACATTGTTCATACTCACACTCTTTTTTCACCCCTGATTTCATTGACCCATGCCCTTTGCCGATTCCATCGAGTTCCCTATGTGATGACACCTCATGGAATGCTTGACCCTTGGGCGTTATCTTATAAAGCCTGGAAAAAGCGTTTCTACTATCAGCGTTTGGAACAACCATTCCTTAATCGTGCGAGTGTAATTCAAACGTTGTCCACATCCGAAGCCGAACAGGTCGCTAAGTTAGGCTATGCACACAGCATAATGATTCCAAATGGTATCCATAAGTATAAATTTGAACAGTTGCCGGACGCTGAGCTTTTCCATCAAAAATTTCCTCACCTTCGAAATCAGAGACTTGTTCTTTTTCTTGGACGTATTGATCCTAAGAAGGGATTGGACCTGTTAGCACCTGCCTTTGCCAGGGTCAATGCAGCCTTTCCTGATACCCGCCTAGTAATTGCTGGTCCCGATAGCATTGGCTTTATGCCTGTAGCCCAGAGTTATTTTGCAAAGGCAGATTGTTTAGATGCTGTGACCTTTACTGGCATGCTCTCGGGTTCTGTAAAATATGCTGCATTAGCCGCTGCAGATCTATATGTATCACCTTCATATTCAGAAGGTTTCAGCATGTCTGTGCTTGAAGGAATGGCAGCTGGGTTGCCTTGTATCATTACTGAAAACTGTAATTTTCCTGAGGCACGTACTGCAAAGGCTGCTTATGTGGTGAAAACAAATGCCGATTGCATAGGTGATGCGCTCTTAGAGTGCTTACATAATTCAGATAAGGCAAAACAAATAGCAAATGTATCTCAAAAATTCATTTTCGAAAACTATACTTGGAAAAAAGTTGCCCAAAAACTATTTAATTTCTATCAGCAAATTGTTACCCAAGAAGGGGAAGTTACAAAAGCATCTATTTCAATCTAATTGATTAATTGATTGATTGCCTTACATGGTTTCCATTATATTGCATTCCAATACTGGAGCATAGCTATGAGTGATTTAAGTGTCAGCGTTGATTTACAGGAAAATTACAAAGACTATTACCAAAATGGTGAATCAAAGTGGCGTTGGTTGGGGGCTTTAGATAAAGCTGATAATATTATTTCTCTTTGTCGTGGTTTATCTGTTAACTCCTTAGTTGAGATTGGCGCTGGAGATGGCGCAATTCTGAAGAGATTATCTGAACTCAGCTTCGCAAATAATTTTTATGCTTTAGATATTTCTGAAACTGGTGTAGATGTAATAAAAAATCGAGATATTTCTCAGTTGAGAGAATGTGCAGTATTTGATGGTTACACTACCCCGTATTCAGATCAAGAGTTCGATTTGGCTATCTTGAGTCATGTTGTAGAACATGTTGAGTATCCTAGAAAGTTGCTTGCTGAAGCGTGCCGCATTGCGAAATATGTATATTTAGAAGTGCCTTTAGAAGATACAGTACGTTTACCTCAGGATTTTACTCCCGATAAAGTAGGTCATATAAATTTTTATTCTCCCAAAACCTTCAGACGGTTGGTGCAAACATGTAATCTTAAGGTCTTAAAGCAAAGAATAACTAACCCTTCGAAGGAGATCTATACTTTTCAGCAAGGCAAAAAAGGACTTCTCGATTTCTATATTAAAGAAGCTTTCCTGAGTATGCTGCCAAATGTGGCTACTGAGTTCTTCACATATCATTTATCGATCCTTAGCACACGTGAAGAGATTTTAGAAGTACGCAAAAGCTAATAACTCAAGTAAGTCATCATTGGTAAGTTAACTAGCTTTTTTAGGAAATATTATTGATCATCGAAGCAATGTCGAAACGAGCCAAGGGACCTGCTCAGCAGGTTCTAAGAATGGTTTCAACTTGGTTCTGCTATAGCTTTGTAGCTGTAATCATACTTGTTACTACTGCTGCTTTCCTGATAAAACTAAGACTTGTTTTGATTAGCTTTTACTCAGCTCTTCCTCAAGCTGCATTAGTACTTGGCGGTGACCATAGACGCGAACCTACAGCAGCAAAGCTTGCTACAGAAAACCCATCACTTGAAATTTGGGTCTCAAGCGGGCTGCCATCATCCCAAGCTCAAGAGATCTTCTTAGAAGAAGGAATATCTTTAGCAAGAATACATCTTGACTATGAAGCGACTGATACAGTGACCAATTTCACAACAATTGCTGGAAAACTGAAAAATGAGAAGATTACTCATATATACCTTGTAACATCAGACTTCCATATGTCTCGTGCTACAGCGATCGCATTTTGGATACTTGGCAGTCGCGGTATCGCTTATACTCCCGTTACGGTCCCGTCTAATCGCCCTCTAGAACCTCATCACAAGATTCTTCGAGACGTTGCCCGTAGCTGGCTGTGGCTCCTCACTGGCCGTACTGGCTCTAGCTTAGATCCTAACCCACCCGTACGATCTTCTTCCTAATGCCAATAGGGGTGCCCGATCTCAACCTGAGCACCCCATAGCTCGTCTACAACCGCCTGACCAGCATACTAATCACCTCATCTGCAGCGGGTCTCAGAATTAGTCGCTGCTCCGGCACTTCAATCAAAGGACTCCATTGACTGGTTTCTACGTAGCGCAGATTGTGTAGCAGATGGATAGTCTGACGGATATGGCCAGGATGACCGAGCAAAATATGACGGATACTGCTGCTAGGGCCTGACGGCAGCGAAAAATCAGCAGGCAAAGCAGGCGACACCTGGGGTGTCTGATTTTGAAAAGTCATAGGGGCGTTTTCCTTTTACTAGTGGGCAGCTCAGGCTGCAAAACGACGGAGGAAAGGCCCCCAAAAACTCAGCCACCCTGCAACTAAACTCAGGGTGGCTGTAAAATGCTCACAGCCAACCGACTGGTCTAGACAGTCGAGGGGTTAGCGAGGTGGTCGTGTGCCAGCACTTCCATCTCGCGCAGCTAAATTTTTGGGTGCGGAAAACAACTAGAGTCAGTTGCTTATCCAGTAGGCTATCAGGCCCAGATCGAAGAGTCAAGCAGCAACAAAAGCTGTCATGCGCACGATGCGAATATCCAATATGGAGCCGGAGTTCTCAAAGACTCTATTACCTGCCTCAGTAATACGTCTCAGATGCATCCACACATATCTCAGTTTCGAGATAATAAGTCTCTGATTCGAAAACAACTTCTTAACTCGCAGCCGCCGAGCATAGTGACACAGCAGAGAATGAGTGGCGCTTTTTAATTTGGTGTCTGTAACAACTTTCAGGTGAAAGAATTCAATAGTAGATATTAATACAATCGATATTCGGCTTGTGCCAATACAATCTCAGCCTCAATTTCAATCGAGCTGCTAAGACACAGATCACTGACATCGCTGTAAAACAGGCCAAAAGACGCTAAAAACCTGGAACAAGGCCAATAATAACCACGTCCCAAAAACCATCTGTCCCATTCCAAACCCAGCCCATTAGACTTAATTTGGAATGGTTGGATTGCCATCAATTATTGTAGATAATCTACTAAGCCTACTACTTGCTCTAGGCGATCCCATTTATCTGTGACTAGCACTTGCCATGAGTTTATACAGCACATTTACATCAGAATCAGTATCAGAAGGCCATCCCGATAAGATGGCCGACCAAATTTCTGATGCCATTCTAGATGCCCTGCTCAAAGATGATATCCATTCCCGTGTTGCCGTGGAAACCATGGTAAAAACCGGTATGGCGATTATTGCAGGTGAAGTTCGCACCAGCACATACGTTGACCTGGAGGACATTGTTCGAGACGTCATTCTCAATATTGGCTACAACAGCTCCGATGTCGGCTTTGACGGCGCATCCTGTGCCGTTGTTAATGCCATCGGTAAGCAGTCTTCTGATATCGCCATGGGCGTAGACGAAGCTGCAGACAAAGATCTAGGAGCAGGCGACCAGGGTCTGATGTTTGGCTATGCTACCAATGAAACAGACGTCCTGATGCCGGCTCCTATTTACTATTCTCACCGGCTGGTAGAGCGTCAGGCCGAGCTGCGTAAAAGCGGCAAACTTAGCTGGCTACGTCCCGATGCCAAGAGTCAGGTAACTCTGCGGTATGAAGATGGTAAACCTGTTGCCATTGACGCTATTGTTCTATCCACCCAGCACGACCCGGATATCACTCTCGGTGACATTCGTGATGCGGTTATGGAGGAGATTATTAAGCCCGTGCTCCCCCACCAGTGGCTCCACGCGGGGACTCAGTACCACATTAATCCCACAGGACAGTTTATTATCGGTGGCCCGGTGGGCGACTGCGGGCTGACCGGGCGTAAAATTATTGTGGATACCTACGGTGGTATGGCTCGCCACGGCGGCGGTGCGTTCTCTGGGAAAGACCCGTCTAAGGTGGACCGTTCGGCTGCCTATGCCGGTCGCTATGTCGCTAAAAATATTGTGGCTGCGGGTCTTGCTGACCTGTGTGAAATTCAGGTTTCCTATGCCATTGGTGTGGCCGAGCCGACGTCGATTTCTATTAATACCTTTGGTACAGGAATAATTGACGACGACAAAATTGCCAAGCTGGTCAGCGAACATTTTGATCTACGTCCTCAGGGATTGATTGATATGCTTGACCTACGTCGGCCTATCTATGGTCCTACCGCTGCCTATGGTCACTTTGGTCGCGAGCTGCCTGACTTTACTTGGGAGAAAACTGACAAGGCCGAGCAGCTGAAAGCAGTGCTGTAGAAGTTGATACTGTTGCTAGTCTAAAAGGGCGGCAGTGCGATCGCTAATCTAGAGCCTGAATCGATCTCCAGATGTCTTACAGTAGTCTCTTTAGAGCCACTATCCAATCATTTGGATGCACAGAAAATTATCTGACTGCATAATGAACTGTGGAGTCAGATAATAGATAATACTCAACATATCAAGGAATCCATGAGCGCAAATTTACTAACACGAGACTATAAGGTCGCTGATATTAGCCTGGCTAGCTGGGGTCGTAAGGAAATTGCGATCGCAGAAGGTGAAATGCCAGCTCTCATGACTATTCGCCAAAAGTATAGTCAAACCAAGCCCTTGGCTGGAGCCAAGATCATCGGCTGTATCCACATGACCATCCAAACGGCGGTGCTCATCGAGACCCTGATTGAACTCGGCGCTGAAGTGCGCTGGTCGTCTTGCAACATTTTCTCCACCCAGGACCACGCCGCCGCCGCCATTGCAGAAGCCGGTGTACCTGTCTTTGCCTGGAAAGGAGAGACCGAAGAAGAGTACATGTGGTGTATTGAGCAAACCTGCCGCACGCCTGAAGGCAAGCTGTGGGATGCCAACATGATCTTAGATGACGGTGGCGACCTCACCGGTCATATCCACGAACAGTATCCTGAAATGCTCACCAGCATCCACGGTGTGACTGAAGAGACCACTACAGGCGTTCACCGCCTCTATGAAATGATGGCCAAGGGAGAACTCAAGATTCCCGCCATCAACGTCAATGACTCAGTAACTAAAGCCAAAAACGACAACAAGTACGGCTGCCGTCACAGTCTAAACGACGCCATTAAGCGCGGCACCGACCACCTGATGGCCGGTAAGAAAGCTCTGGTCATTGGCTATGGCGACGTGGGTAAAGGCTCGGTGGCCTCACTGCAGCAAGAAGGCATGATCGTTAAGGTCACTGAAGTCGACCCCATATGAGCGATGCAGGCAAGAATGGGCGGCTTTGAGGTCGTTTCACCTTACCTCAACGGTATTAACGACAGCACGGTCGACAGCATCAATAAAGAGCTGCTGGCCAACACCGATCTGCTGGTGACGGCTACCGGCAACTTCAACGTGTGCGATGCCAATATGCTAGCTGCCCTTAAGCCTGGTGCAGTGGTGTGCAACATCGGTCACTTTGACAACGAAATCGATACCGCCTACATGCGTAAGACCTGGCAGTGGGAAGAGGTGAAGCCTCAGGTACACAAGGTTTATCGTAGCGATGACCCCAAAGACTTCTTGCTGCTGCTGGCAGAAGGTCGTCTAGTAAACCTGGGTAATGCCACTGGTCACCCCTCTCGGATTATGGATGGTTCCTATGCCAACCAGGTGCTGGCTCATATGTTCTTGTATGAGAAAAAATTTGCCGACCTAGCAGAGTCTGAAAAGTCAGCCGCTATCACCGTTGAAGTGCTACCCAAGCACCTGGATGAAGAAGTTGCCCGCTACATGGTGGAAGGCTTTGGTGGCGTCATCACTAAGCTCACCGACAATCAGGCCGACTACATTAATGTGCCGGTTGCAGGCCCCTTCAAGACTGACAGCTATAAGTACTAAAGTTGTTGTCTTAGGGTTGTTATTTCTATAGCAACAGCCAACAAAGTCCGTATGGTTTTCTACAACAAGAAGACTATACGGACTTTTAAGTTTAAATCGTTTTTTCGTCACCACCTGCTTTAGCCATTCGCTTCTTTGGCAAAGCAAATTATTCAGAGTCAGCATAGGGGCTTTATTCCCCGTCTTCTCCAAAACGCTAAGGGCTACCCAATACCCGTCTTTTTTAAAAAGTATGCTGAATCCCAACTATTTTGTATGAACGTTAAAGAAAGCTAACCGGGTGCCTGTCTTTAGTCTACGTAGTCGATCGGTCTCAGAGGTATTACCGATCCTTACCTAAATCCGTACAGATACTAAGGGCAGCCTTAAAATGAAGACATTATTATTCATTCCCCATAGACGTCACCATTATGGAAACTAACGCCAAGATCTATGTCGCTGGTCATAATGGCCTTGTTGGTAGCGCTATTGTTCGGGCGCTCAAAGACCGGGGCTATACTAATCTAATTGTTAAAAGCAGCAAGGAACTTGACCTGTGCCGTCAGGCCGATGTGGAAGCATTTTTTGAAGCGGCCCGTCCTGATTATGTTTTTCTAGCTGCGGCCAAAGTGGGTGGGATTCACGCCAACAACACCTACCGGGCATCTTTTCTCTATGACAATCTGATGATTGAGGCCAATGTGATCCACAGCGCCTACAAGTCCGGTGTTAAAAAGCTATTGTTCCTGGGGTCTTCTTGTATTTACCCTAAGCTTGCACCCCAGCCGATGAAAGAAGAGCATTTGCTAACGGGGCTTTTAGAGGCGACCAATGAGCCCTATGCGATCGCAAAAATCGCCGGACTAAAGCTGTGTGAAAACTACTGTCGTCAGTATGGCGCTAACTTTATCTCCGCCATGCCCACCAACCTATACGGGCTTAACGACAATTTTGACCTGGCCAATTCTCACGTGCTGCCGGCGCTGATGCGTAAGTTTCACGAAGCTAAGCTAAATCGCCAGCCTACAGCGGAGGTATGGGGCAGCGGCAGCCCCTTAAGAGAGTTTCTCTATGTGGACGACCTAGCTGACGGTCTGCTGTTTTTGATGGACCATTACGACGGTATCGACTTTGTCAACATTGGCAGTAGTAAAGAAGTCTCCATTAAAGAGCTGGCTCTCACACTAAAAGAAGTTGTTGGCTATGACGGCGATATTGTTTTTGATACCAGTAAGCCCGATGGCACACCGCGCAAACTGATGGATGCCTCGAAGCTGACTCATTTAGGCTGGCAGGCCCAAACCTCTCTCAGGGACGGTATTGCTAAAACCTATGACTGGTTTCAGCTCCACTACGAGACGCTGCGAGGGGTGTAGCGCCCCTATGGCTCCTGATAGGTGCTTGGGTGGTGCCTCAAAAAAAGTGGGATAGGCAGCAATTGTCTTCTGTCTTTTTACACAATACCTCACGGTATTTTTTGACTCATAATAGAGATCTAACTGGGGGGTGCTTTGACGCACGCTAAAGAGTGATCCGTGTCTTCTTTCTAGCCGATGAATAGTCCCCAGGTTAGAATTTGACAGCTGACTCAGCAGGATTGCATAGCCTGCCTCCATCTCAAATGACCGCATCGGATTTTATTGCCCAGACTAAGGCTGCGATCGCAACCATCACAGACTCGGCTTTAGAAAACGCCGATCTGACCAACTGCGATCGCGAGCCCATCCATATCCCTAACGCTATCCAACCCCACGGCGTTTTGCTCGCCCTGTCTCAGCCAGACTGGCTCATTACCCAAGTCAGTCAAAATACAGAGATCTATTTAGGCCGAACGCCAGACACGCTGCTAGGGCAGCCGCTATCGACACTATTGACAGACGCGCAAATTCGCCAGCTGCACAGCACCCTTCAAGAAGACTTTGAATCGGTTAACCCACTGCGGCTGGAGCTAACGGTGGAGGGGCACCAACAGCTGTTTTCAGCCATCGTCCATAAAACTAACCAGACTATAATCCTGGAGCTAGAAACCGAGGAGACGTCGGCTGCAGTCAGCTTTTTTGACTTTTATAGTCTAGTTAAGCGGCCTGTCAGTCGTCTACAGCGGACCCAAACTCTCGCTGAACTGTGTCAGATCGCCGTTGAAGAAGTCAAGCACATTACCAACTTCGATCGGGTGATGGTATACCGCTTTGACAATGACGGTGCCGGTAGCGTTATTGCTGAGACCCACGAGGCAGGCATGACTCCCTTTTTAGGGCTGTACTATCCCGCTACCGACATTCCTGAGCAAGCAAAGTATCTATATCTGCTCAATCCGCTGCGTTTGATTCCAGACGCACGTTACACCCCCGTCCCCCTTGTGTCCGAGGGCGAGACGTCTAAAGATAGGGCTTTAGACATGAGTTTGGCCACATTGCGCAGCGTGTCGCCTCTACACACCGAATATTTAAACAACATGGGGGTGCAAGCGTCGGCATCCATCTCCTTAATTTGTGAACATAAGCTCTGGGGCATGATTGTCTGCCACCACAATAGTCCCCGTAAGCTTTCCTATGAGGTGCGTACCATCTGTGAATTTTTAGGGCAGGTGGTATCGCTAGAACTTGCTTCTCGACAAGACAGTGAGGACGCTGACTATCAAATTCGGCTGAAAACGCTTCAAACCGATTTTGTTACAGCGCTGACCACCAGCGACAGCCTGCTACAGGGCCTGACTAACCACGCTCAGTCTTTAATTGAGCTAACTGGGGCTACCGGCGTGGCCTATTGTGAGCAGAGTAACATTACCCTATTGGGTCAAACCCCCACCCAGACTGAGGTGAGTGAGCTAGTGGAGTGGCTAAGTAAACAGTTTGACCAAAGTGTTATCTACCAAACAGCCACCCTCAGCCAGACCTATCCTCCAGCTGCTGATTTTGAGAGCGGTATCAAAGGTCTGCTAGCGCTGGCTATTTCTAAGACTCAGAAAATCTATATTCTGTGGTTTCGTCCTGAAGTGGTGCAAACTATCAGCTGGGCTGGTAACCCCAACAAACCGTTTGAGGCCGACGAGAACGGACAGCAGCGCATATCGCCTCGGCAGTCGTTCGAACTGTGGAAAGAGACCGTACGACAGCACTCACTTCCCTGGAAACCCTGCGAAACCGAAGCTGCCATAGAGCTGCGCAGCGCCATCATTGGTCTAGTGCTTAAAAAAGCCGATGAGCTGGCCCAGGTTAATTCAGAGCTAGAGCGTAGCAACGTAGAGCTAGATGCCTTTGCCTATGTGGCCTCCCACGATCTCAAAGAACCCCTTAGAGGGATTCACAACTACTCTAGTTTTCTGATTGAAGACTACGGCGAGATCTTAGGAGAAGACGGCAGCAGCAAGCTACAAACCCTAATGCGATTGACCCAGCGGATGGAGGACCTGATCAATTCGCTGCTGCACTATTCAAGGCTGGGGCGAGCGGAGCTTTTGCTAGAACCGGTTGACCTCAACGACTTGATTAAAGGCGTTATTGACGTATTGAAGATAAGTAAGGCTGAGCCAGTGAGCTTTGAGGTGCCGCAGTCGCTGCCAGCGACGATGGGCGATCGCACCCAGATTATCGAGCTATTTACCAATCTGCTTAGCAATGCCATCAAATACAACAACAAGGACGAAAAGCGCGTCGAAATTGGGTTTGTAGACCCTGGCGATACCACCATCCCAATCCCTAAAGGCATTACCCAAACCGTGTTCTATGTCAAAGATAACGGTATCGGCATTCGCGCCAAGCATCTAGACTCCGTTTTTCGCATATTTAAGCGACTGCACGCACCTGGACGTTACGGCGGCGGGACTGGGGCCGGATTAACTATTGTTAAGAAAATCATAGAACGTCACGGTGGACATATCTGGGTGGATTCAGCTTATGGTAAGGGGAGCACTTTTTATTTCACACTAGAAAATTGAATTGATGAGCGATACACCTTATCCAACGCTACTGGTCGTAGAAGACAGCGATGAGGACTTTGAAGCCCTCAATCGCATTATGCGTAGAACCTGTCAGTTCGAAGTGCCCACCGTACGCTGTATAGACGGCGACGATGCGCTGGATTTTTTGTATCAAGCAGGTCCGTATGCCGATTCTCCCCTAGCGGAACTGCCCGGCATAATTCTATTAGACCTAAACTTGCCGGGAACCGACGGGCGAGAAGTGCTAAACCAAATCAAGCAAGATAAAAAACTCAAGACTATTCCTATCGTTGTGATGACGACGTCTTCAAATCCCAGAGATATTGAGGAGTGCTATCGCTGTGGGGTCAACAGCTACATGCTGAAGCCTACGAATATTGAGCATCTAAAATCTTCCATCAGACTATTTATCGACTATTGGTATCAAGTCGCTGTACTACCTGGTTCGGTTTAGGTACAATCTATTCATTAATGAAATATGTATTTTTTCAAAGCATTTTAACTAATGCTTGCGCTTTGTTTGTCCATGTCCTGTGAAATGGCATTATGACTGGCTCACCCACGGCTGAACCGATTACCTGTCAAAATTCTGGACAAAGCTGTAACGTTCTGGTGATTGATGACTCTGAGTCTGACCGGGTTACCTACGAACGATATTTGAGTCGGTCTGATATTTTTGGCTGCTCTATTTTGTTGAGCGACTGTGGTGAGCACGGGCTGGAGATGTGGCAGAAGTATCAGCCTGACGTGATTCTGCTGGACTATCGACTACCGGATATTGACGGCATCGAATTTTTGCAAACCCTGGCAGAAACCCGTCAAACGCTGCCTGCTGTGATCATGCTGACCGGACAGGGCAATGAGCAGGTGGCGGTGGAAGCTATGAAAATGGGAGTCCTGGACTATTTAGTTAAGGGCAACCTGGATGATAAGCGGCTGATTCAAACAGTGCGTCGGGCGCTGGCCCAGCAGGAGTTACAAAAAACGATTGCTCGGCAGCAGCAGCAGCAGCAGCTCATGGCCAGCATTTCGCTGCGGATTAGTCAGTCGCTCGATTTAGAGACGAGCTTAAATATTGCCGTTGACGGAGTGAGGGAGCTGCTGAAGTGCGATCGCACCCTGGTATACAAATTTAATGCTGATATGACCGGTTGGGTCGTAGCCGAGTCTGTTTTACCCAACTTACGCGTTGGCCTAGGCGCTAAAATCAACGACACCTGTTTTAGAGATCAGGGGGCTGAACGATATCTCAACGGCCATAAGACGGTCATTGCCGATATTTATAAAACGGACCTTACCGATTGTCATATCGAGCTATTAGAACAGTTTCAGGTCAAGGCCAACCTGGTTGTCCCGATTCTGCTACAGCCTACCGAAAAAGCCAAACATTCGACGGCTAAGCTCTGGGGGCTGCTAGTTGCCCATCACTGTCGTGAAACCCGAGAGTGGCAAACCACCGAGCTTAGTCTACTAGAAGATCTGTCGGTTCAGATTGCGATCGCTATTCAGCAAAATAAGCTGATTTCAAAGCTACAGAAGCGAGCCGTAGATCTAGCAACCGCTAATCGTCGCTTGCAAAAAGCCAGCAAGATGCTCAAATCTCGCAATCAAGAGCTAGATGAGTTTGCCTATGTCGCGTCCCACGATCTCAAAGCGCCGCTGCGAGCTATTGCTAATCTAGCCCAGTGGCTGCAAGAAGATCTCGGTGAGCAAATCCCACCCGACAATCAGCAGCAGCTATCGCTGATGAAGACGCGGGTAAAGCGGCTAGAAGGCTTTATTGACGGACTGCTACAGTACTCACGAGCGGGCAGACAAAGTATCGAAACCCTTCCTCTGAGCACGGCTCAGCTGCTACAAGATATTGTTGATGCCCTGGCCGTTCCTGAGACCATGCAAGTCACTCTGCCCACTTCAGAGTTTACCCTCAACACTGAAAAGATTTTGCTCCAGCAGGTGCTCACCAATTTAATTAACAACGCCATCAAATATCATCATCGTCCTGACGGACACATTATTATCTCAGTCAAGGATATGGATTCTATGGTGGAGTTTGCCGTTGCTGACGACGGGCCGGGTATTGCCGCTGAGTATCACGACCGTATCTTTGGAGTGTTTCAGACGCTGGCCAGCCGTGACACCATTGAGAGCACTGGCATCGGCCTGAGTATTGTCAAAAAATTAGTAGAAAGCCAGGGTGGAGAAATCACTCTGGTGTCAGAGCTAGATAAAGGCAGCACATTTGCCTTTACCTGGCCAAAAGATAGCAGTTTGTCCTAGTCAGCTATTCGCAAAACAGCTCCCGAATCAGATGTTCTTTATGTCTCAAATAGGTGGTTAGATTTGACCAGTCATGGTCGCCTAACGGGTGCTGTTCACCCAGCTGTTGTAGTAGAGCCTGAGTGAGTTCTTCGTGGGTCATCCCCATCAGGCTGTCTGGTGACAAATTACTGATAATTCGCCACAGCAGTCTCAAGCTATCAGTATCCATAAACGGATTCCCTATGAGTATGGCCAAACGCTAACCAAAAGCAGGTTTTATACTATTTTTTTCAAATCGGTAGCTTAGGCTGTCACGTTGCCAAATGCATAATGGATTTTATATTTTATTTATAGTTCCAGATAACGAGCTGAAATCCGTCTCTCTAAAGATAGATCGCACCCGCTATTGCAAATTTAGGATGGGCTGCTGGCTATGTCTCTCTAAAAAAATAAAAAGAGAGAGTATTAGCTTATTATCAAACAGATTACAGGAGACTTTTCTACTAATGCTGACGTGTCAACCCGTTTCAACTACTAAAGAATTGGATACACTAGACGTCCTGTGGAACGCCGCTCCAGCATTAATTTTGGCATCTCATAAAATCTCTATCTCTAAAAATCAATCTGTAAAACTGTGATTTACAGCCCCAGTAACAACAGTTTCACCAGCTAGAGTCGCTATTGCTAAAGTTTGAGCTATCGGCATCTGTCCATAGGTGAACACCCAAGGCATATTCTCCGGTAGCGATAGCTGCTCCAACACATAAGGACTGCCGTAGAGAATCATCGCCTGTAAATCACCGGTAGCCGTCAGCGTTTCTAAATACTTACGCGCCAGCTGCACGAGATTCTGACCGCTGCGAAACGGATTGCCTCGAATAAATAACTGCACCAGCGTAGGCAGGCCCATCTTTAGTAATGATGACGCTCGGCTATCCAACAGGGTTAGCTCATATCCCCACCCCGCTGGTTGCGTAATGGCTGGAGCTGTTCTGGGCAGATATCGACAGCTTAAGACGTCATCTACCAAAATCAGATTTTGTCCAGGGCCTTTGGGGCTAAAGCTAATTGTCTGTCGAGCAGATGCCTGCAGTATAGATCTTGCTAGTCCTAATGCTGATGGCTGTGCCAGCTGCTGTACCTGAGTGGCCGGTTCTGCCGGTTCCCAATTATGACAGGATGGTCCCGCGTCTAGGGGACCAGATACTTTATGCTTTGCTCGCCAGATCCGTTCCACTGACGACCGAATTTGCTTTTGGGTCAAGCGCCCTACCCGTACCGCCTCACAAATTGCCTGAATACAGCCTTCTACATCTGCAGGCATTAGGATCACATCGGCCCCCGCCTCTACCGCTAGCACGGCGGCTTCATAGGCCCCATAGGTTTTAGTAATGGCCCCCATGACCAGTGCATCTGTGACAATCAGACCCTCGAACCCTAGATCCTGACGTAATAGCCCGGTCAAAATCGGCTTTGATAGGGTGGCCGGGTAAGTTCGATCTAGAGCGCTCAAGCAGATGTGGGCCGTCATCACCGCATCTATGGGCTGTGCGATCGCAGCTTTAAACGGTGCCAGCTCCACCTGGTCCAACCGACTTAAACTATGGTCAATGATCGGCAGACTGAGATGGGAGTCGATAGAGGTATCCCCGTGGCCAGGAAAATGCTTGACCGTTGTCAGCACCGGATATGTCTGGGTCCCTCGAATAAATGCCTGAGTAAGCTGAGTAACAATCTCCGGCGTTTCTCCAACGGCTCGCACATTAATAACTGGATATGCCGATTTATTATTGACATCTACGCCCGGCGCTAGCACCCAGTTAAGACCAATGGCCATGGCTTCACAGGCGGTGTGCTGACCAAACTGATGAGCATAGGTTTTTGCTAGCTCCAGATCTGTGTAAGCAATTTCCCCCAGGGCCATCGGCGGTGGAAACCAGGTAGCACCGCTAAAGCGCTGACCTACGCCTTCTTCAATATCGGCAGCCATTAAGAGGGGAATCTCTGCCATGGCCTGCAGCGCCTGCGTACGTAGAGCCACTTCGGCCCCGCTCCCCCCCAGCAAAATTACACCGCCGACACCCAGTTCGCCAATGTAGTGTTCCAGCTGGGTTTGGGTAGCCTCCCAAACCGGATATTCAATCTCGTGGTCAAACAGGTGCCCGGTTGTACGGACAACAATCATCTGAGCAACCAGCTGAGATAGCGACAGGCTATCTGGGTCAGGCAGAATGGGCTTTAGCATTGAGAAAGCTGCGGTGCCGTAGTGCTTGAACTAAACTCTATTCCTCATCGTCGATAGCACTGGGTACCACCGTCGGAATTCCGTCTTCGTCGCTGCCGCGCTCGTGTTTTAGCTGACTTAGCAGGTTGAGTACCTGGGTTCCTTGCTCAAATGAGACATCTTCTTTAAAGATGATTTCTGGCGTGCGTCTGAGGCGCATCCGCCGCCCCAGCTCACCGCGCACATAGGAGGTGGCAGCAGCAAGTCCGGCCATGGTTTCTACCTTGGCTTCTTCGGTGCCATAGATGCTGACAAATACTTTGGCGTGCTGCAGATCGCCGGAGACATCTACCGCGGTGACGCTGACCATACCAGCCCCAACACGGTCATCCTTGATGTCTGACACTAGCATCTGGCTAATTTCACGTTTAATCGATGCGGATACCCGCGCTACTCGACGACTGGTTGCCATCGTCTTCTCCTTGTCTAGCTAGTGATTTGACCTGACTAAACCCTTATGCCAATCCCAGCATGGCCCGTAGAGTAAAGCTTAGAAATATAAAGCCAGCGACTACGGCTCCAACCAGCGCAATGGCTGTGGTGCGGTTTTCGAACAGCGGTAGCAGCGGCTTAACAGCACTGTAGAGTACGCCCAGGGTAAATGTAATAAAGTAGCGGGGATACCGCGATACATTGGAAAAAAATTCTTGCATCGTCTAAACTTGCATCGTCTAAATTTTTGCTGATCGGCGCTTTGCTGGCCAGCAGTTTTTAATATTATTAAAAGCCTTATTCATCCTACCGTAGGTACTCGATTCTCCTGAGGGGAAAATTCTTAAGAGTTTATGGTTCAACTTTCTTCCCCACTCGCTCTCCGTCCGTTTTTAAAGTGGGCCGGGGGTAAACGGCAGCTGGTACCTGAACTGCTGAAGTATGTGCCGTCTGGCTACGGTCATTATTATGAGCCATTTATTGGGGGTGGGGCGCTTTTATTAACGCTACAGCCGGAGAGGGCGACGATTAGCGATCGCAACCCCGAGCTCATCAACTGCTACCAGGTGGTCAAAGACTCCGTTGACGATTTGATTGAGCATCTTCAGCAGCATCGTAACGAAAAGACATACTTTTATACAGTACGAGGCTGGGATCGAGAGGCCGCCTTTGCCGATAAAACTAGAGTGCAGCGAGCCGCTCGCATTATCTTTCTTAACAAAACCTGCTACAACGGTCTCTTTCGAGTGAACTCAAAAGGACAGTTTAATGCTCCCTTTGGCCGCTACAAAAATCCCACCATTGTTGACGAGACTGTCTTAAGAAACGTCAGTCAGTATCTAAACCAGGCAAATGTCACTATCCAGCAGGCGGACTTTGCCACAACAGTGGCCACCGCCGGTCATCATGACTTTGTTTACTTTGACCCCCCCTACGACCCAGTATCAACCACATCGTCGTTTACCAGCTACAACAGAAATGGGTTTGACCGCACCGAGCAACAGCGACTAAAGACCGTTGTAGATGACCTCACCCGGCGAGATTGCAAAGTGCTGCTTAGCAACGCCTCTACAGACTTTATTCAGGACCTGTACCGGGACTATCGCTGCGTATGTGTCAGAGCGACCCGAGCGATTAATTCAAAAGCCACCAAGCGCGGCAAAGTAGACGAGATTTTGGTGATGAACTACTAATGCCACCTGATTGTCAGCAAGCACAAGCAGATTGTTTACGATTGCTGATTTAGAGACTTGAGCGATTTGGAGCCGGCAACGCTAGCTTTCTAAAATACCAAAATTCTGATGAGATCTTCGTCTAGTAGCTTTGGTATCGGGCGGACATTCGAGACTGCGTGGCTATGCTCCATCGTAGGCGATAAAATAAGCGCTGGCTCTACGGGGAACGTCTATGGCAAGCTATCGCTGGCAACAGTACACCTGCGCCTATGAGGTGCATAATGCCGATGCTCAAGGAACGCCGCTGCTGTTGATTCATCCCATTGGCGTGGGACTGGCCGGGCAGTTTTGGCACCCGTTTGTGGCTCAGTATTCCGACCGTCCAGTATACGTTCCAGACCTGCTGGGCTGTGGCAAAAGCGATCTGCCTCGCCGTCCTTACTATCCCAAAGACTGGGCAGAACAGCTTCACGGCTTAATCAAAGAAGTGATCCGCCAGCCGGTGATTATTGTAGTGCAGGGGGCGCTGCTGCCGGTGGCGTTAGAGCTGATGGCAGATAAAACTATGACCCAAGATATAGTCGGAGCGGCCTTGTCGGGCCCACCGGCCTGGAAGCTAATTACAGAACTCGCCAGTCGGCCACAGCTAAACTGGTCGCTATTTGCGTCGCCATTGGGCTGGCTGTTTTATCAGTACGCACGCACTCAGAAATTTCTGAGGTCGTTTTCTGAGCGGCAGCTATTTGATTGTCCGGAAGACGTCACCGATGCCTGGCTGGCGATGCTGCACCAGGGCTCGCGGGATATGGCCACTCGCTATGCGGTGTTTTCGTTTTTGGCCGGGTTTTGGCGACAGGACTATGGCGGCGCGATCTCATCTATCCAGCAGCCGATTCTTGTCATTATGGGCGAATCTGCCTCTACTATTGACCGCACCGCCCAGGACACGACTGGGCAAAAGCGGCTGGACAGCTACATCCATCACTTTGCCAACGCTCGCGGCGTTGCTATCCCTGGTCGCAACGTGCTGCCCTATGAGTCAACGGCTGAATTTATTGATGTGCTCCAACCCTTTGTCAAAGAGCTGGGATAAAGGCAGATCAAAACGCGACTCCGTCCTCAGGGGTTTCGGCGGGTTCTGACGCACTATCTTCGTCTTCCACGGCAGGCGGGGCCGTATCGTCAGCGGGAGGCTCTGCGGGGGTTTCGTCCTCGGCTGATTCGTCGGTGGGCTCGGTAGGCGTCTCTTCCTCAGGGGGAGCCGTATTTCTAATATTGTCTACTGCCATACTCAGGGCATAGTTGATGGGGTTTGGTGATTGAGATGCGATCGCAATTTCGTAATATCCCGTTTGAGTTAATCGTCCTGACCACACCGTTTCCGACGAATCAGACAGCAAAAAAGGCTCCTGTTGCGACGGTACCGGCAGATAAAGCGACATCAGCGTGCTGTTTTCAGGGGCCTGCAAATTAACGCGGAGGTTCTGGCCCTCCTGTAAATTCAAAACAAACACCCGCCCCTGTCCCGGTGCCAGCTGTCCAGTCAGCCGCTCTCTAAACGACCCCGGCTCAAATTCAACCGTTTCAAGTGCTTCTCCGCCGCTCAAATCTTCCACACTGTCCTGAGCCAGGGCGTACCATACCTGCCCCACCGGTCTGTCCAACAGATTATCCTGCTGCTCTTGGGGAAAGATGGTCGTAAATTTTGCATCGGCCAGGTCTTCTAACGCACGGCTGCTAACATTGAGCTGATTCACCGTATTCCGCCAGCTTTCACGGTCGTCAGCACCATAGGCTCCCAAACCGCGCCGGGCTGGCATACTCAAATTTGCCTGTAGCGTATCGAGTGCTTCCATGGCCAGATTGTCCCAGCGCAGCCGCAAAGGCGCGTCCTCCGCTGCTGAGGTTAAAGGACGCCCCTGTAAGTTGGGATACTGCTCATAGAAGCGCTGATTGATCCACTGATTGAGCCAGGCTTCATTGACTCCCAAGGATTCGCGACGCTGTGCCAGTTCCTGCTTACGAGCCAGTTCGTCAGGCGTAAGCCCGACCCCATCGGTCTCCTCGACCGGATCGACGGGTCTGTCTCCACCGCCAAAGGGTAGCCGTATGCCCACGCCAAACAAAACGGCAATCAAAAGACTGCTGACCCCCAGCAGAGCCAGTAGCCCAATCACCGCCTGAAAAAGACTATCCTTGCCTCCCTGACGCACAGGACTAACACTAGCAGAGGTCATGGTGGTCGCTTCAGGTAAAGGTGCCGCCACCTGAGTTGCTTCAGCGGTATAGATCTCACCATCGTCAGCGGTCGCCACTACACCGTTATCGTTGATGACCGGAGCGCCTGGTGCGACGGCACTCAGCGCTTGCTCCTCAGGATTTTCTTTTCTTCCCTGGAGGGCCTGCATCACCGCTGCTGCTGATGGATAGCGCTCAGCCGGAGACGATGCCAGCATCTTTTTAAGAATTTGGTTAATGGGTTCCCCAAGGCTGACAAAGCGCTCCCAGTTCCAGGAGTTATCGTACATGTCATTTAATTCCTGGGGCTCTCTGCCGGTTGCAAGCACCACCAGGGTTGCTGCTAGTCCATAGAGGTCGCTGGTAGCGTCTACCGACCCCGTCCGAAACTGTTCTGGTGGCACATAGCCAGCCTTACCGATGCGAGTCTTACTTGATTCAGCCGATAGCTCCTGCTCTACGGTGGCTGCAATTTGTTTGACGCTACCAAAATCGATCAAAACTGGTTTGCCATCTTGAGCCCGTAGAATCAAATTCTCAGGCGAAATATCGCGATGAATAATATCTAAGTCGTGGATATAGTCCAGCACCGGTAGCAGCTGGTAAAGCAACTGGGTAATTTCAGTTTCACTAAAGTGTCCGCCGTGGTCTTGACGACTTTGCAACAGACTGCGATAGGTCGTCCCTTCCACATAGTCTTGTACTAGAAAGAGCTGCTCTCCCTCTCGCATCAGCTCACGAAATTTGGGAATCTGTGCATGCTCTAGCTGATATAGGATTTTGGCTTCTCGCTCAAACAGCTCTTGAGCCTTAGCCAGCAGATTGGGATCCTCAATTTGAGGGACAAATTCCTTGAGCACACAGGGCTCTTTAAACCGATGTAAATCTTCGGCTAAATAGGTGCGACCAAATCCCCCTTCTCCGAGTTCTCGCAATACGGTGTAGCGTGCGCCTAACGGGGGGCCGGGTGTGCTCATTGGGTGGGCTCCTTTTGCCGGGACTAATTGGTCAGTTTAGTGGGTTTTCTACCGGATGCAACTACACCGGGCAATTTTTCTTATCAAGATTCTAGAAAGTCGCTTATTCATTCATATTTTTATAGGTAGCCACAGCAGATGGAGAAATTCGGTTGAGATAGCGAAAAATCCAATACTTAAATACCGTATCTAAGATGACTGGAAACGTCGCAATAAATAGAAAGATGAAATCGCGGTTGGCCGGAAATCCTAAATGTCGCGACAGCCCTTCTAGCAAAACTTCCCAGCCGTGGGGCGAGTGAAACCCCACAAACATATCGGTAAAGAGAATGATGATAAAGGCTTTAGCACTGTCGCTTAGCCCATAAACAATCTCATCAATAAAGGCTTTAAGGGTGGCGACCTGGCGTTTACAGGTCCTCAACAGCAGCGAAAAAGCCAGCACGGCAAACATATCTGCAAAGACATTTTTGACGGAATCGGCGCTGCGCTGACGATACTCCTCTTCAATATCTAAGGCTTTATCCAGTACCTGTTCCTCTAGCTGAGCTTCGCTCAGGGCCGCTACCTTACCCAAGATCACTTCAAATCGCAGCCGCTCTTCAAACTGTTGTAGCTCATGGAGTGCTTCTTCTTCCATCTCATCGTTGAGAAACACCTCAGCCTCGGTTGTTTGGCGCATGTAATCCACCACAGGACCCACCGCAAAGTGCTTGGTTAGCTGCTGAGTCAGCAGAGGTACAATGATTAGCAGCAGCACAAACCGCAGGGCAATTTTGGTTTTCCCCTGGGACTTATGAAAGCTTTTGAGAACATCGGATTCGGCTTGAGGATCGAGGTCCTGCTTGACTCGGTCCACCGTCCGCAAAATAGAGCGCGGTAGTATACCGCTGGGGGCGGCTAACCCGGCTCGACCTTTTTTGGGGCTACTGTTTGACTTGGCACCGGCAGTTCTGGCGGCTGTTAGCTGACCCGATAGAGTTTCGTAGCGGTCTAAAATCTCATCAATATACCGCAGTTTCTTAAAAATAATGGCGGATTGATCAATTAAATCTAGCGTGTATTCATCTTGCTGATCGTCATAGGACTGCACTTCCATCTGTAGTCCCTGGGGCAGATTGGAGCGAGCTGCTTCAAAGGCCGCCATCCGCTGCTGGATCAGCAGGATATTACGTTTGACCTCTCCTTGAATGTAGCGATAGGCGCTATCTCCATATTCGCTATTACCCTGGTCAATGGGCTGCCCATCAAAATAATCGTCTTCTATTTTTTTGATCGTTAGTGCAGCTTCGTATGCCTGCTCAAGCGATTGATCTGGTGACTTAAAAAGCCACTGTCCTGCGTTGCGAAAAAAGGCCCGAAGCTGCATGGGAGTGGGTGCTCTGGAATATCAGCACTATAGTATCAACCGGAGTATCAACCGGAACCGCTCGAAAAAAGTCCCCTGCAAAATTCAACTTATTGGCACGGCGGTTCAAATCTATGAAGGCGCGCACTGATGCTTAAAAAGTTCTTGCTGGCTTGCTGTCTGGGGAATGCCCGGAGCCGTCGTGCGCTCATCTACAAACAGTAGCTGAGCCGTTTGCAGGCGGTCATGACGTGCGCACAAATACTGGCCAAAGCTATTCCAGCTTAGCTGCCCTTTCTGACGACCCAGGTTGATAAAGTAGGTGCGCCACTGCATATTGTCGTAAAGCTGAGCGCGCTGCTTGAGACTCGGTTTGTCAAAGCTAATATCGCCAGACTGCAAAATGTTGATTGCCTCGCCGCTGATGGTCGTCCCCACTCCTACGTACCAGCCGTCATCTTTGGGCGGTCCTGGGGAAAAAATACTCCAGGACTGGTCAAGACGGGTGGCCTGCGACAGCGGGGCTAGCTTTTGTAATGTGCGGCTGTGGGTGATGCGGCGTAGCGGTGCTAGCGATGGGTCATCGACAAAGGCATAGTGGGTGGTAATACTGCGCAGATTCCAAAGGGTAATCAGCATCAGAATGAACAGCGTCACTAAGCTCAGCCAGCTGGTGGGTCGCACTGTAAACGACTGGTATTTAAGCGGCTTGGTAAAGTTACCGGCAAGTCGACGGTTGTTGGCGATAGCTTCGTAGAAGCGGGTTCCTATTGCCATTAGCGGCGACCAGCGCAGCACTTTTGCTAGAGGCCGAAATACGGGAGACAGGCTGACAACATAGGCAATCCCCTGCCATTTGTAATGGTGTTGGCCCCGCCAGTCTACAATCACCCAGGAGTTTTGGGTTTCCATGGCTGTTTGGATGATCGGATCGCTCTGGGCTGTCTGTAGGGGCACCCGGCGCGGCAGCACTAAAAATGTACGCAGCAGATGGACAACCTTTTTGCAAAAGCCACAGTCGGCGTCGTAATAGATTTTTAGCCCCAGCTGCTTGGGGGTAAACGCCCGCTTTGCCCAACGATCCCAGACTGAAGTGGGGATAAAAGCCAGCCAGGTAAAACAGCTCAGGGCAGGAAAGATGCCGAGATTTAACGTCAGCCCAAAGCCCAGGTGCAGCAGAATAAAGATAACAATGGCCACCATCCGACACAGGTCGGTTTTGATCGGGCTCCATAGCAGTAGCGGTCCCACCCATTCTAAAAGCAGGGTCACCAGGGTAAAGACCATCAGTAAAGGCCCTAAGTGCAGTAGAAAGCTGCCGATGGGGGTGACATACTGATCAAAGCTGAGGGAGTAGTAGACGGCGGTACCATCGGGCCACCAGTCGGCGCTTGTTGTTTTAAAAAGAGCTGAGAACATATAGATGTAGCACTGCTGCACCATCAGACCCAAGGTGGCTCCAGTCAGGATACGTTTTGGCTGGACGATGGATGACGTATTCAGGGCCTGATCGACAGAGTAGCTGCTACCCAGGGGTAAAAACATGGCCCAGAAGAGCATGGCCCGCATCACATCATCAGCAGCAAAGACCAATAGGGGATTGCGGTTGTGAAGGGAAATCACCATCACCCAGGAGACCACCGTTGCCCAGCGGGTACGGTAGCCGATGAGCATCAGCAAGGCGCTAAAGGTTGCGATCGCAAAGCACACCCCCTGCCACCACACCGCGCCGCTCAGCGCGTGGATTGACCAGTAGGCAGGCTGCCACAGCTCCCCCAATAGGCTGCGAGGCACAACGCCCTGGTCGCTATAGTGGGCCAGCAAATCCCCACGCCGAAACCACAGGTCGCTCAAAATAATTAACGCCAGCCCCATGCGCAGCAGTGCCAGGGACCGCAGGTCTAGACCATAACGACGTTCAAGGGGTTTGAGCCAGGAAGCAAACATGGGACAGCGCGAGTGAAGGTCGATCAGAGCTACTTAAAGGGCCAAAGCGCTCGACCTACTTCAGCCAGCGCCCGCCGGGCCACCTTGAGTCGGTGACGATTTGTGGGCATGCGATGAATATACACCGCTCGTCGAATAATTCCGCCGAGCCTGCCCCCTAGACTAATACCAAAACTCCAGACACCGCCGGTGCCACGCCCCAGGGTGATCATGTCTCCCAAATGGAGGTAGCGAAAATTCGTGGGCTGTCGCTGCTGGGTCATCTTGGCTAGATTTTTAGCCACTGAGGCCGCCGCCTGGTAAGCCGCTTGAGCCGTGTTGGGAACCGACTGCTTTTGCACAGCGATATCCCCCACGACAAAAACATTAAAGTAGTCCCTAAGCTGCAGCGTCGATCTAACCCATACTTGGCCCGCATCATTGGTACTCACCGGTGATCCCATCCAGGGCACGGGTTCAGTTCCGGTGGCCCAAAGCGTGAGATGGCTGGGCAGCTCTATATTGTCTAGCTGGATCGTATCTGGACCGACTGCCATCACTTCGGTCTGGAGCAGCAGCTCTACATTGCGCTGGGCCAGCGCCCGCATTGCCCGACGCTGGAGTCCTCTGGGGAAGGGTTTAAGGATTTCGTCACCTCGATCCACCAGACGGACCTGCCCTTTTTTTCCCAGACGGTCTGCCACCTTAGTGGCCAGTTCTACCCCACTGGCTCCGGCTCCAAGTACGGTAACGGCCACTGGATAGGGCACCTGGGCCAAACTGTCTAGTCGGGTCTTGAGGGTGACCACATCGTCTAGGCTGCGAAAGGTCAGGGTGTGGTCGGCAATGCCTGGAATCGGTAAAGGTCTAGTTTGAGCGCCCGGGGCCACTACCAAAAAGTCATAGGAGATCTTCGTCCCCTGCCGCAGAACTACTCTCTGCTGCTCTAGATTGATATGCTCGGCCCAGTCCTGCTGCCATTGGATATTGGTGCCCTTGAGGAGCGTCTGGTAGTAGGGAGCTACCTCCCAAAGCAGCAGTTCTTCTGTGAGGACTTCATAGAGCAGGGGGGTAAACAGAAACCGCTCGCGAGGTTCGATTAGAGTAATGACGCTGTCTTTGAGGTGACGATACTTTTGCAGATAGAGCGCCGTATACAGCCCGCCAAAGCCGCCGCCTATAATCGCGATTCTGGGCGTATAACCGGAACTCACAGGCGCTGACGATTTTGCAGGAGTTAGGGTCATGGCAGAATCTCCTGGAGCTGTTGGGCCAGCTGCTGCGATCGCACCTCCCGCCCGGCGCTGGTCAAATGGTAGTGGGTATCAGCAAACATGGTGACATCCGATTGAATATTGAGCGTCTCTGGCTCATAGAGCAGTGGCGCAATGGCCCCCAGGGCCTCAGCTGTCTTGCGAATATTGGTCTGGGTTTCCTCGTTGGTTTTACCGTAGACCCAGGGTAGCGACAGTACCAGCTCACCACCCTGGGTTTCAACCTCGGTGCGAAACTGTTCAATGCGCTGGATAGCATGGGCTGTGGCCGGTCGTTTGATCGCCAGCTGCCACCAGTCGCCCTGACGCTGTTTGTCCACGGTTGGGTCCCCGGCTGCGGTGAGGGGATCATCATAGTAGCCGCTAAATTTGCCCAGCGTCATTAGGTCGCTGGTGGATTTTACCAGCGCCCGCAGTGAGGGCACGCCAATGCCAATCCAGTCGCGCACCAGCTGCTTTGGGGGCACCTGATTTAGACCTTGACCGGTTGCGATCGCAAACGCTCCTGAGCGCTCCCCCAGTCCATCCTCATCAAGCAAAATCAAATATTCAGGCACCAGCAGCACAATGTCACCTGGGTCCACATGCTGGAGCATCGTCGGTAAAATCACATCGAGCCCCACCGGACCGTCAATCCCTAAATTCACAACCGGTCGATCAATCGCTTCGGCAATAATCTCAGAATTGATGGTGTAGTGGGCCCCAGACCCGCCGGTTACTATCAGCTTAGGTGGCTCAATCGCTCTCGCTGCGATCGCTTTTTTTTGATAGAGATCCTTAAGCCAGCGAGCTTCCCCCCCCAGATGAACGTTGTAAATATAGCCGACAGTCCAGGCTATGCCGATAGCCAACAGCCAGGTCCATAGTTTGGGTTGGGGATCCTTTTGTTTTGGGTCCGTTGATGCCTGCATAGTTGCGTCCTTAGCCTTTAAGCCTGCCGGTTAGAACTCAAAGTAAATAAACTCTGACGGAATGTTGGCCGATAGCACTATGGTGAGTCCCAATAGCGATCTTGATACCCAAGGATGCAGCAGCAGGTCATATTCTGGACGTTCCTGCCATACCGCCACATGCTCAAGCAGCAAAAATGCACCGGCTAGTACCATCACCCACCCCAGCGCCACCAGTTCGTTAGCGCTAAATTGACCAAACGCTCCCACTAGATTGCCCAGGGAATAGGCTCCCGGTGTAACCAGGGTGGTTAGCTTTGTCATCAGCAAACCAATATTGGTTTCCATAAAAAATAGACAGCCTAACACCACTGCCCCAAAAGTCATCGCCCAAGACACAATTTGAGGTCGTTTTACATACTTGCCCATGGCTCGACTAAAGGGACGACCCGCATAGCGCAGCAGCAGCAGCAGCGCCCCGTGGTAGGCTCCCCAAATCAAAAAATTCCAGGCCGCTCCGTGCCAGAACCCCGACAGGGTAAAGGTCAGAAATAAATAAAACGGGGCCCAGCTCTTACGCTTGCCCATCAGCGGTAAAAACACATAGTCACGGAACCAGGTACTCAGCGACACGTGCCATCTACGCCAGAATTCGTTGATACTCTGGGAGGTGTAAGGAGCCAGAAAATTAACGGTCAGGCGAATCCCCAGCACCCGAGCGATCCCCACCGCCATAAAGCTATAGCCCGCAAAGTCAAAATAGATCCGCAAGGTAAATAAAAACGCATTAAACCAAACCAGCCAGGCGTTATCGGCAACCGGGCTCAGGTCCTGGATAAAGGGAAACAAGTTATCCCCCAGCACCAGTTTCATAAATAGACCCAGCGAAAGCCACCGCAGCCCCAAATCAAAATTAGCGGCGGTGAACTTAAACTTGAAGCCTTGAATTTGAGGCAGCAGCGATCCTCGACGCTCAATCGGACCGGCCACAATCTGTGGGAAAAAGGCCACAAAGTTGACATAGTCCAAAAACTTGATCGGGCGCTTGCGACGGGCCTTGAGCGAATCGACGACAAAGGCCACCATCTGAAATGTATAGAATGAAACCCCCGGTGGAATCGACTGAAAAATAGGGAGCGGAAACCCAGCTTGCCAGTCAGGGCTAACGCCCCCCGCTAGACCGATCACATCCTCAACAAAGAATGTCAGATATTTGAAATAGGCCAGAACTGCGACATCAAATACAATCAGCGCTGTGGCAATCCACTGAGCCTGCTTGCCCTCACGGCCAAGCATCCACTTGACCATCAGGTAGTTAAAAACAATCTCAAACGCAAAGACAGCAAAACTGGTCTTATCTGCATTGACAAATAAAACGAGGGATAGGACCGCTAGTCCCACACTGTCTAACTTATCTGGCCAGTAGCCCAAAGACTTGCAGCCGTAGCGCACCGCAAAAAACGGCACGCTCACCAGCAAGAGCACCCACCAAAATGAAAACTCAGAAAAATTCACCGGTTGCCCCCTTTAATGTGGAGCATGAAGGGCCCCTGGCATAACCTTATTGCTCCGATTTAGAGTTATGGCCCGACTGCTCAGTTTGTGCCCAAATCACGGACACGGTCACACCGAGACGTCAAACTCCTCAACTAAATAACTAGCTGCCTTTTCGACTGTCGGATAGTCCCAAAGCAGTGTGGAGGGGAGTTCTAAATCCAGCCAATCTTCTAAATCGCCCACCAGGGTCACCGCATCAATTGAATCTAGACCATAGCGGGTCAGAGGCTGCTGGGCCTCGATGGTGCTGGGGTCAATCGATAGGACCTCAGCTAACTGAGCGACCAGCCACTGCTGAATGGCCATAGCTGGAGAAACAGCACTAGATGAGCTGGAGTTTTGAAGCTGTTGCATGATTTTCAGTGTCAGGTGGTGTGGACGTGGACCGAGCCAGTTGAAAGGGAACAATGGAGAACATTTTGTCCTCCCGATCAAGCCTTAGGAGTTCTTGAAAGACATTTTCGTAGAACTCCAACGGGATGGGATTTAGCGGGACATCAAAGTGGGACAGCAGTCGATGTACACAGAGCACAAGCCACTCGCCCTGATTAAAAAATTCCCCCAAATGCTGGCGATTGTAGCGCCACATGTAAATACAGGCTGCCGCTGCATGGAGTCGGCAATATTGCTTTGCTAGCTCAAAGCTTTCATAGGACTGCTCATGTCCATGCTCAAACGCGCTTTGGGCAATTACCTCATCTTGAGCGTCAAGCTGCGCCAAAATGATTTTAGTAAGCTCAATCACATCAGTTAATACGGCTGGAGCCCCATCACCATGCATTGTTTCGAGATCCTCGATTAGCAACGGCAGTCCCTGGGGAATATCGTCAGCCCCTCTGCTAAACAGCTCCAGTTTCTGGGGGGCAAATTCCGGCAAAGGCGACTCTAGGGAGAAACTACGGGCCAGCCGTTGATAAATCGCGGTCATTTTTTCGGGCTTAAGCCGCTTGCGGGCTTTAGCTAGCTGACGCCGCTGTAAGATCAGCGCATGGAGATTAACCACCGAGCTGCCATCAAACACGCTAATGATGGAGCTATCTCGCAGCATTTTCTGGAAAACACCAGAGTCATGCTCATCGCGCATGTAGAACCTGGCCCCCAGCACTACAGAGACATCGCTCATCATCTGCTCTAGGGTGACCGGGACAAAGTACTTGTCCACCGCCGACCAGACGCTAAACTGCTCGGGCACCACATGGAATCCGCGCGCCGCTGCAATATTGACACAGTCGCAGGTGAGGATATCGAGAAAGGCATGGGTCAGGGTGCGACGCGCGTGGGGCATATCCACGACGGTCTTGCCGTAGACCTGCCGGTTAACAGCAAAGTTTAGGGTGGTCCGCAAACAGGTATCGGCGGCTCCCTGGGAAAATGCGGCACACAGCGCCCGGGTGATTTGAAATCCTTCTAGAGCTAGCTCTAAGCCGTGGCCTTCTGGACCCAGCAGCATACTGTCGGGAACAAAGCAGTCGCTAAAGCCGATACCGCTCATATCAGCGGCTCGAATACCGTGGGTTTTGATTTTTGGCAAATTGTAGTAAGTACTGGGGTCCAGCTGGCTTTTGTCCACCATAAATAGGGACAGGCCCCGGTTGCCCCCGTCTGGATCGGTGCGGGCCAGTACGTAGGTCAATCCAGAAATGGTTGCGCGGTTGATGGGCCACTTTTCACCATTGAGCCGATAGCCACCGTCTACCTTAGTAGCGGTGACGCTACCGCCCACCAAATCGCTGCCGTGTTCTTTTTCGGAATAGGCCAGACACATGGTCAGGTGTTCCTGGCGCATGCGCTGGGAAAGGGTTTGCTTTTGGCTCTCGGTCCCGGCCATCCAGGTCAAAAATGACCAGAACATGGTGGTAAATGCGATCGCAATATTTAAATCTCGCCGCGACAGCACCCGGACAAAGGCTACAAACTCTTCAAAAGAGGTAACCTGGCCGCCGCTGCTGGTGGGCACGTAATAATCCTGCAGCCCATAGTCGTAGAGCCAGGCGATCTCTGCATCCGGAAACACTTCCGATTCATCAATGGCCGCCGTTTGAGCAAAGGACATCCGCTGGGTGCGATCGCGCGGATCGCCTAGATCGGCCTCTAGCTGCTGGGCCAGATTATATTGCTTGAGCTGTTCCATAGAGCAATCACCTTAAGCAGAGCATGTGAGCAAGGGCCGTTGGCTAGGTCGTTTCCAATCGTTTGGCTAGAGATTCAACCTCCTGGTGCAGACCTCGGACCTTAGCTGTTAAAGCCGGATTTTCACTCCAGTCTGCAATTACCTCTAGGGCTCCAGTTATAAAGCGATCGCGACAGGCACGACGCTGGATTTTACCGCTGGATGTCTTGAGCACATTGCCCGATTTCACTAGAGCAATGGCATAGGCTTGCAGCTCATGGGTTTCAGAAATCGCCTGCCGAATTTCAGCAATCGTCTCAGCCGGATCCAGCCCTTTTTGCTGAGAGCGCTCAACTTCTTGCACCACCACCAGTCGTTCCTCCCCATCCTCAATCACCGAAAAACAGGCACCATAGTCAGGTCGTAGCGCCGGGCTCACATTCTGTACGGTCCATTCCAGATCTTGGGGATAATGATTGGTCCCTCGAATAATAATCAGGTCCTTAATACGACCCGTGATGTAAAGCTGCCCCCCCTTTAAAAAGCCCAGGTCGCCTGTGCGCAAGAAAGGTCCATCTCCCCCCTGGACATAGGCAGCAAATGTATCACGGGTGGCATCATCCCGCTGCCAGTAGCCATGGGCCACACCCGGATCCGCAGTCCACACTTCACCAATCGTATCGGGTTCACAACGTTCAAAAGTGTCGGGATTACCAATCGCTACTTGAGTCTCGCATACCAGGTCCCCACCGCTCACCGTTTCACGAACGGTACCGCTGTCTGCTAGCTGTACCTGTCCCCGCTCCAGACTAGCCGCATCCAAAGACAGAATTGTTGGAGCGGTCCCGACAGGGGTACTCGACACCAGCAGCGTGGCTTCAGCCAAACCATAGGCCGGAGAAAACGTCTCCCAGGTAAAACCACAGTCCTTAAATGCCTGATAAAATTCTCGCATCACTCTGGGGTTAATCGGCTCAGCGGCATTGCCCGCGCTCTGCCAGCGGCTGAGATTTAGCCCGTCTTTTTGCGATTCACGAATACGACGAACGCAGAGATCATAGGCAAAGTTTGGAGCCTGAGAGTGAGTCGCTTGATATTTATCAATGGCCTGCAGCCAGCGCAGCGGACGTTTAACAAAGGCCAGAGGAGCCATAATGTAGCAGGTCGCCCCGCTGTACAAAGGTTGAATCAGACCCTCTACCAGACCATAGTCATGGAAATAGGGCATCCAGGTAACCGTGGTACTCTCGGCACTGTAGCCACAGGCTCGCTGCAGATAGGCCGAGTGATGAATCAAATTGTAGTGGCTCAGCATCACCCCTTTGGGTGTGGATGTGGACCCAGAAGTGTATTGCAAGTAGGCCAAAACATCTTTATCCACCTGAGGATCTTGCCACTGATCAGCCAGCGTCTCATCTAGCTGCGTGGTATCAATCCATCGCATAGAGTCAAATTCAGGAAACACCAGCCCCGAATCACGAATCAGGTTAATAATACGCCCTGTACTCAGCACCAAACTGGCGGCTGCATCCTTAATGATTTCCCTAAGGCGAGGTAGCGTTCGTTTCATCCGACCGGCATCGGGTGGAGGCACCGGAATTGCGATGACTCCCGAGTACATACAGCCACAAAAGGCAGCGACCACCTCTGCTCCCTGGGGGTACAGCAGCAGTGCGCGCTCTCCCCTCGACTGCTGTAGCTGTACTGCAATCGCTCGCGCCTGACGGTCTAGCTCTGCATAGGTATAGCTCAGCCCCTCTCGTTTACCATCCTCTAGAAAGCAGTAGGCTCGCTGATTTGGCTGATTTTGAGCCCGATGGCGCAGCAGTTCCACCAGTGTGGAAAACTGAGTGCTGACATGAGGTAAAGATTGCACCATAACAGCAATATTTGATACTCAGATTGACACGTATAAAAAAGAGTGTTGAAGGGCCCAGCTCAGCGTTACCGGCTATCCATCGATTTCCTCAAACACTTGATAATGCCTGGGCCCTAGAGGTTTACATCTTAGAAATTGGGTCTAGTGATATTCATAAAATTTGATACATGCCTCTATGTTGGCATATGCCAATCCAATATTTTTTACTCCCTAGGGAGCTTTACTAAAAAAACAAATTATCGGTTCCTTTATAAAAAATCGCGGCATGATTAATCGCTAGAGTAGTAGGCTCGCTTACGCAATATCGATTAAGTTGGCATCGTTGGGCCAATAATCACCACCGTGGTATTACTCGAACCAAGGGTATTTACAGAGGCTTCCCGCCTTGCACCCGATCGATAACTAACAGGAACAACGGCAGTGGCGCGAACCCTAGAAAACCCTACGGACCACAATGCTTGGAGATCAGCACCACCGGACTGTCATCAAACCCTAGGCCAAACCACCCTAGATCTATGGCGTATTTCCCTAAAGCAGCCGATACAGCTGGATGTGCTGTCTAAAGATGAGCGCCTGCGCTTTGATCGCTATCGGTTTGCTGACGATCGGCGAAAATTTGCGGCGGCTCGTCACAGTTTGCGACAAATCTTGGCCCGCTACTCTCAGCAGTCCCCTGCCGCCCTCGTTTTTGACTATGGCCCCTACGGAAAGCCTTTTTTACAGGGTGACAACGCTCTCCAGTTCAATCTTTCCCACTCTGGAGAATACGCGCTGTGTGGTGTGGCCCAGCAGACAGTTGGCTTAGATATTGAGCTGCTTCGCCCGATGGATCGCCTTGATGGTCTGGTCAAACGCTGCTTGGCTAGCAGTGAGCAAATAGCAATTACCCAAGCTGCATCAGAGCAGAAAAGTGCCTTGTTTTTAAAGTATTGGACCTGCAAAGAAGCTTATCTAAAGGCGACCGGTCAGGGGATCAGTGAATCTTTAAGCGCTATTGAAGTAAGTCTGACATCCTGTCCTCGACTCAAAGTGGCCGATCAGCGATGGCAGCTGCAGGTCTTTACCCCCTGTGATGGCTACACCGGCGCCGTTGTCACCACACCCGAGATTTCGTGCATACGGCGCTGGGCGTATGTAGTGTCGTAGAAATTTTGAGTCTTCAGGCTGCTTAGACCAGTGCAGACGGTTCAACCGGCTGAGAAATCGCTCCATCAAGACGCACACCGCGCCAGCTGACATCCTGTAGAATCGCTCCAGTTAGGTCCGCACCGCTCAAGTCTGCGTAGGACAGGTCCGCACCGCTCAAGTCTGCAAAGCAAAGCTTGGCTCCTTGCAAGTTAGCTCCTTGTAAATTGGCCTGTCTAAAATCACTTAGTCGCAAATCTGCCTGCTGAAGCGATGCCTCTGTCAGAGTGGCAAAGGTTAAGCAGCTCCGCAGGATTAGAGCACGACGCAGGTCGGCCTGCTTGAGATTGACCCAGCTCAGATGTGCGCGCCACACCATGGCCCCCACTAGCTTGGCCCGCTCTAGACTTGCCTGACTAAGGTTGGCCCAGGTTAGATCGGCGTAGTTTAGACAAACCTGGTTTAAGCCTACTTCTGACAGCTGTGCCTCTCGCAAATCAGTCCGCTCAAACTGCCGCTGACCGATGGCATACCGTCCTATCAACTGAGATGCTTCCACAAGTAATTCCTCAACCGCTAGTGCAAAGTTGCATAGGGTTACATCGACGAGCAGACGGTTTGGTACATCCGAGAGAGTCCCAAACCGCTAACTGTCTTTTGTAAACTTATATTAATGTAAACTAATGTAACAACTGACGGTCGATCTGACAAGGTATCTGATCTGCTGACAAATCTGAAACGATGAAATACGGACACCTTTCTGCGGGTATTCTTCTCGGACGGGCATCTGGGCAGACATCCTGTTGACGGGAAGACTGTTGGAATCGTTAGCAGGGCAGCTTCATTGGGATGTGATTTGCCGCAATCCGTGGTAACAATAGCGAAAACAAGCAGAAACGACAGAGGTGACTAGAGCAATCTATGAGCAAGCAGTGGTTATGGGTCTGGGTTTTAGGATTAGCGATGGTGCTGCCGGGAACGGCCTTAGCCCAGACGGAGGTCGCGCCCTCTGCGGCTGAGGACGCCTATACCAAAGCGATGAACCTGGGGTATACCTATGCCGGTACGTTTGACTATCAAACAGCGCTGATTAACTTTCGGCGAGCCTTGGCTGCTCGCCCAGATGATGTGTATGCGACTAATGCGATCGCAAATATGGAGTATTACATCAAGCGCGATCGTCTCGCCGCTCTTCAGGCAGAAGTGGATACTCTGCAAGCACGTTTGGACTTAGCAGCCCAGACCAAGGACTGGGTGTGCGTAACGGCCACCGTCGATGAGCTGATTCCCTACGCCGAAGGGCTAGAGCGCGAACGACTGACCGGCTATCGCAGCCAGCTTATCGGTGTTCTGGAATCTCGTACAGATATCGAATTTTGGTCTACGGTTTGCAGTCCCGACCAGCCGCTGATCTAAGACCGTCTAGACCTTTCTCACTCAGCCAGTGTCCCATCGGCTGACAGCGTCTTTCCCGTAATCGCCGCTTCCACAAGGTGCTTGGGTGGATCAATATAGCGACCGTCTACCTTGACTCGAAAGTCGTAATGCTCCCCCGAGCCAAGACCGCTGTTCCCGGTAAGCGCAATCACATCGCCGCTAGTAAATAGACCTGAACGGCATTCATTCTCCAGCAAGTGTAGCGATTGAAAGACCAGCTGAGGAAAAGACTCTGTTGTTTGGTCGGCGACCCAGCCGCCACCGTCCACATCCCACCAGCAGTCAACCGTTACCTGGTCGCCAGTAACCCCCACCGCATAGACCGGAGTGCCGGAAGGGGTGGCCAAATCAACACCGTTGTGGGGTACATTAGCAGCTCCCGTAACCGGATGAATGGGGCGAATGCGCATATGATCGGTGACTTCGTAGCCTGCGACTATATCCCCGGTGGTCAACGTGACGGTATCGTCTAGATCAATAGACGCCTGCTGCTTTTTAAGTCCCGAGAGCCGTAGGTCTAAGACGTATAAAATTGGCAACAAGATCAAAGCGGCACAGGTAGCTGTCAACACCAGCTTTGGCACCCTGTTGAAGAGTGAGCCCAGGGAAACCCTGCCAGCCGCTTTCCCAACGGCTGTTCTGTTGATCTGATTAGCCTGTTTTTCATCAACCGCATCCAGCGGCCAGCCTGTCACTGCTCCAGATGTTGCCCCGGCGCTTTGAGGGTCGGGAATATCCTGCAAAGGCGGCCCTATCTCATCGGCGACGACTACGGCTAGCTCACCATTGCCAAGCTTTTCAAGCAGCTCAGAAATGCTGCCGCATCCCACTGTCTGAGCGGCTGCTTTAGATCCGTGCCAGGCTTGTGCTGAAACCGTTACAGTACATCGACGTTTGGTAGGAACTGTCGTTTGCGTAGCATCATTCACGGGTGGGCAAAGAAATTGGCTGCTCCTTATCCTACTTGAATCCTGCCGGAAGACAAGCCAAATCCGACACGTTCGCCAGCGGCAACTTAGATAACCTCAACAATCGGGTCACGCAGTATAGAATAAGGCCGTCCTGCATCAGCCTTGCCGTGAAATCCACTGCAGATATTCGAACATTGATCCGTGAGATACCCGATTTTCCCAAACCAGGTATCCTGTTTCGAGACATTACAACCCTGTTACAAGATGCTGACGGTCTTAAAGCCAGCATTGACCTGATGGCAGAACAGGTGGTTGCCTATCAGCCAGACTGCATCATCGGTATCGAGTCTAGGGGGTTTATCTTTGGTATGCCCCTGGCGTATCAGCTTGGTCTGAGCTTTATTCCTGTGCGTAAGCCAGGTAAGCTGCCTGCAGCCGTGCATCAGGTTTCCTATGACCTCGAATATGGCCAGGACAGTCTTGAAATTCATCAGGATGCCTTGAGCGCTGCCCACCGTCCTTTGATTGTTGATGACCTCTTGGCAACGGGGGGGACTGCCGCCGCTACAGCAGAGCTGATTCAGCAGACCGGGGCCACCATTGCCGCTTTTAGCTTTGTGATCGAACTCAGCGAGCTAAACGGTCGCCAAAAGCTACCTGACGGAGTTCCCATAACTACACTACTGTCATACTGAGTTAGTGTTGAATGTCTTCACCCATGACTGCAGAATCTACATCCCCTTCAACGCGTTCTCCTCTGCAGCCAGTGCAGCAGGTGTTAACGAGTGAGACAACGCTCTATTTCCTTAAACGTATTCTGCAGGCATTGCTAACGCTGCTTTTAGCATCTGCCTTTAGCTTTTTTATTATTCAGCTAGCACCGGGGGACTTTCTCGATGCCCAGCGACAAAATCCGCAGATCTCTCCAGAAACTATCCAGCAGTTTGAAGAACAGTTTGGCCTAAACAAACCTATCTGGCAGCAGTATTTTCAATGGCTGTATCAGGTGGTAACCAAACTTAATTTTGGTGTGAGTTTTGCCTATCAGCGTCCGGCGGTAGAGGTGTTGGCTGAGCGAATTCCTAACACGCTGCTATTGTCTATTGCATCGATTGTAGTTACCTGGGCGATCGCAATTCCCCTAGGCATCGTCAGCGCCGTCAACCACAACAAGTTTGCCGATCGGATTCTGCGAGTCCTGAGCTATATCGGTCAGGGTTTCCCCGCTTTGATTACTGGGTTACTGCTGCTGTTCTTTGCCCAGCTGACGGCACCGCTATTTCCTGTGGGCGGACGCACCAGCATTAACCACGACGACCTCACCTGGCTAGGCAAGGTGCTCGATGTCGGATGGCATATGATTTTACCCACGCTGGCGTTGAGTATTACCAGCTTTGCCGGGCTCCAGCGGCTGATGCGCGGACAGATGCTCGATGTGCTTCGGCAGGACTATATTCGCACTGCCCGCGCCAAGGGACTTTCCGAAGACCGAGTAATCTATACCCACGCCCTGCGCAACGCCATTAACCCACTGATCACGCTGCTAGGGTTTGAATTTGCCAGCCTGCTTAGCGGTGCGTTTATTACCGAGTATTTCTTTGGCTGGCCGGGGCTAGGGAGGCTTACACTGCAGGCCGTTCAGTCCCAGGACCTGTATTTGATTATGGCCAGTCTTATGATGGGAGCCACTATGCTGATTATCGGCAATCTGCTAGCTGACCTGGCACTGTCCTTTGTGGACCCACGCATTAAGCTCTCCATAATGAACTAAGCCATGCAGCCTATGCGCTCTTACAGCGGTCTGCTGGTTGGGTTTATTGTCTTTGGTATTGTGGTTTGGCTAGCAAACCGAGTCCATGGCGAGCTAAACGATCCAGGCTTTGCCCAGACGCTTCTCATTGCTGTCTCTGGCTGGGCAGGCGGCTGGCTGGTTGGTTTCTTGGTAGCCCCTAACACCAGCAGTGAACTCAAAAATCTCTCCCAGGCCACCTCTACGATTACCGCCTTTATTGCCGGATTCGTCATGGCAAAGATAGAGCCCTCATTTACTCCTATTTTTGCCGACGGTCGTCTGATGAATGAACCTATTTACGGCATTCGCGTACTGATTTTTGTCATCTGTTTTGTTGTGGCCGCGATTAACATGTACGTATTCCGTGAGTTCAACGGTCGGTATTAGCGCTATGTATGCCGTAGTTTCTCCAGAAAAAATCCAGCTTCCACCCGGTACGGTCATACGCATACCAGGAAGCTGGGACGATTACCAACAGCTCGCTCAGCAGCGAGGAGATGCGTCCATCCCTCGGATAAAATATCGTGACGGAGAGATTTTGCTGATGGCTCCGCTGCCAGTATACGGTCGTGATGCGCATATACTGGGTCAAATCGTAACGGTGCTGCTAGACCACACAGCCCAAGAGTATGAAGCCTTCACGCCGATCACAATTGACCTACCCGAAGAAGGAGGCATCGAACCGGACTATTGCTTTTATATCGAAAACTGGAAGGCGGTTGTTGGCAAATGGCGCATTGACTGGCAAACTGACCCGCCACCTGACCTGGTGATTGAAGTAGATGTCACCAGCTTTACTTCTGCTGAAGACTATCTGCCTTATCAGATTCCGGAGGTATGGATTTGGAAGAATAAGGCGCTACAGATATATCGACTAAACGAAGATAGCTACGACGCTGTCTCACAGAGTCACTTCTTTCCAAACTTATCTGTACCAAAGCTAATTGAGCAATGCTGGCAGCAAGCCTATGAAAAAGGTACTAGCATTGCTATTAGGCAGTTAAAGCAGTCCCTATGAGCTTGCTCGTAAGCAACACAAGACGCAATCGGCCTAAAAAAATTGTCCTAGCTAGTGCGACCAGCGCTATAGCCGTACGCCTGTAAATTAAGCTTCACTACAGAGCCATAGGCAACTACAGCTTTTCCTTTTAGCGTAGGGACTAAAATATACCAGCACTCTATGTTTACCAAGTCGTATTACCTATTACGCTCTACTCACGACGGCCAGTATCTCGCCGCAAAGCCTCGCAATCAGGAATCTAAGGGTTTTCTGATGTTGTTTAATGCTGACTATGAGGCGCTTAGCTATGTCAATCAGCATGCGGCTGAAGTGGCCAATCGTTTTGCCGTTGAGCCCATTAGCGGTCAACAGCTCAAGCAGATGATAGATCGCTGGGGCTATGAGGGTGTGGGCGTCGTCAACGATCCGCTTGTACCGGATGTGGAATTTTTAAGAAAACAGTAATGTCCTACACAGGCTTTCTTGACCCCAACATCGATCGCTTAGACGATTTCATTCGATCTATTACCACTACCTTTGCCAGCCATCGGATTCGTCTGGCACTGTGGCTAATTGAAGAATTTGATTTTAGCCAATTTTCAGCCACACCGATTCATAGATCGGCTTCACCGTTTTCTGGTAGCAACAGTCAGCTGGCGGGGGTTGGCTATCTTCTAACCGTTGAGGCAAATATGGTAGACGCTCTCATTGAAGTACTTACAGCTGAGGAACATCTAGATTGCAACATTATGCATTTAGAGCTTGAGGTGGCAGGCAAGGTCGCTATAGCAGCCTATGACACCTTCAGCTGCGCCTTTTTTAATCCCCCTATAACCACAACGTTTCTAGAAACTCTCAAACACCAAGACATCATCAGCGACTATGGCCTTTGTTAGTCGGGCTATTCCATCAGCTCCGCTAGCTCCATCCACCGTTCTGTGGACGTGTCAATTTCCGTTGTTAGATCTGCTAATCGCTGCGACAGGGTCTGCAGGTCGTTGTAATCGCTGGGGGGATTCGTATATAGCTGTTTCTCCAAGGTTTCTTTTTCTTCTTCTAGAGCCGGAATCTTCTCTTCTAGGGATGCATATTCGCGCTTTTCTTTATAGGACATCTTGTTAGATTTAGATGTACTTTTAGCCTTAGCAGGCTGTTTCTTTTCAGCTGCTTTAACAGCCGCTTCTTGCTTGAGTTTTTCTTGCCCAGCTTTTTCTTTATACTCTAAATAGACAGAATAGTTGCCAGGATACTGTTTAAGATTGCCTAACCCCTCAAAGGAAAATATAGTCTCAACGGTGCGGTCGAGAAAGTACCGGTCGTGGGAAACAACAATGACACAGCCGTTAAAACCTTCTAAATACTCTTCTAAAATCCCTAGAGTTTGTACATCCAGGTCATTGGTAGGCTCGTCTAAGATCAAAACATTGGGGGCCTGCATCAGCACCCGCAACAGAAATAAGCGGCGACGCTCACCCCCAGAAAGTTTATGGATGGGTGCGTACTGCTGATCGGGAGGAAAGAGAAAACGCTCCAGCATTTTGGAGGCGGTAATTACGGTCCCATCGGCAGTGGTAACCAGTTCTGCCACATCCTTTAGGTAGTCAATCACCCGCTGGTCTTCGTTGATGTTGACATCGTCGGAGTACTGGTCAAAATAGCCGATATGAATGGTAGAGCCGATTTCAACGGTGCCAGAATCGGGCTGTTCAAGACCGGTAATGATATTCATTAGCGTCGACTTACCCACTCCATTGGGGCCAATAATGCCAATGCGGTCGTCGGGGGTAAAGAGATAAGAGAAGTCTTTGATTAGCATGCGGCCGTCGTAGCCTTTGGTCACATTTTCTAGCTCTACTACCTTTTTTCCAATGCGGCGACCGGCGGTGGCAATGTCTACATTTCCTTGGACCTGCTTGAACTCGGTATTTTGCATATCGCGAATGCGGTCAATGCGGGCTCTTTGCTTGGTGCTGCGTGCTTTGGCACCCCGCTGCAGCCATTTCAACTCACGGCGCAAAACACCGGCATGCTTTTTTTGAGAGCTGGCAGCAGCATCTTCTTGGGCTGCCTTTTTCTCTAGGTAGTAGCTGTAGTTGCCGCTGTAGGAATACAGGTCGCCGCGGTCAATTTCAAGAATGCGGTTGGTGACGCGGTCGAGAAAGTAGCGATCGTGGGTAATGAGAAACAAGGCACCGCGATAGCGACTTAGATAGTCCTGAAGCCACTCTACAGACAGGGCATCGAGGTGGTTGGTAGGCTCATCCATGAGGATGAGGTCGGGTTCAGAAAGCAGGGCAGTTGCGATCGCAACCCGTTTCCGATAGCCGCCCGATAGCGTTGCAATTTTAGCGCTGAAATCCTCAATTCCCAGCTTGGTTAGCACCACTTTAGCCTGGGTTTCTAGCTCCCAGGCGTTGGCTTGATCAATTTGCTGCGATACCCGGGATAGCATTGCCATCAGTCGGTCTGTATCATCGGTGTTTTCTGCTAACCGTGCAGAAATTAGCTCGTACTCCCGTACCAGCGCCATACTGTCGCCACTGTCGGCAAATACCTGCTCCAGCACAGTGCGCTCTTCATCTAGATCCGGCTGCTGGGGCAAATAAACAATTTTGCTGCTGGCATTTTTCCAAATATCGCCGCTATCGATAGGTTCTAAACCCGCAACCATCTTTAGCAACGTCGATTTCCCTGAACCGTTGGTGCCAATTAGCCCTACTCGATCCCCTTCCTCAATGCTAAAACTACCCTCCCGAAGGATTTCTTTGATGCCAAAATCCTTACTTATGTCCCGTAGAGCCAGCAGAGTCATTAGTTAATACAGAACGCTAATAGCCAGTGTAACGTGGACGGTCACTCCATGAGTCCGGATTTGCACAGTTTACCTGCGTTTCTTAAAACAGATGCGCAAACAATCTAGCAGGTATTTGTAGGTGAATACAGACAAAAACTATGGTGATCTGAACAAACTTTTTTGAGTATGGGAACCTGAAAAATAAAGTCTAGTCCTAAAATCTTTACAGAAAAGTATTTGCTGTCAAAATATTAATACACAGCAGCCTTATTATTTTTTCTAAAAGAATATTATATCCAGAAACTAAATCAGTTTTAGAATCCGTTATTAAGCCAGCAAATGAGCAAATATTGGCTAATAATAACCATCTATTATTCAACATTAATTTCCTTCATAGTGCTTTATAGTCCATGAGCTTCTCAGATTATAAAAAAATCCATCTGAAATATCAAAATGCTTCACTACCAGTAAAAATTAGCGTACCTTTCATTCTAATGTTTTTAGGATTTTGGATAGTAGGTACGGCTTCATTAGGCTATTTTTTAGCTCATAAGTTAGAGCAAGGAGAGCATAAACGCTCTGTAAAGCTAGCGGCTTTAGTAAAAGAAGAGATTTATCAGGAACTAAACACCTTACAGAAAGAGGCTTATTTACTATCAATTAAAGAACCCATTATCAAAGGAGTCATTAATCAAGACAGGCTTCAGCTTCAGCAGATATTTTCACCTCTAAAGAGTATTTTAAATGCTCATGCAATTGCTATCATTAATCAAGATCATCAATTACTACTAAATACTCAAAGCGTTGCGAACTCAGGTATAAATTCACAAATAGCTGAAGCAAAAGGCCTGCTAATAAAGGATCTAGAGAGCACTGCTTTGATTAGTTCCAAAAATAGCGAACCACCTATTTTAATTGGCACAGCATCGATTAACAATGAGCAAGGCAAAATTGGAAGAATTTTAATTGGCACGCCCCTCGGCGATGAGTTTTTAGCTCAGATCAATCAATCAATTCAAGAACAAATTATCCTTATTTCAAACGAAGCGGTTGTTGCCTCAACATTTCCACCCGATACAGATGCGATAGAACGATTAGAAATCCCTAAAAATCATTCAAGCATCACCATTAACAATCAAAAGTTTTTTGCTCATCTCATTCCCCTCAGAGGGTGGGAAGATAAACGTTTTGGCTTAGTATTGCTAACGTCTCAGCAGTCCCTAACCCAGGCTAAGCAGACAACATGGATGATGATTATGACAATGGCATCCGTAGGTGCCATCCTAACCATCATCCTAGGGTACTGGATCGCGAAAAAAGTAGCTAGACCCATTCAAGACATAACTCTCATAGCCCAACAGGTAGTGGGGGAAAGTCGCTTTGATTTACGGGCACCAGCCAATACCCAGGACGATATTAGTATTTTGGCCCTATCTGTAAATCAGCTCATTGAATGGGTTGGACAATATACCAATGAGCTGGAAATTGCCGCCCAAACCTTAGATATCCGAGTACAAAAGCGGACCCATAAACTATCTAAGACCCTAAATGAGCTTAAAGCCACCCAAACCCAGCTGATTCAAAGTGAAAAAATGTCTAGCCTGGGTCAAATGATTGCTGGCATTGCTCACGAAATTAATAACCCTATCAGCTTTGTCAAATGCAATATTGATCCTCTCAAAGAATATTTTCAAGACTTACTAGATTTGATCAAAACCTATGAAGCTGAATATCCAGAACCATCCGCAGCAGTCCTTAAAAAACAAGAAGAAATTGATTTCGACTTTTTACTCACCGATCTAGATAAACTCCTAGGTTCTATGGATGTAGGTGCAGAACGGGTGCATGAAATCGTTAAGTCGTTACGCAATTTTTCACGTTTAGATGAAGCCACTGTCAAAGATGTTGATATCCATGAAGGGCTTGATAGCACACTGCTGATCTTAAATCATCGCCTTAAACATGAGGTTACGGTTGTTAAAAAATATGGGGAGCTTCCTTTAGTTCGTTGTTTTCCAGCCCAGCTTAACCAGGTATTTACCAATATTATTGTTAATGCCCTAGACGCCATGGCTGAAGCTAACTGCGCTCATAAAAAGATAAAAATTATCACCCGGATGAGCAGAAAAGATCAGGTCCAAATCATTATCTCCGATCGAGGTCCCGGCATCCCTCGCAATATTCGCAAGAAAATTTTTGACCCATTTTTTACTACCAAATCCGTAGGCACAGGTACAGGTTTAGGATTAGGTATCTGTTTTAGAATTATTCAACAGCACCAAGGCAATATTCGGATACGGTCAAAGATAGGTAAGGGCACTGAGGTTGTCATCACCTTACCTATCGATGTTTTAAGTGCCGACCCGGTGGTTGCAATTCCTGGTAAAGTAACCACCCTTACTCCCAAGCTAAACCCGGTTGTTTCCTCTACAGTAAAACGACTGTCGTAAAGGCAGATGTTTTATTTAATAGGGTAGGTCACCCGATGTCCAATCAGGCTCGGATTCTGCTGCCAGAGGTAGTTGCGTCGGACCAGTCCGATAAATATTGTCTTGTTCTCGCTTACGTGGCGTCTGCTTACGCCGACGGGCAATATTCTCTTCCGTAGTCTCTTCTGCAATGACTTCGTAGAGCAGCGCCAATTTGTTGCCGTCGCCTTTGCGTAAGACTCGTCCCAAACGCTGAATATACTCTCGGGTAGAGCCACTACCTGAGAGCAAAATAGCAATGCGAGCCTCAGGGACGTCTACACCTTCATTCAGCACGTGGGAGACAACAATGGCTTTATAGTCTCCTGTGCGAAAGTTTTGTAAGATCTCGCGACGCTCTTTTACCGGGGTCTGATGGGTGATAGCAGGAATAAGAAAATCTTGCGAGATGGTATAGACCGTCGCGTTGTCGTTGGTAAAAATAATGGTGCGCTCTGGGTAGTGCTTTTCCAGTAGGTCTTCTAATATTTTGAGCTTACCAGCGGTGCCTAGGGCAATGGTTTTGGCTTCACGGTGGGCTAGCATGGCTCGACGCCCTGCCTGGGACCGGGCGCTGGCGGCAACGAAGCGCTTCCAACCTTCGGGACTGCCCAGCCAAATGCGAGACTGTTGTAAAAAATCGTTACGCCGCTGGATCAGGTCTGCGTAGCGGCGGCGCTCAATATCTGAAAGAGAAACTTTTAGCTGCACAATTTGGTAAGGAGCCAGCGCTAGCCCGGACAGCTCTGCGGCAGTTTTACGATATACCACCGGTCCTAGCAGCCGATCGAGATCGGTATGACGACCGTCGGCGCGTTCAGGTGTAGCCGTTAGTCCAAGCCGATAGGGCGCGATCGCATATTCCGCAATCACTCGATTAAAGTCGCTGGGTAGGTGGTGGCACTCGTCACACACCAGCAGACCGTAGCGGTTGCCCAAATTCTCGGCATGGATAGCGGCACTGTCATAAGTAGCAACTAAGATATCGCTGAGATCGCGGCTGCCCCCACCCAGTAAACCAATGTCAGCATCGGGAAAGGCGGTCTCCAGGTGGGCATACCACTGGTGCATCAAATCCAGCGTCGGCACCGTAATCAGCGTACTGCGGGGAATAGCCTGCAGCGCCAGCTGTGCTAGATAGGTTTTGCCAGCTGCTGTGGGTAAAACGACAACGCCCTGCCAGCGATTTTGCTGCCATGCGCTCAATGCTTCACTCTGGTGGGCGTAGGGGGTAAACGTTAGCTGGGCAGACAGCTCTAGCGCTGTAAAGTCCGATGCCTTATCGTCCACAGCAATCTGCTCACGACGCAGCGTTTCTAGCAGCGGGCGGTAACAGTGGGCTGGAATCCGAAACCGTTCGATCCGGTCATCCCAAATAGCATGCTCGATCCATCCTTTTCCCCGAGGTGGCGGGTGCAAAATCAACGTTCCGCGATCAAACCGCAGCGTGGGGGTACGCGCCATTGATAAAAAAAGAACAGAACATGCCGACAGCAGAAGTAGCGCCCATGTCAGTAAACAACTATACCAAAGTCGAAGACTGATCGTAGCTACTTCTTAAGAGAAAATAAACCCGAAACCCTTGCTGGTAAAGCTCCGTAGTTATACGGATGTTAGATACGGATATTTAGTGCCAATTATAATCAATCCTCCGAAAATATAGTGAGTTTCATCGGTAATGGAGGAGATCAAGACTGTATTTACTCGTAGCTTTCTACCCAGGAGAATCGTCCTATGGATACATCAATGATTCTAGGTTTAACGCTTGCTGGTTCTATTGTCCTGCTCAGCGGCAACAAAAATCAGACTAAAAAGACACCTGATCCGAAACCCAATACTGAGTTTGTGGTGAGAGTTTCCGGTGGCGACGTCGCTGTTAGTCCCAAGCAATAGCTGCGATCGCTAACGTCAAGAGAGGGGGCGTTACCCCATGCTATTGGACGCTCCCTAGAGTTCGAAGCTCGGCGCTGCTGATGTTTCAATACCAGCAGCGCTACTGAAGCATCTCCGTCTCTTGCTGTTGTATAAACCATTCTTTTGCCCAGGCCAGGGCTTCATCTGTATTGGTGAGCTGTCCTGTCGCCTGGGCATTTTCAATGGCGCTAATCAGCTGACCGATGTGAGGTCCTGACTTGAGATTGAGCCAGCGCATCAGGTCTTTGCCGCTCACTAGGGGCGAAGGATGAGCCAGCGGATCGTTCTCCGTCTGATAGCGTTTGACCAGGACGGCTATGGTCTCAGCTGGAATACCCAAAGACAGCGCCACCAGAGATACTGCCGGGAAACTCGTCCCGGCTACCTTAAATAGAAAAAACTGATCTGAACGAGACAGATATCCGGCCTGGGTAACCATCCGGTCTAAATAGGGCTGGGTTTGAAGCACTCGAAAAATAGCCTGCCCTTCGCTGCGGCTATACTTCAGGCGCGTCAGCCAGCGACCGGCGGCATCTTCATCGGACGGTAGCAGCTGCGAAAGCCGAGCGGCTTTCAACCAGCTGCGATAGTGACCGGCGGGCACCGGATCTTTCCAGCCGTGGAGCAGGCCCAGATAACCGGGGACGTTGGGTAAATCGGCTAGAGCCGTTTCTAGGATGGCCAGCTTTGCAGTATGCTCGGCGCTCAGATGGGGGAGCCAAACATCAAACAAGCCGTCCTGCCAGGCCATACGAAAGCAGGTGGCTCCATGGGGCTGACTCAACAGCGCGTCTAACTCATGGCGAATGCGCTCAGCCGCAATCGTTTTTAGCAACGGTGCTAGCTCTCGAATGGTGCAGCGGGTGTTGCTGTCGATGGTGAATCCTAGCTGGGCCGCCTGACGATAGGCGCGCAGCAGCCGCAGCGGATCTTCGGCTAGATTCTCACGGCTGACCATGCGTAGCGTTTGCTGCTTCAGATCGGCCATACCGTTGAGCGGGTCGATGAGGCGATCGCTCTGGGGATGATAGGCAATGGCGTTAATGGTAAAGTCCCGGCGCTGCAGATCGGTTTCTAAGGTGGGACCGACCTGCTGGGCAAAGTCGATGGTGGCCTGATCAAAGACCGCCCGGGCGATTTGATTATCGGCGTCTAGGACGACAAATCCTGCTCGGTAGCGGCGAGCAATGTCACTTGCGATCGCAACTGCCCCGTCGGGCAAAACAAAATCTAAATCCAAATAGTCCGCCTGCCGCTCTAGCAATGCATCTCGAACGGATCCCCCGACTACACAGGCCGTTTCCGGCAGCAGACGGCTATCAAAAGGCCAAGTAGTTGGAATCAGGGCAGACGCCATCGGGGACACAAAATTCAACGATGCAGCTCCAAAAGTAGTGCGGCTTACAATTCTCCTACATTGCGTCGCCCGTAACCACGTATTTTGCAGCCTGTTTCCAGGTTTTTGCTCTAAGCTGCTGATCTAGGAGATAGATCGCTCCAGCAAAGCTGTCATACATTAGATTTTTGAGAGAGTTTTTAGCTATCGCCCCCTCCCGAGAATCGGCAATGCTGCTTCAGACTACTCATTGCTAGCTAAGCTAACCGCACAATTTGAAACAAATCCCTCTGACCCTATTTTAGCTGCGCTAAGGTAGTTGCAAAACTTGCTCTTGCACGTCCCATGTGTATCTGTATCAACTGTCATTATGTCGATCGCTGTACCACGTACCACGCGGTCGAAACCAATCATCGGCAGCCACACCTGACCGAAGCCCCCGATTTTGAAGCTCAAAATCCCACCATTAATGCCAATATTAGCCCGCCGGTGGTCAGTGTAGAGGGCGATCGCATCGTTCAGTCTGGCGATTTTGGCTTCGAATATGATGTGGTGGGCTGCGATAGCTTTCAGCAAGACACTGGCAAATGGGTCAGACTACGCCCTGGTGAGGCTGTGCCCACATAGCAGGCGGGTACCCGCCCACCGGTAAAATTTAATATCGAACAATGGGCAACGGTCTATAGATTGCCGCGCTTGTAAATCGTGAACCAAACCCGTTACGAAATTCTGCAAATCCTTGGCAAGGGTCAATCTGGCCAAACCATTCTCGCTGCTGCCCCAAATCCCGTTGTTATCAAGCAGATTTATGCACCCAAAGAATCGCTTGATACTTTAACCAAACGTCTACAGTTGGTGGGCCGACACCCACAGCTACCCGCTCTAATCGACAGTTGGCAACTCTCAGGCAGCCAGTTCTTTGTCTTTGAGCACATTGCCGCTGCGCCCCTGACTCGGGCAATCCCCTGGTCACCAACCCAGGTAGAGTCTCTGCTGCGGTCTCTCTTACCGGTCTTGGAGCATATTCACAGCTTTCGTCTGGCCCATGGCGATATACGTCCTGACAATATTCGTCAAGGGACGCCGCCCGTGCTGGTTGATCTGCGTATTCCCCAGCGCTCCGCCACCGCCGGAGGCGATGCCGCCTATGCTGCTCCTGAACAAACATTTGGCCAGTTAGTCTACGCCAGCGATCTCTACAGCCTGGGACTAGTAGCTATCCATTTGTTGACAGGGCTGACTCCGTTTGACCTCTATTCCGTGGCTGACAATCGCTGGATCTGGCCCGAGCTAGTGGCCGATTCCCTGCCCAGTAGTCTTAGCAAGGTTCTCCATAAGTTACTTGAGCGCTCCCTAGAAAATCGCTACACCAGCACTGCTCAAGTCATTTCTGATCTGCAAACAGCCCCGCTGCCAGCGTTTTTAGATAAGGCTCTTTCTCTTTTTCCGTCCTCCCTGCCGGGGGCTTTGCAAAAGGTTCTGGCTCCAGCCAACGCTCTTTCTCCTGCGGCTGGCCTTGACCAAATTTCCTGGCAGCCTCTCTACCAGCTCACCCCCGGAATTACCCCGGCTCTTGCTCTTTACGGCACAACCCTAGCGCTAGGAACGGCCGCTGGTGAGGTTCTTGTCTGCAATTTGGCCAATGAGGCCGAGATATATACCCTTAGCGGTCGCTCCCATCGCGATCGCATCACTGCTCTAGTGTTTCATCCCCAGGGGCACACCCTCTACAGTGCCAGCAGTGACGGCACTGTAAAACTTTGGGACCTCACCAGCGGCAGTCTTCAAAAGACGTTGAGCCAACCCGGCTGGCTGCCAACGGATCTAGCAATTGCTCTTCCCTACTTAATCGTCAGCGACGGCAGTGGACACATTACGCTGTGGGATTTAGAGCAGCTCAAACCCAACCACAGGTTTACTCAGCACCAAGACTGGGTCAGTGCGATCGCAGCCAGCAATGGCCGACTGGCCAGCATTAGCCGCGATCGCACCCTGCGAATCTGGTCGCTCTCCGAAAAGCGTTTGCTAGAAACGTTATCTGTTGGCAATAGCCAAAAACTGGCTATCCACCCCAGCGGCGATTACATCATCGTCGGCAGCGACCAACAGGTAGATGTTTGGCAGCTGGGGCGAGCGTCGCCTGAGCAGCTTTGCTCGGTGTCAGACAGCATTACCGCTCTGGTCCTCAGTCCCGATGCGCGGCTGCTGGCTGTGGGTACAGAAGGCAACCTGCTGCGGGTTTATGAGGGAGCTAGCGGTCGTTGTGTGTCAGAACTGGCCCAGGGTTGGGGGGTAACGGCCCTTGCTTTTGATGGCACTACCCTGGTCAGCAGCAGCCAGGATGAAACCGTCACTGTTTGGCAAAGAGCCAATCCCAAGGAGCCAAGCTAAGAAAGGCCGGTTGTGTGACATGATCAAAAGCAATTTTGCTGACTGTTGCTATGGCCTACGCTCCTCCTGCCCCGCTGACTCCCGGTGATGTTCTGTATGCGATCGCGCCGAGCGGTGCGCTGCGAGAAACGGCCAAGTTTAAAGCGGGTGTGCAGGTTTGGTGCGATCGCGGCTACAAACTAGAGCTAAGCCCCACCTACGACCAACGCTGGGGCTATCTAGCCGGTACAGACAACCAGCGTCGCCAGCAGCTGTTTGAGGCCCTCAACAACCCCGACTATAAAGCTATTCTGTGTGTACGAGGCGGCTACGGCGGTACTCGGCTGCTAGAAAACTGGCAGTGGCCCGCTGTTAATAAGTGGCTACTGGGGTTTTCCGATATCACCAGCCTCCTGTGGAGCGCTGGCCACAGCGGCGGCGTTCATGGCCCTTTGCTGACCACCATCAGCCAGGAGTCCGACTGGTCGCTGCAGCGGTTGTTTAACTGGCTCGAACATCACACCTTAGAACCCCTGGACGGTGAAGGCTGGGTTAGCGGTACGGCCACCGGTAGACTTCTGCCCGCAAACCTGACTGTGGCTACCTGTTTGCTGGGTACCGCTCACGAACCGGACCTGACCAACGCCATTCTGGCTTTTGAAGATGTTACCGAAGCTCCCTACCGTCTAGACCGGATGTTGACCCACTGGCGCATGCTGGGCAAATTTGACCAGATCGCAGGTATTGCCCTGGGGCGCTTTAGCCAATGTGACCCACCGACAAATATTCCCAGCTTTAGCGCGATAGAAGTACTGCAGGAACGTTTAGGCGATCTGGGTATTCCCATTGTGGCTAACCTGCCCTTTGGCCATGACGGTGTTAACGCGGCCCTACCGTTTGGTATACCCACAAAAATAGAGGCCAGAGCTGATGGCTCTGGCCTCTTATCGTTTCCCAATAATTTCTAAAACCGTGGGAGCGTCCCTACGGAACATCGGAAACTATGGCTACGCTTCCACCATTTCCTTTTTCTTATCGCCTTCGCCGACGGCGACAATTTCGGTCTCCATCTCATTTATAACGGTTTCAGACAACGCCGGAATTGAATCGTCGCCGGTAATCAAGCGAGCGCCGCGCTGATAGGTGAAGTAGTTCCATCCCCACTGAAGCAATACCAGCAACTTGTTATCAAACTCAATCAGGAAGTAGATATGGACAAAAATCCAGATAAACCAGGCGGGGAAGCCCGATAGCTTCATAAAGTTGAGATCGGCAACCGCCTCATTGCGTCCAATCACCGCCATGCTGCCCTTGCTCTTGTAGTTAAAGGCCGTTACCGGTTTCTTAGCGAGCTTAGCTTTAATGGTTTTAGCTAGGTAGCTGCCCATTTCCATTGCCACGGCAGCAGTCCCTGGCAAGGGCTTGTCGTCCTGATGGGCAAAGTGAGCCAGGTCACCTCCAATGTAAAGGTTGGGGTAGTTAGGCACGCTCAGGTCAGACTCCACAATGACTCGGCCAATGCGGTCAGTCTCAGCTCCGGTCTTCTCAGAGATCGCCTTACCCAGGGGAGAGGCCTTAATCCCCGCTGCCCACAGTACGGTACATGCCTGCATGTCGGTGACCTCACCGTCGTGCTTAATGGAAACAGTATCGCCGTCAATATTGGTTACCAACGACTGAGTGCGGACTTCTACCCCTAGCTTTTCGAGTGAAGCCTTGGCCGCAGTAGACAGATCGGCAGGATAGGGGGGCAGTACCCGGGCCATCCCCTCTAGCAGAATAATCTTGGTTTCTTGAGGATCGATATTTGTAAAGTCGTCTTTGATGGTTTCATAGGCCAGTTCTGCCAGGGCTCCAGCCAGCTCTACTCCTGTTGGACCTGCGCCCACAACCAGGAAAGTCAGCAAAGCCTTACGGCGCTCAGGGTCAGTTTCTTTCTCGGCCGCTTCAAAGGCTAGGAATATACGACGACGCACCTCAAGGGCATCCTCGATTGTTTTCATACCTGGGGCAATATCAGACCAGTGGTCGTTACCAAAGTAGTGGTGGCTAGACCCGGTGGCTAAAATCAGGCTGTCATAGCTAATAACTTCATTGCGCTTAAGGGTGAGCTTTTGCTCGTTGGGGTCAATATCGACCACCTCACCCATTAGCACTTTGACATTTTTTTGACGGCTCAAAACCGAGCGCAGAGGCGATGAAATGTCACCCGCCGACAGACCGCCAGTGGCCACCTGGTAAAGCAGTGGCTGAAAGAGATGAAAATTACGCTTATCAATGAGCGTTACCCTCACTGGGGCCTTACCCAACGACTTGGCGGCATAGAGGCCAGCAAAGCCACCGCCGACAATCACCACGTGATGTAGGGAGTTTTGCTGAGCTGTTGTCTTTTGGGCTAGAGGAGCCTGACCAGAAAGGGCTGCTGTCATAGCATTAAAAACTATTACGTATGATTAATAATCTTATATCGTCTAACTCTGGGTTGAACGTCTAAACAAACGTCTTCTTCAAAGTTTGTTCACATGTGTCCCCGTGAAATAGTCCGTTCACAAGGGGATTTCATACTTTGAAGTATTCCCCTAGTCAGCGTAAAAGCCTGTGGATACTGCGGCCTATATCTGAAGACGTGCCTACTTCTAAGGATGTTTCGTAATATGTCAGAAGATTTACATGTTGCCCTTGTACTGTAATACGCCTAAAAAATGAGCTATCAGAGTCTCTATTGACAATTTCTGAGACGGGACTTGGGTTGGGGTAATCTGGTTAACCAGGTTGATGAACTAGAGACTTTCCCCGATTGCTAATGATTTGGGTAATTCGGGAGACATATTCAAAAGGGCAGGACTATGGCGTTAATCGTTCAGAAGTACGGTGGTACATCGGTAGGCAGCGTTGAACGGATACAAACGGTGGCTAAGCGTGTACAGGCTACGGTACAGGCAGGTAACTCCGTTGTGGTTGTGGTTTCAGCCATGGGTAAAACCACCGATGGTTTGGTTAAGCTTGCCGATGAGATTTCTAGTCAGCCTAGCCGTCGGGAAATGGACATGCTGTTATCTACCGGTGAGCAGGTGTCCATTGCTCTATTGAGTATGGCCCTCCAAGAGCGTGGTCAGGCGGCGGTGTCGATGACGGGGGCCCAGGTCGGGATTGTGACGGAGGCTCGCCATAGCCATGCTCGAATTTTGAGAATTAAGACCGATCGGGTCAAGCGCTATTTGGATCAAGGGCAAGTAGTGGTTGTGGCTGGGTTTCAAGGAATCAGCGATGCGCCAGATTTGGAAATTACGACCCTGGGTCGCGGCGGGTCGGATACATCGGCGGTGGCTTTAGCCGCAGCTCTGCAGGCCGATGCCTGTGAAATTTGCACGGACGTACCAGGCATTTTGACGACCGATCCTCGGCTGGTGCCAGCGGCTCAGCTGATGGCCAACATCACCTGTGACGAAATGTTGGAACTGGCCAGTCTAGGAGCTAAGGTGTTGCATCCACGGGCGGTAGAAATCGCTCGAAACTACGGTGTCACCTTGGTTGTTCGCTCTAGCTGGACAGATGAGCCGGGCACTCGAGTGACGGCCCCTAGTCGACAGCCCCGACCCCTGGAAGGTCTAGAGCTGGCGCATCCGGTTGATGCGATTGAGTTTGACACTAACCAGGCCAAGCTGGGGCTGCTGCGGGTGCCTGACCGGCCTGGGATTGCCGCTCAGCTGTTTGGTGCGATCGCACAGCAGCAGCTCAATGTCGATCTGATTATTCAATCCATTAACGAAGGCAACTTTAACGACATTGCCTTTACGGTTGAAAAAGATGTGCTAGACCAGGCCACAACTTTGGCATCGTCACTGATTCCGTCGCTGCGTGGTGCCTCAGCCGAGAATGATACGGTCGCTTTGGTCAGCGATACCCAGATTGCTAAAGTCAGTATTGCCGGGGCCGGGATGATTGGCCGACCCGGTGTGGCGGCCAAGATGTTTTCCACGCTGGCGGCAGCAGGGGTCAATATTCAAATGATTGCTACATCTGAGGTAAAGGTGAGCTGTACCATTGCCGAGTCGGACTGCGATCGCACCATTGCCGCCCTTTGCAATGCCTTTGAACTCAATCAGTCTCCGGCTCGGCTGGACGGGTCTGCCACCGTTGCCGGACCTGCCGTTCGCGGTGTGGCCCTAGACCGCAATCAGGCTCGTCTGGCCCTGCGGCATGTGCCTGACCAGCCCGGTATGGCTGCCAGGCTCTTCCAAATACTGGCCGATCGTGGTATCAGCGTGGATATGATTATTCAGGCCCAGCGCTGCCGCCAATACAACGGTGTGCAAACTCGCGACATCGCCTTTACCGTAGCCCAGGCCGATGCGGCCATGGCTAGCGACGTGCTGCAGTCTTTGGCCACTGAGTTTGGCAGCAGTGAAATTATCGTGGATAGTGAGATCGCAAAGATCAGTGTCGTTGGTATCGGGATGATCGCCGAACCTGGGACTGCAGCCAAAATGTTCCAGGCCCTAGCCGATCACAACATCAACATTAAGATGATTGCCACCTCTGAAATTAAGATCAGCTGTGTTGTTGCCGAAGATAGTGGAATTGATGCCCTCAAAGCCGTCCATGCAGCCTTTGGCTTGGCCGGCAGTCAAGAAATTCAGGTACCGGCCTAAGCTGATTCAGTCCCAGACTTTTTCACAAATCTCTTTAACCTAGAGTCGGCTCTCAGCAGGCTCTAGGTTCTTACCTGCTCAAGCGACCAGTGAGATGCAACTGTATCAATGACTGGTAGCCGTCTGGATAGACGATTAAACAGTTCCCAAAGCACTGCATTAGCATCCGTTGCTGACTGCAAGGAACGAGACAGCAGGACATCGCGACAAACCTGACGAAACTCAGCATCATCCGCTGAAACCGGAATACCTTCCCGATGACAGACCTGAGCAATCATCAACTTTGGTCGTAAGCTGGCTATCCCTTCTGGAGCGACTTGCCGAAAAAACTGCTGGACCAAACCAATAACCAGAGCAGCCGCTTCACTGGAGATACCCGCTAGCTCTACCAAAAGCTGCTGCTGTGTCAAAATATTGGGCTCAGACAGACGTAACGTCACCAGCCGATCAAGCAGCGCACTCTGGGTCCCATAGACCCCACAGTATTCCTCAGAATTAGACGTAAAAATTACTCGAAACTCAGGGTGAACCGGATAGTGCTTTACTCCATGCTCACCGGTTACCGCTAGAATTCGCTCTTCCAGCGTAGACAGCAATACCGTGTTGAATTCAGGACGAGAGCGATTAAATTCGTCATACACCAAGGTCCAGCCCTCACCGCAGGCTATCCTCAGCTGATCAGAAACTGTCAGGTCGTGACAGCCTACCATTAGCCTGGTGGGACGCTGCCGACAGTGAGCTGTTTCCACTGCCAGGGTAGTTTTTCCAATACCCGTTGGCCCTTCTAAATGAATAGAATAGCCAGCCCCTAAATAACGTAGCGCCCGTCGCATGATCTGCTCAAGTGCAGCGGTCTTTACAAACTGCTGAGGACGCACCTGAATTATCGTGGACACGAAAGATACCGATCCTATATAGATGGAGTACGGGACATAACACGAACACTACCTGTCGTCAGCGCTGACCCAGACATCGTTCAATCTGCACAAAGCGCATACATCGTTCAAACGACTGGCAGATAATCCTCATAGCCGAACAATCTGCGTCATGGATTAATCTGTAAGTATCCATAGCTATGTAGCTATGCCTCACAGGTCTATCTAGACTGACAGCGACAGCTTTGGATTAGCATTTGCCCTAGCATTCCCCGGTAGGGTATATCACTGTCTATCGTCCCCTCCAAATTTATTCACAGTACTGTGAGGGTTTTCCGTAAACACAGTTAATTTCTCTCGATCAACCTGTCTAACTGATGGATTCTGCCTATATTGATCGCCTTTTGCAGGCATTAAAAGATCCAGATGAAGCTGTGCGAAATCAAGCAACAGGAGAATTCTGGCATATGTGGTTTCACCAAAAAGGTGTTCAGGGTGCCAAGCGTTTGATTGAGAGCCAAACCCTGGTTGAAGCAGAGCGCAACGAGGATGCTAAGGCTATTCTTGATGAGCTGATTCTGAGTCAGCCGGACTTTGCTGAAGCCTGGAACCGACGGGCGGTGCTGCACTATATGCAGGGCGACTACTTGGCGGCTGTCAATGACTGCGAAAAAACGCTTGAGCTGGTTCCACATCACTTTGGAGCACTTCACGGTCTTGGCCTGTGCCACGCATCGGTTGGCAACTATTTAGATGCGATCCAATGCTTTCGTCGCACCTTGGATATTCAGCCATTTTCACTGATCAATCAGCGTCTAGTGTTGGAGTGTATTGCGAAGTTAAATTAAGTAATGGGTTTCTAAGATGTACCGCTGCTGGTTTTGTGGAGCAAGCGAGCAACCAGCTGATTCACACCCCCGAATGCTCCATAGAGCCCTCGTGTCTAGACTAATGTTGTTGCCTAGACTGCCAGTAACCATTTACATTTTGTGGGACCCTAGCGAAATACAATAGTCAGTGAAGCTTTACCCATATTGGGTACAAAAGCTTTTACAGCCCGAGGTTTTAACTTGAACCTGCTGCCGACTACTATCACTTCATCTGTTCTCGACGTATGCAAACCCTGACGCCTCCTCCTTCTGCTAACTCTGGTGCTGACGAACTGATCGACACCAAAATTATTCGTCGTAAAACTCGTCCAGTCCCAGTCGGTGACGTCACTATCGGCGGCGGCGCCCCTGTAGTCGTACAGTCGATGATCAATGAAGACACCCTAGATATTGAGGGATCAGTAGCGGGGATTCGACGTCTGCACGAAATTGGCTGTGAAATTGTGCGGGTTACCGTTCCCAGTATGGCCCATGCCAAGGCCCTGGCAACCATTAAGGAAAAGCTGACTACCGCCTATCAAAACGTACCTTTGGTAGCCGATGTGCATCACAACGGTATGAAAATTGCCCTAGAGGTGGCCAAGCATGTAGATAAAGTGCGAATTAACCCAGGTCTCTACGTTTTTGAAAAGCCCAGCGATAGCCGCACAGAATACACCCAGGCAGAATTTGACGCCATCGGCAAAAAAATTAAGGAAACCCTGGAGCCCCTAGTGGTCTCCCTGCGTGACCAGAATAAGGCTATGCGGATTGGGGTTAACCATGGTTCTCTAGCAGAACGTATGTTGTTTACCTATGGCGATACCCCGGAAGGCATGGTGGAATCGGCCCTGGAGTTTATTCGCATCTGTGAATCGCTAAACTTTCACAATCTGGTGATTTCACTCAAAGCGTCGCGGGTACCCGTTATGCTAGCGGCCTATCGGCTGATGGTCCGGCGTATGGATAAGCTAGGGATGGCCTATCCGTTACATCTAGGGGTCACTGAAGCTGGCGACGGCGAATATGGCCGGATTAAATCCACTGCCGGTATCGGAACGTTACTCGCTGAGGGCATCGGTGATACCATTCGCGTCTCTCTGACAGAAGCTCCAGAGAAGGAAATTCCTGTGTGCTACAGCATTCTGCAGGCTCTAGGATTACGTAAAACCATGGTGGAATACGTGGCCTGTCCGTCTTGCGGACGCACGTTGTTTAATTTGGAAGAGGTTTTACACAAGGTCAGGGCAGCCACAAGTCATCTTACAGGGCTAGATATTGCCGTTATGGGCTGTATCGTTAACGGGCCTGGAGAAATGGCCGATGCCGACTACGGCTATGTGGGTAAAACTCCGGGATATATCTCGCTGTATCGCGGTCGCGAGGAAATCAAACGGGTGCCTGAAGAGAGCGGTGTAGAAGAATTGATCAACCTGATCAAAAGCGACGGCTGCTGGGTAGAACCAGAACAGTAAGCTTCCTTAACAAAAGAATCAATTTGGCCTATCCCCTTAATCAGCAGTCACTTAGCTACTAACTCAGCCGGTCTTCATCCTTAGCTCATTTCAGTTTGTTAGATTGGTTTAGTAGCTAGGTGCATACCCATCGCTTTTCCTGGTATCTACTAGCCTCATGCAAGGGGCTTTCTTAAAGTTGACTAGTCGATTTTCCGGAAGAGTTGCTAAGCTGCATTGAATAGCTAATATTAAGTGGCTAACTATTTACACAACTTCCGCCTTTGTTTCTACTTCTGTGGGTGAGGCCTATAATTTAGCAAGGGTTCTCCCTTGCTGTTTGTACTGTTTAACCAAGTTCGTATCGTCTTAAGTTTTCTGGATCTCTTTCTTATGGCAACCAAAAAGCATGGCCTGATTTTGGGTGCGACAGCGTTGGCCAGTATGGCTGTTGTCGTTGCAGGAACAAGCATTCACTGGTCTCAGAGTCAGGCATTCTTTAGAGAGAGCCCCAAAGAGGTGATTGACGAAGTCTGGCAGGTCATCGAACACGAGTACGTCGATGAGACGTTTAACGATCAAGACTGGCAGGCGGTCCGGAACGACTATCTCAATCGCGATTACACAGATTCCGGCACAGCTTACGAAGCTATCCGAGAAATGCTGGATACTCTAAACGATCCATATACTCGCTTTATGGACCCTCAAGAGTTTCGCAATATGCAAATCGATACCTCTGGAAAATTGACGGGTGTCGGGATCCAGATTTCTCAAGATGAAGAAACAGAGGAGATCGTCGTCGTTTCTCCCATTGAGGATACGCCTGCATTTGAGGCGGGTCTACGTCCTGGTGATGTGATTGTCAGCATTGATGGTGAGGCGACCGAAGGGATGGACCTCAGCGATGCAGTTAATCTGATCCGAGGACCGGTTGATTCTGAGGTGACGCTGACGGTTGTTCGCGATGAGGAAGAGATCAATTTTGACCTGGTCCGCGCCAATATTGAAATTCATCCTGTCCGCTACGCCTATCACCCTGAGGCTGAAGGTGGGGTGGGCTACATTCGTTTAACTCAGTTTAGTGCCAACGCGTCGGCTGAAATGCGCGAAGCTATTCAAGAGCTGGAAATGCGCGACGTAACTGGCTATGTGCTTGACTTGCGTTCTAACCCTGGTGGGTTGCTCTACTCTAGTATTGACATTTCTCGCATGTGGTTGAACGATGGCACCATTGTTTCGACGGTTAACCGTGAAGGGACCGTGGATGAGAATGTAGCTGGCAGTCGCGCTTTAACCGATAAACCTTTAGTCGTTCTAGTTGACGGTGGTTCGGCCAGCGCCAGTGAGATTTTATCTGGAGCGCTGCAAGACAACAACCGAGCTACGCTGGTGGGAACGACTACTTTTGGAAAAGGTCTAGTGCAGTCTGTGCAGAGTCTGGGCGATGGTTCCGGTGTGGCGGTTACGATTGCTAAGTACATTACCCCTAGCGGTCGCGATATTAACTCGTTGGGTATTGAGCCAGACTTTATCGTAGAGCTATCAGATGAAGAGAGGGAATATCTAAGCGAAGATCGTGAGCGCATTGGCACTCTAGAGGATCCTCAGTATGAAAAAGCTATTGAGGTTCTCAACGACATGATTCGAGGTCAGCGGGAAGCCGCTAGCGTGAGCGGTGTTACGGTCAACTAGGTAGCGCTACTGCGGCAGGCACTTACCTGAGCGAATCAAGCCTACTCGTTTAGCAATGGCTTCAGACCGACTGGAAAATGGTCCCCAGGCTTGAGGGGCTTCTAGCTGGCCTAGTTCGGTCTGGGTGATGATATCGCAGTGGCCTTTGGCCTGCTTGACCACATACCAGGTATCTTGAGCTTCTGTGGTTTGATTAGACTGATTGCTGGAAGTGCTAGATTCGGCGCTCATGGGTCTAGGTATTTTGAGACGACGCTGTTAGATAGATTAGCCCAGACCACCAGGTCAGGAGTACGGCTAGCCAAAATAGGCCCATAGAACCGAGCGGATAGCTTTGAGCCAGGGGTGAGATCAGGAGTGCGATCGCACCAATTTGCACCACTGTTTTTACCTTGCCCCACATATTGGCTCCCACTACTTTGGCCTGACCAACACGCCAGCCTGCAATGGTCAACTCCCGTGCCAAGATTAAAAATACTCCCCAGGCGGGGACCGTTCCTAGCTGCACCAGTACCATAAGCGGAGCCAGCACCAGCAGCTTATCTACGAGCGGGTCCAAAAATTTCCCCAAGTCCGTTACCTGATTGAGGCGGCGGGCTAAATAGCCATCTAGCCAGTCAGTACAGGCCGCTATCAGAAATATTGCCACCGCCCACCAGCGATGCGATGTCGAAGGATTGGCTAACAGCCAGAACACCAGCGGAATCGCTACTAATCGTGACACCGTAATCCAGGTCGGTAAATTCATACTCAGCGATAGCTGATGTGCTCCTCCTGGTAGCTGGGCGGTTCTACATGAATGGTGACGCGGATAGGACCAAACGCCTGAGCTAACCGGTGCTCTACTAGCTCAGTAATCTCGTGGGCGCTGACAACATCCTTCGGCTCCACAATCAAATGCATATCGATAAATACCTGACGGCCTAGTAGCCCCCGTGAAGCAATGCTGTGGCAGTTAACGACACCAGCAACTCCCATCACTTCTCGATGGATCGCCTCGGGTGCGATGGCGATCTCATCCACCAACCAAGGTAGGTTGGCCGACAGCACAATCCAGCCACTGCGCAATACCAGAATAGCCACCGGCAGCGCCATGACAATATCCAACCAGGCAAGACCGCGCCACACACCTATAAGGCCAGCAATAACCACAATTGTGATCCAAATATCACTCATAGTGTGGTGGGCATCTGCCAGCAGCAGCTTGCTTCCTAGACGGATACCCACTCGACGCTCATAAACGGCAACGACAATATTGATACCCAGTACCCCTAGCATGATCCACAGGGCAGCAGAACTCAGGGTTACAGGGGCAGCCCCCGTGAGTAAGCGCTCAAAAGCTCCCCGCAAAATTTCAAAACAGGCGATCCCTAAAAATGCGGCTACTCCCAAGGCACCCACAGCTTCATATTTTTGATGACCGTAGGGATGCTCACGGTCCGGTTCTGGCGAGGCTAGCTGATTGGTTACCAGCCCCAAAATGTTGTTGGCACTGTCTGTGACGCTATGGAGTGCATCTGCCAACAAACTTAGAGACCCTGTCCAAAAGCCCACCAAAACTTTGAGACTCATCACCAAAAGATTGAGAAACAGGGTAATCAGTAGAACCTGCCTCACCTCAGACCGATAGCTAGTATCCGAAACTTCACTAGACATGCATTAACTTTCCCTCGGCATGTCTAATAGTAGCGAAGGACGTCACTTAGCAGTGATGTCATTGCTGATTTGAGGACACGCGCTGACCATCAAGCTGCCAGCTGCTGTTGCCGTTGGAGCTGATGCATGTGATTAAACAGCTGCCAGCAGTAGGCTTCAGGTAAACCACAGGTCAGGGCGCCGCGCATGACCACATCAAAATACCAATCACTGGGAGCCCGTTCGTGACCAAGTTTATCGATCACCGTATAGGTACGCGTATTAGAGTAGCTTTTGCCCTGGCATTGAACTGTTACTGGATGGTGAACATACCCTTCTTCACGACGATCCAGCAGCTCGCTAAACCGCCAGGGCAAGGCATAGAGCACGCCGTGAACGATGGAGTTAGATGCTTGAACAATATCTAAAACACCACACTGACGTCGGTAAGAATATCGAAAAAAGCCCAATTGATATCCTCTTAAGTGGGCCGGTCCAACGACATAGGCGTGGGTTTTTTCCTGCAAAGATCGCCTTAGGTCTACTGGGCACATGCATGCGCCATAGGCAAAATAGTAGAACCGCTCAGGGCTTCTATGGATTGCCGTCACTGCTGCTCTCCGTGATAACTTCAGTCAAACTAGGGTTCAAACCTGTAAGTCCAGATTTACTACGATAATGAAAGGAATGTAACAGACCCCAACCTAAAACCAGAAAATCACAACAATTCCATACGATTCTATACACTTAGAGTGTGTTCCTTAATCTGTCTCTATGCCGTACGTTGCCGCTCTATTTATATTGCTCATTAGCCTATGGCTGTGTGACATCATTGATGCTCTTCCTCACATATTGCCTGGAGTGTCAATGACACCTTTCTGGCTTTGGCTAGGCTTAGGGGCAATCGTACTGAGCTGGTTTATGAGAGACAGCCGTTGATTGTCAATACCACACCATAACAACCTATCATCATGGCTGGAACCTTTGACCGGGAACAACTTGAACACCTTGCCGGTGGTGACAAAGCATTTGAAAAAGAGCTGCTACAGCTGTTTGTAAGAGATACTGAAAATACCCTCGCTCAGCTCGAAGCGGCTGTGAGTAGCGAAAATCAGACCGCCGTACAGTCCCTGGCCCATTACATTAAGGGTGCCAGCGCTAACGTGGGTGCTGTCGGTATGTCTAGAGCCGCCGCTCAGTTGGAAAAGCTGGCTAAAACAGGCAACCTGAAAACGGCGTCTAGTAGCTTTAGACAACTCCAAGCTTTGCATCAAGCCGTTAGGCGAATGGCCCGCTAACCATCGATCAACTGCTCAATAGCACTATAGAGACTCGGTATCTAATACCGGATCTCTAAGTTAGTTGATTGTTCGCATACAAAAAGTGTGACTTATGCTGACGTGCGGCTTTCGGTAGGCTCAGTCGAACCGTAAAGCTCTGGCAGATCTCGTGATGGAGGCAGCGTTTTGGACTCACGAGTCTCGATATAGCCTGTATAGTAAGCACCGGGCTCAATTTCTAGAGATCCAGCAACAACGTCCCCCTCCAACCGAGCTGTGTCGCTAAGCGTAAGTTTGCCCTCTGCAAATACCCGTGCTTTGAGCACTCCTTGAACTAAAATGTTTTGGGCGCGGACTTCTTGTCCCTCAACCAAGCCGGTTTTAGAAATTTCCAGATCTCCTTGGAGATCAACAATACCGTGAATAATTCCGTCTACTACTAATTTGCCTTCGGCATGAACATTTCCTTCTAGCTCACATGTACGGCTGAGATAGGTAAAGCTAGTTGCCGGCTTTCGTTTAAACATAAACACAATAATCAGTACCCGTTCGGTTGGACAGCAGTAAACGTTAAAGTTCAACTAGGAGATAGCACCCAGATGCACACTTACATTTCAACCTTCCTGGCTATTAAACCATACGTAAAAAATACACCAACATAAATTGGGGTAATGATTAGACCAACGGCTACCTGAGCCGTAGATTTTTATGCCTAAACTCTAGCATCAGTTTTGAGTTTAGGACGAGGCAGACTCACTAATACCAATTCTGCCGTTGTTGATTTAAGGGGTGCACCGATTTGTTAGAAATGCCACGTGTCAGCATTTTTCAAATAAAGCCATCCCGAGGATCAGCAACGCCCCAATTCTTAGTATCTCAGCTACGCATGATTCCGCCGTGTCAGGAAATGAGTGCTTGATCTGTAGTTGTAGCTTGAGGAATTGGTATAACTGGCTGGGATCGAGATACTTGCCCCTGCCCGGCGTTCTAGCCAGTAAGTCTGTGGTTTTTGCGAGGGCTCTGGTTTTTGCGAGGAATAGATATTTAAGAGAATAGTGTCTCATCCCAACAGGCGGGTTAGGACAATGGCCATGGCCGTCGCGCCGATGGGAACGGTTAGATTGTCGATGCCGTACTTGGAGACGGCTTCTAGTAGGGTGGCTGCGATCGCAACTCCCCCTGCTGTTAGCACCAGCGACCAGCTCAGCCCCTGGACACTGCCCAAAACGGCAACCACAACTAACGCACTCACCACGGCCATGGTGAAACTGCCCTCCCAGCTTTTCTTCTCTCCCCACACTTCGTAGCCATGGCGTCCCCACCGCTGGCCAACTAGCGCCGCTAGACCATCACCCCAGCACATAATCAAAATGCCAACCACCCCAAAGTAGGGATAGCCCTGGGGCCAGCACCAGCCCATTAGCACCCCAATACTGACCGCATAAAAAAACGTGCCCCAGCTGCGACGTCCGACGCTGTTAATACCTGGCAAAATCGGTAACCGGTACGATACCAGTGCCACCCCTGCAAATACGATCGAAGCTGCTATTCCCATCCAGGCCGGTAACGCCAGCCACCAGGCTAATAAAATCACATGGCCAGCCCCGATGTGGACAATCTTGCGGGTAATCTCCGGGCCATAGCCCAAACGTCTGGCCCCTTCAGAGGCACTGCCCACCACTGTCAACCAGGCCAAGACCATGCCCACCGACCCGCCGTAAGCAGCTAGCCCAGTTTCCCATTGCGCCATCGCGGTTTTTCCATAGACCTTTAAAGGGATTGTAAAGCGTACACCCTCTCCTAGTTAAATGCGGTTCCCCAATCAGCCTCAGACTGCTATCTTGATGGGGAAATTCAGTCACGAGCCATCGCATGGGGAATACCTACAAGCGAGTATTACTAAAACTTAGCGGCGAAGCTTTAATGGGCGATCTCGCCTACGGAATTGATTCAAAAATTGTAGATGCTATCGCTGAAGAAATTGCAGCCACTGTTGAACAGGGTATAGAAATTGCTGTTGTCGTAGGCGGAGGCAATATCTTTCGTGGAGTTAAAGGAGCCGCCTCCGGGATGGACCGCGCCACGGCTGACTATATTGGCATGCTGGCCACGGTTATGAATGCTATGACCCTGCAGGATGCTCTAGAGCGGATCGATGTGGCTACCCGAGTACAGACGGCTATTTCTATGCAGGAAATGGCTGAACCTTATATTCGCAGACGCGCTATCCGCCATCTAGAGAAAAAGCGCGTTGTTATCTTTGGAGCCGGGTCCGGTAATCCGTTCTTTACTACCGACACGACGGCTGCCCTCCGGGCTGCTGAAATCAGCGCTGAGGTTCTTTTAAAGGCAACTAAGGTAGACGGCGTTTATGACTGTGATCCAAACACAAATTCCAATGCAAAGCGCTATACCAGCTTGACCTATAGCCATGTTCTAGCCAAAGATCTAAAAGTAATGGATGGTACGGCCATTGCACTGTGTAAAGATAACAACATCCCCATCATGGTGTTTAACTTGGCCGTAGCTGGTAATATTCAACGGGCCATGACGGGAGAACCGATTGGCACGATTGTGGGAGGATCTTGTGAAGTTAGCTAGCATTGATGACGTAGAGATGGGAATGATGAAAGCCGTTGAGGCCACTCAGCGCTCTTTCAATACCATTCGTACTGGCCGCGCCAACGCGTCCTTATTAGATCGAATTACCGTTGACTACTATGGCAGCCCTACACCGCTGAAGTCGATGGCTAATATCAGCACTCCTGATCCTAGTACGCTAATGATTCAGCCTTACGACGCGAGTATTCTTACTGGAATTGAAAAGGCTATTTCTTTATCAGATGTGGGGCTAACTCCCAACAACGACGGTTCTGTTATTCGACTCAATATTCCAGCACTAACGACCGAACGTCGTAAAGAGTTCGTCAAGATGGCAGGTAAGTATGCCGAGGAAGGTCGCGTAGCTATCCGCAATATCAGACGCGAAGGCATGGACTTTGCTAAGAAGCAGGAGAAAAGCGGCGACCTGTCTGAAGATGAATCCCGTGATTTGCAAGACCAAGTACAAAATCTGACGGACCAGTACATCAAGAACATCGATCAGGTTCTAGAAGATAAAGAAAAGGAAATCATGAAGGTCTAGGTGCAAGCGCTTCTTCAGTTGGATGGCTTCAACTCCTGGCAATATTTAGGGACCACAGCCCCTTAAAATAAGGGGCGTTATTACCCTGTAGCAGTAGCCGTGCTGAAACAGTCTGAAATGGCTGTTTTAACCTGGTTTCTACAGCAGTGGCAGGTCATTTCAGGAGTGCACGATGTTTGACTGTATTGTCGTAGGCGCAGGTCCTGCGGGAAGTACGACTGCCTATCAGCTAGCGCAGCGGGGCCGGTCTGTACTTCTACTAGAAAAGCATCAGCTGCCGCGCTACAAGCCCTGTACAGGTGCGATCGCACCCAGCATCGCCCAATGGCTAGATTTTGATCTCACACCGGTTATCGACCAGAAGCTACGTAGCATTCGCTATACCTGGCAGCTGGAGGATGCTGTCGAGGCAGAGCTAGAAACCGATGAACCGATGTGGATTGTCCGCCGCGAAGTATTTGACCAATATCTAGTTAAGCAGGCACTCAAACTGGGGGTGACCCTACAAGACAGTACCCCTGTTGTCGGTATAGCATTCAGCGATAACGCCTGGACCGTTCAGACCCAGAGTGGAGACTATACCGGTCGCTATCTGGTGGCAGCAGATGGTGCTGACGGTCCCATGGCAGCATGGCTCGGCTTTAAACCAGCCAACGTTCGCCAGAGCTACGTATTGGAGATTGGGTTATCTGAACCGCTAGACCAGCCCACCATGGCGTTTGAGTTCGGCCTAGTAAAGCAGGGCTGTCTTTGGAATTTTCCCAAACATCAGGGCCATTCCTTGGGGATTACTCGCTTTTTAGGCGGCTCCCTTAAAAAACCTGAACAGACGCTGGCGACCTATGCTAAAGCTTTAGGCAGTCGTTTTGAAGCAGGTCAGCTTTACTCCCATGGCCTAAAGCTGTGGAATGGTAACCAGCCCCTCCACACTCAGCAGGCACTTTTAGTCGGTGAAGCCGCGGCTCTAGTCGATCCCATGACGGCTGAAGGGATCCGCCCTGCCATTTTTAGCGGCATCAAGGCGGCGGCGGCAATCGACCGTGCCTTAAATGGCGATGAGCAGGCCCTAACTCAATACAGCCAGACTATCCATAGCGAATGGGGCAACGACATCCAGTGGAGTCAGCGCATAGCCGGTATCTTTTTCCGAATGCAAAAAATAGGCTATCGAGTGGGCATTAAGCGACCTACGGCCACTAAACGGTTGGGGCAGCTCTTAGCGGGTGAAATTCGCTATGCCGATCTGGCTAACCGTGTCATCAAGCGGATAAGCGGCAGCCTATTACCAGGTCGAGAACCTTAGGATGCGGGGGTGGCTGTTTGACCGGTTCAGCCCTAAATCAGCAACGTCCAAATTTGTCATCATTGTCTCACCAAAAATAGGGCTGAGGTCGCTGGCATGCTCCTTGCATCAATGTTGATCCCGAGGAAAATATTCTCAAGAATCGAGGTATATAGCAGCCATACCAGAACAATTCTTTTTGTGAGGTGATGGTGACTGTTTCTTTTGAAAATACTCCCTATTTTAGAGAATATTGGTAGATTCGTAGAAAATCAAAAAAAGCAACCCTTAAACATCGCTAATTATCTAAAGTAAATCTTTAGATTGTTATTTTCAAAGTTTGTGCAGCTAAAGAAATTCTTTATAAAAGTAATAACTTTTGTTTTTTAAATTTAGCGGCTTTGCTATTTTTTGAGTCCTGACATGCGTCTAGAAACAGGCTGGAACGGCGGTCCGGCAACAGCGGGGATCGCCCTCAGTACAGGCGATCCCCGCTGTTTTTGTAACTTTTGGTACATTGTCGCTCCCCCAGGAACTTGTCATAATTAAAACTTGTCTGACACCCTAATAACTATTTATGAATACTGTGATTCAAACTGTTCATTGTCCCAACTGCGGCAGCTCTGCCGAGCGCCATTATTTAAACAAACAGCAATTAACGCGTACCCAATGTTCTAGCTGCGACTATCTGATGATTGTTTGCCAGAGAACCGGCAAAGTAATCGAAGCTTACGCCCCCGGAATTGCCCCCGCAATGGCTAGCTGAGTTTGATGAATGTTTACTGTAGATGACCGCCAGCCAATACTCAAGCGCTAATTTTAGAAGCTCGTAACTGCCCACAGGCTGCATCCTTTTCCAGCCCCCGCGAATAGCGTACGCTTACGGCTACTCCTGCCGCTTTCAGACCCTCTGTAAATTGATTGACCCGTTTACGAGAAGGACGCTGGTAGTCCACCTCATCGATAGGATTGTAGGGAATCAGATTGACGTGACTCTGAAAGCCGCGCAGCAGTTGGGATAGCTCAGCTGCATGTTGCTCACAATCATTTAGACCTGCCAGCAAAATATATTCAAACGTAACGCGACGTCCGGTGACTGAAACATAGTCGCGACATTCATCCAGTAGCTCAGTTAGCGGGTATTGCTGAGCACTCGGAATTAGCTGAGTCCGCAACGGTTGATTAGACGCATGGAGACTAACCGCTAAGGTGACTTGTAAATGATGCTGGGCCAATCGGCGAATTTGACCAGGAATACCAACGGTAGAAATTGTGATGTTGCGCTGACCAATGCCAATATCTTGGTTGAGGCATTTTACCGCTGCTACCACGTTAGCGGCGTTGATCAGCGGTTCTCCCATACCCATAAAGACAATATTGCTCACCCGTTGTTTAAAGTCGGCTTGGACCGTCAGCACCTGGTCTACGATTTCATGAGTCGCCAAATTGCGAACAAATCCCCCTTTTCCCGTTGCGCAGAAATCACAGGCCATGGGGCAGCCAACTTGAGAAGATACACACACGGTCAGACGCTTCTCAGTGGGAATACCTACGGCTTCGATAATGTGACCGTCGTTTAACCGCAGTAAAAATTTAACCGTTTGGTCGGGAGCTACAGACCGATGGTGAATCTCTGAGCGGCCAATAGATATCTGCGCCATCTCCTGACGCCAGGCTTTTGGGAAAACGGTAATTTCTTTGAGCGATCGCACGCCTCTGCTATAGATCCACTGATGCAGCTGCTTACCCCGATAGGCCGGCTGCCCTTGGGTTTGCACCCAGTCAGTCAGTTCGGCCTGATTCATCCCCAGCAGAGGTTGGGGTGATACGTTCGTTTGTAAATTGTCCAGGGTAACAACCATGATTAAAGCCAGCTGGTAAAAAGTAGTCCAGCCCTAAACGCTGGAACTACATCTTAGAAGATTTAGCCTGACTCTTTACGACATAACCCAGCGACCGTATGTCAGAAAAGGAATTCGCAAGAGTACCGTGGCGCGAATACCTTCAAAGCAGGCGTGATTAAAAGTCTCAGACCGCAGCGGTTGCTCAAAGCAAGGCTCAAGTTTAATTATTAGTGTCAGGTTCATTAATCAGATCGACTAGACCTTCGGTCAGCGCTCGAGGATCCATAAATACAACCTTCGAATTGTCACTCTCACCCAGCTTCTGATTGGCATCTACATAGCGCTGAGCAATCAAAAATTTCATAATGTCGCCCTGACTGAGCTTGCCGTCAAACGCCTGGGAAATTAAACGCATTGACTGCACGCTGCCCTCTGCTTCTAGAATGGCAGCCTGCTTTTTTCCTTCCGCTTCGGTGATGGCAGCTCGCTTTGAAATTTCAGCAGCCTGCTCTAGACGCATGGACTCTTCGACTTCTTCGGGGACTTTAATCTCTTGAACTTCGACCCGATTTACCTTGACGCCCCAAGGTTCAGTTGCTTCGTCTAAAACATCCAGCAGAGCTTTATTGATAGCATCTCTAGAAGCAAATGTTTCCTGCAGGTTCATTTTACCGACTTCGGAGCGTAATGTTGTTACTACCAGCTCTTGGATGGCCGTGTCGATATCTTCAATGGCGTAGTAGGTCTTCTCAAGGTCTAAAATCCGCCAGTAAATAATGGCATCTACATCTACGCTGACGTTGTCTTTTGTCGTGGCGCTGCGGGGCTTGATGTCTAAAATCTGCTCCCGTAACGTATCCTCAATTACCAAGGCATCCAGTAGGGGCACAATAAAGTTGACACCTGGGTCTAACGTGGCTCGATAGCGACCTAATCGTTCAATTAGGGCCGCATTACCTTCTTTAACAACTCGAACAGAACCAACTGAGTAGCCAATAACAATGAGGGAGAGGATCGCGAGGATAGAAGAGCCCATGGAGAACCGGAGCGCAGTGGATGTGCTCATGGATAGCACATCTCTTGAGTTTCTGTCTAGCGTACATTAGCAAAATTGGGATACTCTACCCTCCGTATGGCGTTAGTGCCTGGAACGCTAATGCTTACAACTTTTCACAGCAATCTCTATGTCAGAAAAATTAACAGTGCGGCTCGTCATGAAACATATTCGCCTGAGTACTTTAATGCTGGGGAGCGTTGTTCTGGGGATTTTGGGAGAATTTACCCCTATGGCCTTGGCCAACACCTCCCACAGCGGCTGTTTCATTGAGGATGAAAATGGTGAGCTTTACGATCTTGGGATTCTATGTGCGTCTACTGATGAGGGTGCCGGTGAACCTGTTTTACAAACGGGCGACATCCAGGTCACCCTACGTTGGAACACTGATGACGATTTGGATCTGATCGTTGTTGACCCGGCCGGCAGCATCATTGACTTTGGTTCACCGACGTCACCCTCTGGCGGTCAGCTGGATGTGGATGCCAACGGGTTCTGTCAAACCCAAAGTTTTACTCCTGTGGAAAATATTTTCTGGCCGACGGGAGGAGCGCCCGATGGTGAGTATTTGGCCTATGTGACTCTGGCAATTCCCTGCAGTTTGGAAGAGCTGGTCAACTCTGGTGCGGCCACGGCAGCCTACGAGGCCCTGGCCGTGTCTTACACACTGACAATCCTAAATCAGGGGGTAACCACAACCTACGATGGCGTTAGTCGCCCTGAGGAACTAGGGGTAGAATATCCGTTTCGAGTTGGAGCCCCTTCTGAGCAAGCGGTACCAGTAGCCCCGGTAACTGAAGATAGTTTAGAGCTGCCTGAATTTAATCCTCCCCAGGAAGCTATCGACGACCTTGATTAAAAGGGCCTTGCCCTCGAGGAAACAAGCCCAGTAACGGTCCCAACACCACGCCAAATACAAACCCGCCCGCGTGGGCCCAGTAGGCGACACCGCCGGACCCCATATCAGCATTGGCTCCCAAGCTAGCTACCCCATAAAAAGCCTGCTGGACAAACCACCAGCCTAGAAAGAAAACAGCCGGAATCCGAGCCGTGGTGAAGATAAAAATCAAGGGTAAGAAGGTCAGGATTTGGGCTTTGGGAAAGCGAATAACATAGGCTCCCATCACCCCTGCGATCGCACCGCTGGCCCCCAATGTGGGTACCGTGGATTCGGGGGCAAAGAACCACTGAGCCAATCCTGCCAGCGCGCCACAGGCCAGATAAAACACAATAAAGCGACGGTGCCCCATCTGGTCTTCAATATTGTTACCAAAAATCCACAGATAGAGCATGTTGCCCCCCAGATGGGCAAATCCGCCGTGGAGAAACTGAGAACTAATCAGGGTGAGCCACTCCCCTGCTGGGTTTGGACCCTGTCCGCTAAAACTATCGGTCAGTTCAGCCGGGACAATTGCCCACACCCGAAAGAACTGATCGAGGGAGGCTTCTCCCGTCCCCTGCAGTGATAGCTCGTACAGGAAAATCAAAACATTAAGGACGATCAGTACAAACACCACATAGGGTTTGGTACGGGTAGGGTTGTTATCGCTTAAAGGAACCACAAAAATCTAAGAGGATCGGCTGTCTATATTGTCGGCGATGAATCTTGGATTTTAGCGTTTAGTTCTAAACTTTGGCTTGACCGCTACCGGACCGCTATTGTTTGACAATTTGGCCCCGCTGTCTAAAGTCCCGGTTCTAGGCTACCTGGGGGGAACTAGGCTTGCCGCCCCAGACTGCTTTGATCGTATCTAAAAAAGCAAACACAGAAGGAGGCTGCAGCGCCTCTGCCAAAATCACCGCTCCAATAACCCGTTCAAAAGGCTCTGGCAGCTGCGCCACAACCACGTCTTCAGGAATTGGCTCGGCAGCCAGACGGGCCATAATGGCGGCTCCCAACCCTCGTCGCACCATGCTGACAATGGTGGAATCCTCGCGCACATCGTAGGCAAACTTAACCGCCTGACCATGATGAGCCAGATAGTTTTCGATGTTATAGCGGCAGCCATCACCAGACGGTGTTTGAATTAGGGGATAGCTGCACAGCTGCTGCCAGGTGAGGCGTACGTCTATCGGTTTGGCCGACGGCGGCAGCAGCACAATGTACTCGTCTCGCAGCAGCTCCCAAGCTTCAAACTCGGCCACGGCAGGTAGGTAGCTAAAGCCGATGTCGATTCGTCCCTGGCGCAGGTAGTCTTCCACATGGTGGTAGTGGCTAAACTCTTCGATGGTGACGCTGATGCCAGGATATTGCTGACGAAACCGCTCAATCACCGCCGGTAAAATGTGGGTAGCTACGCTCCGAAAGCCGCCCAGACGAACCTGCCCAGACTGCAGTCCTTTGGCTAGTTGAGCCTGCTGGCAGATCTTTTCTAGCCGATCGAGTACTTGGTGGGCCTCATCGGTGATCGCTTCACCCACCGGAGTCAGCACCGCCCCCTGACGGCCGCGATTAAGCAGGATAACTCCCAGTTCGCTTTCTAAGGTTGCGATCGCATGACTGACCGCCGACTGTGACAAATCTAGCTGCAGGGCGGCGTCGCTGAAGGTACCGGTTTTTGCGATCGCAACCAGTGCCCGTAGCTGGGAAAGTTTAAGTCGGTTTGGATTGCTCTCTGCCATCGAGCGTCTCAAAATGTAGATGATGCCTAAACCACATCCCAATCAAAATCGTACGGTTTTGCGAAAACAGCAGTTCCCAATCTGGATAGAGTTTATCTTTTAGATATTGCCCTAGAGTGCTAAATAAAATCGATTAAATCCATCTATAGCATTCATATAAGCTCTGCAGTAGACCATTTGACCTATCAGATTTGTCCCCCTACACTGAGAAGCTGGGTAAATCTATCTAATGAATCTAATTAGCGTTCGTCCTGAGGGACTGTATTGTGAACAAGGTAACTTTTACATTGATCCCTGGCGAGCGGTAGAAACCGCACTGATTACCCACGCCCATTCAGACCATGCCCGCTCTGGTTCAGAGCACTACTATGCCATCAGTAGCTCCCAGGGTATTTTGCGCAAACGTCTGGGTAAAGATATCAACCTAACACCAACCCAGTATGGCGACAAATTCAAACTGGGCAACACTAGGGTATCGTTTCACTCAGCCGGTCATGTTCTCGGATCGGCCCAAGTTCGGGTGGAATACAAAGACGAGGTCTGGTGTATCTCCGGAGACTACAAACGCTGCACCGACCCCACCTGCACCCCCTTCGATGTGGTCGAATGCGACACCTTTATTACTGAGGCTACCTTTGGTTTGCCCATCTATCGCTGGCAGTCAGGAGCAGACACAGCCCAGCAAATCTATCGTTGGTGGCAAAGCGATTTAGACCGTCCATCTCTACTATTTTGTTATTCCTTTGGTAAAGCCCAGCGGGTATTAGCAGAGCTAGCCCAGCTTACTGATAAGACTGTTTATGTTCATGGGGCAGTACAGGTTCTGACCGAGATCTATCGCGAGGTGGGGGTGCAGATGCTACCGACGGTGCCCACCAGCCAAACTGAAAAGTCTTATAAATTCCAAGGAGACCTGGTGATCGCGCCGCCATCCGGCCATCGTTCCTCCTGGATGAAACGATTTAAGCGGCCCCAGACCGCATTCGCCTCTGGGTGGATGGCCGTACGCGGTGCTCGACGACGACGAGGCTATGAGCGCGGTTTTGTGCTCTCAGACCATGCTGACTGGCCCAGCCTAATTCAAACGGTTAAAGAAACTAAAGCTAAGACAATCTACGTGACCCATGGGCAAAACGACATTCTGTCACGCTATTTAACCGAGCAGTTAGGCATCCATGCCATGCCCCTAGATACCCTGTTTGAAGGTGAAGTAGATACTTAGGCAACTTTGTAGAAAACTACAAGGGCGATCGCAATTTTCATCTAACAACTTGAAGACTTTGATTATTGTCGAAAACGCTCATCAATAATTAGGGTATTAATACCGTCAAATGAGGCACTTTCTGGGAAGGGTCTTGTTATCGGTGTCAGCGAAATAGCTTGTGTCATCTACTTAGCATTGACCGGTTGACCATTGGGGGCAATGGACCATTAATGCTTTAGCATCTACAGCAGCCATCGATAGTGAACATGAACCATGGGCCCCACCACCAACGAAGCACCTACCAGCAAAATCCTGATTGTTGACGATCATCAGGTTGTACTGAGCGGTACCATCAACATTTTGCGTCAGCATTACCCCACGTCCGAAATTCTGACGGCAAAAACGGCTCAAGAAGCCTTGGAAAAACTCGCTAACCATCACCTTAGTCTGGCGATTTTAGATCTTTCAATTCCTGAGAGCTATCAACAAGATGCAAAAGTAGAGTCAGGCATTGAGCTGCTCAGGCAGGTCATGAAGCACTATCCTGAACAAAACATTGCTGTTCAAAGCACATATATCAAGGCTCTAGTCAGAGTTAGATCAGAAATTGATAGCCATCAGGGTGGATTCACCATCGTTGATAAAAGCATGTCCAGCCAGGATATTTTTCAACGCATTGATGGTGCATTAAAAGGATTTAGCCATACCCGAGGTATCAAAGCGCTACAGGCTGGCATTGAACTCAAACCTGAGTGGTTAGAGGTGCTTATTCTGGCTTTTCATGAAGGCCTCCAGGACAAGGCTATTGCCCAAGAACTTAATGTTCAGCCCAGCACTATTCGGCATTACTGGAACAAGCTCTACGATGTTCTAGAAATTGATCCTGAACTTGAAAAGAAAGATGGTAAAAATCTCCGCAGTCTTACAGAAATTCGAGCTCGTGAACGAGGTCTGTTGGACTAATGGAAGAGCAAAGCCGCTGGAAAGCACTATTAGAAAAGCTCAAAACCGGTCTGTGGGGATTTGGCATCGTTGCCTCAGTGATCAGTGCGCGATCGCTAGGAGTTTTTCATATCCTGGAGCTGATGGCTCTAGACCGCTCATTTGCCACCCAGCTATCATTTGAAGCGATCGCAAAAAGTATCACTATCGTTGAAATCGGATCTGTCTATGCTGAAGGCTCTGAAGATCAAGGCTACACCATCAATGCAACTGCTCTAGCAGAGGTCCTCAACGATATTCTAAGCAGTGAACCTGCCGTAGTCGGTGCAGATATTCTGTCTTATCGAATTACAGGAGAGATTCAATCCGAGCTGGTACCTGTCTTTGAGAAACATCCCAACTTGATTACAGTCGAGGGGATCATATCCAATCCAACAGAACCCATTCAAGGTCTTTCTGAAGAGCAGGTTGGGTTTAATGACTTAGTTATTGATAGAGATGGGACCGTTCGGCGCGCCTTGTTGGGTGCTTATGATACTGCTAATCAATATCAAAATTCTTTTGCTATTCAAGTCGTTCAAAGCTATTTCAAAAGTAAAGAGTTTGAAGGCAACTTTGTTGAACTCGATAATGGCATCAAAGACCCAGATACTATGCGATTTGGAGAGGTTGAGATACCTAGGGTAAGCACAGAATATGGATATGCTAGCGGCGACATATTCGATATCCAAACGCTGATTGACTATCGAGGGCAGGTTAAACCGTTCGAAGTAACTAGCGCTACTGACCTGCTTGCTTCTCAAGAAAAACAGAACGAACTCGTTAAAGATAAAGTAGTTATTGTCAGTTTGGTAGGGGCGCCTCAAGAATATAAGACTCCTCTAGTAATATTTAATCGAGTTTTAGCTAACTCTCAATTAGTCAGTGGCGTTGAGATTCAAGCTCATGTCATCAGTCAAGTTATCAAAGCAATAGAAGCTAAAAAATCACTTATTTGGACAAGCAGCTCAATACAATATTTCTTCCTAATATTCTTTTCAGTAATCAGCATTGCTGTTAGCAGATTTTCAAAAGATACTATTAGCGGTTTTATTCGACTATCTATTATTACTCTTTCTAGTATTTTACTTAGCTATATCCTATTACTACAGATGGGTCTGTGGCTGCCGCTGGCTGCAACACTTGCATCTGTGGTTGCTAATGGACTTATCTATATCAACTATGCTCAAAATGAACGCCGCTGGACTAAGCTAGTAGAGCAGCGCGATCTTGCGCTTGATAAGGAACGCCACATCTCTGAAAAGCTAGCATTTGAGCGTCAAAAAACCATTGAGAATGTTTTCGACTCTATCCACAATGGACCGCTACAAACCCTAGCCAATCTGCTGAGACTCACTCGTGATGAAACAATAGAAATCCCCGAAGTCTGTCTTGGGTTAGAAGATTTAAATCGTGAAATTCGTTACATTGGAGATTCGATCAAACAAGATGCGACGGACAAAAAAGATCGTCTTGATGTTAGCTATGCGGGTACTAAGTTTGACTTAGATATCCCCCTGCAAGAATTGTTTCAAGAGATCTATGATGCAATGCTATCAAGACCATTGCTGGGATTTTCAAACCTTAAGTTTACTATTATATCCTTTGAACCTTTGGAGTCAGAAATACTCAACGTTGAGGTCAAAAGAAAGCTCTGCAGATTTCTAGAAGAAGCTTTGGGTAACGTTGGCAAACATGCAGCGGGAGCGACCCGATTAGTGGTGACTGGAAAGAATAAAGAAGATCGCTATGAGATAACCGTTGCCGACAATGGTTCGGGTACCCATACTCACAAAGTGGAAGCCGGTGAAGGGACACGGATTGGCAAGGAGATTGAAAAGCTAACTCGAGGAAATTTTGTGCGTAGGCCCAATAAGCCTAAAGGTTTTTTCTGCCAACTAACATTTCCAATATCTGTTTAATAATGAAAAAACGTATTTTGAAAACATCAATTAAAAGCTTTAAATAGGGAACTTAAAGTTTATGTTTGTATCCTTATTCCTAACAGAAAACCTGAGCTACCGGAGCTATAAAGGTATTAATGAATGTCACTTGAATTTATAAAGGAGGTGATTAAAACGACTACAGTACGAGTGACGAAGCAACTATGGCTACCTTTAGTGATAGCTGCCTTATTTTCATTGCCGATCGTTTCTGTGATCGACAGTCCTGCCGTTGCTGGCTTTGATCCACCACCACCGGATCTGAATCGAACTACGGGTAGGACGGGTAGTTCTACCCGCTAGTATGCTCCAGGCAGAAATGATCTAAATCACACAGACGTCGTGACTTTGTAAAAAAGTACGGCGTTTTTTCTTGAAGTACGACTAACTTTATAGAAAACTACAAAGTACGTTTATCAAGAAGAGAGTAAACCCCTAGAGAAAAGCTAGTTCAGATCTACAGAAAAGCAAATTGTATTGATAAAGAGAGTTGGATATTCTGTGATTGTCCGTTAGAGCACCCGTAATTCAGCTGATTTCCTTATGCAGCTTAGCGGAGTTTTCAACTGATACTCTCTCGGACAGCTGTGTTTAGTGGTCATTACCTTTTCCCATTTTATTCCCTTGTATCGGAGACTGTGCAATGCCATTTATACCCTTCTTTCTAGTGTGTTTCTGCTTCTTTCTGATTTCAGAGACATCTACTGCCAAGCCTCAGAAAAAGGAAAAGAAAGACAGCCGCTCTAAGAAAATCGTGATTGAGCTGGACAGTTGACGGTAGTGTCACCTGAGCGAACAATCACCTGAGAAAAACTATCTAATCTATATCAGGAGGACTTCACCATGATCGTTCTATCATCCATGCAAGCAATGAGAGAGCAGCGCACAGCGTTGTTTGCCGGTTTGGTGTTGTTCTTCTGGCATAAGCTCAGAAAGTCATCAGCCTGCAGCGCTGACTGCTGCTAGGGAATCATTTTCATTTTCAAGACCGTGATTTCGCCTGCTTGACTTAGCCATCTGTGCGATTTTTAAGTTTTGCTGTGACAGTGAGGAGTAGAGATTGCTATTAGCATCTTTGCTCCTCTTTCTTTTTAAGATCATCGCTGCTAGCATCGACACTAGCTTTGCTCGTCTCGATTAAAGCGTAGATTATCTAAGGTTTGTCCGGGGGGTAAATCTACAAATACCCGGTCACCTGAATCAACGCCGTCTAAAATTTGAATTTGTTCACCTACTTGAGGTCCAAGGGTAACGGGACGAAATCGGATATTTTTGTTATTTTCACCGGGCACTAGCACGCCGGTTTCGCCTCCCTGGGTTACTACAGCCACGGCTGGGACCACCAGGGCATCACTCAGACGATTTCCTAAGAAGGCGACATCTACATTCATATTGGAGCGTAGCTGGTCCAACCCGTTTTTTAATTGAATTCTCACTTGAAAGATGGTGACATTTTGACGTTCGATGGCTTCTGGGGCGATGAGTCGAACTTCTCCTTCAAATACCTGCTCTGGATACGCTGTAGATACAATCTCAGCTGCCTGTCCAATACGAATCTGGTTCAGATCGGCTTCGGGTACTTCGGCAACAACTTCTAATCCATCGGCAATGGCAATGATAGCGCTGGATGTCGCTGATGCTGCTTCTGAAGCTGATGTGGTGGGTGTGACAAACGCACCAACTGTAGCAAATCTTTGAGTAACAACCCCACTGAAAGGGGCGCGGATAACGGTGTTATCAATTCGAGTTTGAATAGCAGAGATCTGTCCTTTTGCTCGTTCAACTTGGGCGTTTGCCTGAGTAATGTCTTCGGGATCTGGCTCGTCTTCGAGATCGTTGAGCCGCTGTTGAGCTTCGGCAACACGGGCGCTGAGCTGACGTGTATTTGCCTGGGCACTGTCAACGGCATTTTGACTGTTGTCAAGTTCACGGGCTGAAATTGCCCCTTGGGTATAGAGGTTGCGATCGCGATCGAGGTCTCCTTCTACCAAACTGAGTCTGGCTTCGGCCTCTACCAGCTGAGCCCTCACAGCCTCTACGTTTGACACCGCCTGAGCCAGCTGGGGCCGCTCGGTGCCTTGGAGTAAATCTTCTAGCTGAGCTTCTGCCTCAGATAAACTAGCCTGGCTTTGGCGTAGTTGGGCATTGAGATCGTCAATATCCATGCGAGCTACAACCTGACCTTGCGCGACCGAGTCTCCTTGCTCTACGAGTAATTCAGAAACGATGCCTGAGTTTTTAGGGCTCAAATTGACCGTACGAAAAGCTTCAACCTCACCGCTGGCATTAATGCGTACGGTAATTTCTGTGGCCTCTACTGGCACGGTTAGAGCCGTGGTGTCATACGCCTGCCCCCGATAGCGAGTAACTGCAATAGCTGCCCCAATACCGAGAATCACCAAAGTCACACCACCTACAATCCAAGGTAGGGGACGCTGCTTAGACAACAATTTCACCGACTTACACCCTCATGCTTATATCTAAAAACAAGGCATTTAGGCAGCAGCAACAACTCTCACAGTGCTACCCAAAAAATTGTTCTGCTCCAAACACAAACCAATAACTGTTCTTTTACCAGCTTAACGAATTTGTAACGGATATAGCGTTGTTGGCTATTTAGATACTGGTTTTCTAGGCTGTGGGCGTAAAGCTATAACGAGGTTTAACAAATTTTCTCGGGCCTGAGCCTCAAATCTCTGCTGAAAAAATGATGAGCGATAAATAGCTGCTGACTCCAAAAACTGCGTCAGCACCTTTATTCGTTTTGACCGATAAACAGATATTGGTACCCAAGCATACTCCTGGCGGATCTGAGCTTCGTACTGAGTAAATCTTTGAGGAGCTGCTCCCAGAATGGCTAAATCAATATCCACTATCCAATCGGTCAGGGCTGTCTTTGTTTTAGAGAGAGACGGTGTGCTATGGCAGGTGGCCATCACCAGCAAGGTGATTTCTTCAACCAACGTGTCGCTAACGCCATTAGCCCGTAAAAATGTGCTGGCTCGGACCGCACTTTGTTGCTCGTTATCAGCCTTTTGAGGCTGGTAGACCAGGTCGTGATACCACAGCGCCATCTCTAAGGTTGCCTGAGCGTGGGGGCCTAGCGTCAGCGCTGCCCCATCCATAATTGCTAAACACTCGTTGATATGCTGAGCGGTGTGATAGGCTCTCTGGGGCTCTTGGTAGGCAGCGGCAATTCGCTCAAATTCCTGAGAGATCGCGCTCTGATTCTGGATAGTTAGCTGCTGACACAGCCGCTGCCAACGCTCTGGGTTTAGGAAGTGCATCGTACAGCGTAGAACTCCCTATTGCTCAATCGCCGGCTGGCCCCAAAACTTTGAGCTTAGCGCCCCTCATTACCAGACAAGACCGCCGTCAGCTGGGCTGGCACCATGGCCGCTGCTTGGTGTCTAGAGAAATCTGCTAGCGCACTCCAGGCCGCTTCAAAAAACTGATTGGGCTGCAGCTCACCTTTGACTAAGTCCCAAAGACGAACCACTTCTTCAGTGTGCAGCCGGTTATCTTCGGTCAGGGCAATCAAAATCTGCTGACGCAGATATTTACCCTCATCCGATATCAAAAACTGCACTCCCAATCCGGCTGTAGGAATCAAATTAAATCCCTGGTCGCTTTGGGCAATCCGAATCATGTTTTCCAGACGCTGCCACTGGAAACGACCCTCTTTAAACAGCACTTCTATCAGCCGCCGTCGCAGGGATTCGGTTTCACCCATCAGCAGTCGTCGCGCTACATAAGGATAGGCAATTTCGACAATCTTAAAATCTGGATTTAGGGTCAGGGCCAGACCTTCTTGGGTAACTAGCGATCGAATAATCAAAGCAAACTTAGCCGGTACCCGAAAGGGATATTCATACATTACCTCTGAGAACCTATCGGTAATGCTCTTAAAGTTAAAGTCACCGACGCTAGCGCCAATGGCTCCATCAAAGACAGCCTGGAGCGCTGGTACGATGGGCCGCACGTCTACGTCGGGTGTAAGAAAGCCCAGTTTGACAAAGTCATCGGCCAGTTTGTCGTATTCCTGATTGATTAGGTGTACGACTGAGTCCACTAGGGTTTCTTTCATGTCCTGGCCAAGCTGGTCCATCATGCCAAAATCAATATAGGCCATGGCCCCGTCCGGCATGGCAAATAGATTCCCTGGATGGGGGTCAGCGTGAAAAAAACCAAACTCCAATAGCTGACGCAGACCTGACGAAACACCAATGCTGACAAGTTTGTCAGAATCTAGACCGGCCGCTTTGACCCGTTCGATATCGGTCAGTTTGAGTCCGTCAATCCATTCCAGCGTCAGTACTCGTGTGCTGGTGTAGCGCCAATATATGGCAGGCACTTTAACTTTGGGGTCATCGGCAAAGTTGGCAGCAAAGGCTTCGGCATTGCGACCTTCATTGAGATAGTCAATCTCTTCAAATAGCTTTGAGCCAAACTCATCCACAATCAGCGTCAGGTCGTGCCCCAGGTTGAGGGGAAGCCAGGGCGCAATCCAGCCTGCGGCCCAGCGCATTAGATACAGGTCGCGACAAATAATAGGAACCAGTCCAGGCCGCTGCACTTTTACGGCTACGGTTTCGCCAGTGTAGAGTCTGGCTTTGTAAACCTGTCCTAGGCTTGCTGCCGCCACCGGTTCGGATGAGATATAGCTGTAGACTTCTTCGGGGGTGCGGCCTAGCTCTTTTTCAATAATCCACTGCGCTAGCTGAGTATCAAAAGGAGGCAGCTGGTCTTGAAGCTTAATTAGCTCATCTAAAAACTTTGGATTGACTAAATCGGGGCGGGTGGAAAGGGCCTGACCAACTTTGATAAAGGTGGGTCCCAAATCTGTCAAAATTTTGCGTAGCTGAGCGGCTCGTCGGGCCTCGTTGACCTCCTTGCGACCGAGTGCGCGGTCGAGCAGCAGCCCAGTGACAAAACTGCCTAACATCAGCGCAACTGAGAGCGCTCTCCACAGCACGGTTAAAAAGCGAAAGCGGTAGTGATCTGCGATCGCAACCGCGTCATAGCGGCGCATCTTCTCAAGCTCAGCCATACGTTTCTCCTAAGCTGTACGCCTAGTCAAGAAGGCACGGTGACATGAGTATCATCAGCCTTCGCCCTAAGCAAAGTCGACAGTGGGCAAAGATACTGAATCACTCACCCGTCAATCGTAAATATCTTAATCATAGTATAGATAACTACACTGTTTTTTAGGATTCTCAGATTGAGTATTTACAGAAACGTCAATTAACGATAGAGCATCTCCATGGGTGGCCTGAGCAAGATCCCATTAAAAAAGAGCGGTCTGCAGACTGCTCTTTTTGCGTTTTTATCAACGCTCGTATTCAAATTCTGAGCGCTGCTGTCGTCTAGAAACCCTCAGACCTCTAGATAATGACTCTTAAAATCGAGGTGAGAACAGACAGTAAAAAAGCACCAATAATGGCGCTCCAGATACCCCAACGCAGGCGAAACCCTTCCACCAGCTTGGCAGAAAGACCAAACAGCAGCAGGTTTAGCAGCAGCCCCCCCAAGGTTACTAACCACACCAAGCCGCCTAGAACGGGCAGGCCAGCAACAATGCCCACAATGCCATTGAGTACGCCAAATACAAAGGCCGTAATCGCCGTCTTCCCAAAACTGTCAGACTCTACACCAGTGGGTAAGAAGGTAATGATCACCAGGGCGATAGTGGTAATCAGCCAGGTAATAATAAACGGAATGAAAACATCCATGACAGGGCTCCTTAAAAGCGATAATTACGGGAACAGGCTCCGTATTTACTCGTAGCGATTTCGTTTGGAGTATATCAAAGTTTTCTCTATACGTAATTAAAGGACTGTTAAGAGGAATTCCCTGAATTGCCGCAGTTTCAGCCGGTATGACGATTGACAGATAGCTTTGCTAGCTGCATGTCGGGTTAGCTTAGGCACGCGAGAGCGCTAATGATGCGGTTAGTCCTGGTAAATTCGGTAGCTGCCGTAGTACTGCCGTAGCCGTCGCTGAAACTGCCCCCAGTACTGGTCAAGCCGATCGGGGTCTAGGGTAAACAGCTGGGCCGGAGACGCTTCAAGTGCGATCGCAACCATAGCCTGCTCCACCCGGATATCATAATCGCGGTAGACCCAGTTCACTGCCCAGCAGTAGGCCGCCACCTGTAAAAAATAGTCCTCGATCCAATCTTCCTGTTTTGGCCGACGGGCCGTTTTCCAATCGCATACCAGCAGCTGACCGTCGTACACCATCAAGGCGTCTGGATAGCCGGCAAACTTTAGCGGATGCCATACCGCTCCTTCCACTAAAAGAACTTCATCGATATTGTTTAACACCGGTTCAATCGATGCCCAAAAGCCTTCCGTGCCCTCCGGTAGGGACCAGTCTTCCTGACGCAGATAGGCTTTGATCACCTTATGGATTTTTGTCCCAGCGCGTGACGCTTTAGCCGTAATTCGATTGGCTTCCTCAGTACCCACCCGCTCTCGCCAGCGCCACAGACGCTCCTTTGCTTCTCGAGGTTTTGTCGCCGACAAAATCGTCGTTACCCCAGGCAAACGCTGCCCTTCTACCTCGTAGTGACGACGACGGTTGACCGAAACCTGCTTGGCTTTGTAATGGGGTAGCATGCTTGCGCTCCTATGCCCAGACGCTATAGGCAACGCCTGGACTATTCCACAGCAAAGGATTCAATCATCCACCTATCGTCGTCCTGCTTTCTCAGGGTGTATTCCACCGTTAGCTGGTCCTGGAATGAGGCCGCATCGCTAAGTACACCAAACTGATAAGCCTCAGCCACTTCTTCAACATCTGCGGTTACCTGAATTTGATCGTCACCGATTTCTTCAGCTGACAGATTTTGGATGGTTTGTTCGTATTCCACATGTACCCCATCCCGCTGATTGCTCTGGACTCGATTGGTCCACTCAGACAGGGCTGGCTCCAGTAAAATATCCTCCAATGCAGTGACATCCCAGCCAGGTCCCATGGCCTCAGCCTTAGCCGTATACCAAGACTGAATCACATCTTCAGCAATGGTTTGAGCGTCCCCACTGACGGGAAGCTCAGCGTCCTCAGCCGGGAGCTCAATGGCAGGACGAGCCACATCAATATCTAAAGGATCGCCTTTGAGCTGAGGCCCCCCCAAAACTCCGCCAAACCAGTTTAATAGCTGTGCCACAATAAAGCCCAGCAGCCCCAGACCCAGCAGCCCCAACAGCAGTACCAGGGCAAGACGCCCCCATTTTGGGGCAGTCGAACGCCGTCGCGACGGGGTGGGTGTCTCATCTAATGCCACACTTGCGCTGGCACTATCTAACTGTCCTTCTGGAGATAGATTAGACACGTCTTCAGCCGTATAGGTGCTGCGTCCGACAGTCCCTGCGCCCACAGCAGCAGCCGTTCCTAAGCCAATGGCCTGACCTGTGCCAAACGACGGCATGCGATCGCTATATCCGGTTCCAGCATCTGACGCTACAGAGGTGCCGTAGCTGCCACCAAAGCGACCTTCTGCCACAGTGTCTTCCGATGGCATTGCTTCCAGGTATGCCTGTACCTGCTCATTGGCAAAATAGTCCTTGAGCGTAACGCTGCTTTGATCGAGGTCTCGAAAGAATGGAAACACATCCTGCTGTAGCCAGCGCTCAGTATAGAGACATAGCCCCGGCAGAAGATCGGGAGCCCCAGCAGAGTGGCTCTTAATAAAGGAAATCGGCTCTCTTTCATGGCTGCGCTCTAGAGCATAGGTCGCTTCTTCTGTTTGCCCCAGCAAGACCGCACAGACCGCTTGCTCTAAATACACATCCTGACGCTCAGTTAGCAGTCCTAGCCGCTGCTTTGCCTGACGGACAAGCTTGGGCTGATGCTTAGCAAAGCCTCGGGCCAAAAGAGCATAGACAGACAGATAAATGCCGACTGACGAGGGGCGCTGGGCCTCGTCCTCAAAGATATCTTGCTGCTCTGCCGATGTCAGATAGCTACGCAGCTGCTGCACAAACCGTAAAAAGTCTTCCACACTTAGCCCTGAGGCATCGTCATTGGCACCGTCAATGCCGCCTCGGGTTGCTAGCATGGATTTTAAGAGTGCAATCCCCTCCTGTCTGGCTGCTTTATCCGCCAAAGGACGCGCTACAAGCTCCAAAATTCGATAGGGCTTTAGCTTGTCTAAATCAGCCTGAATGTCTGCTTGCATTTCGGGAAACAGCCCTTCACGCACCATTAACTCCCGGCCCGTTTCTAAAGACTCAGCGGCGTTTTCGTACTGATGCTGCTGCCACTGTTCTCGCCCTAACTCTAAACAGGCTAGACCAATCGTCAGCACTACATCAGACAGCGATTCTTGGGATTCTGCTTGCAAATTCCCAGAGCCACTGCTCAAGTAAGGCCGTCCTAGACGGATAACTAGCTCGTATTCCCCCAGCTCTAGCAAAATGAGCAGCGCCCCAATCAGGTGCTTTTCGTCAACCTCGATATTGACAGGTTGAGTCCCTGAAGCTAGCAGTTTTGCATCATAGGTCTGACGTTTGCTGGAATCTTGCAGCGCCTCATAGGCTATATCAATCAGCTGCTTTCGCGACTGAATGGCAAACTCTGAATACTCCCGGCGGGGTAGCTGTAAGGTGCGGTCACGATGAGCCTGCTCCAGTTGTTCCGCTGTCGCTTGCATGGGTAAACCCAGGATTCGGTAGTAATCTAGCGGAATTTGCACAGTGACTTCCTTAGCATTCGAGTTGACTTCAACTTATATATGAGTTGCACGAGACCTGGCAATACGTTTGTAAAGGTATTAGCAGATATTCGTAGGAATGTATGAAACCACCTGATCGATTTAATACAATTGCCTACTAAAAACCGCATCCATAATAGCGATGAAAGGCTGATATTTGAAAGCTTATAGCAATGGATCCAAGTTTTTGGACAATTAGCACCAGAAATCGAAGCCGTAAGATCACTATGACCGACGAGTATTTTTCATACCCTAAAAGCTGTGGATCTGCCTGTATATCTAGCTTGCCCAGAAACGTGTCCTATCAGTAGAGCATTTGCGTGATATCCACTAAGGAAAGCCAACACCGATTATCTACCGGTAACCTCCACTTAATGTAAGTGAATATTCGGGCAGATTTTAAGCGGATTAGAAAACATCCATGGCCAGGAAGTCGAGATTGTCGTCTAAAATTATGTTCGGTCGATTTTAACTTAATCAGGCCAGCGACTATCTGCGTTATCTCACATGTGATCGTGAATTGATCACTTTTTTGGAATAATCATAATTTGTATTGCGGCGAGGCGATTGGCAAGCCAATGGTTCAGGAAAGGACATTACCAACATTTCAAGCAGCTTCAGCAAAGATCGACAGGACAGAAGGTCTGAGACTATACGAGGATATGGTCCTGGGTCGCTACTTTGAAGATAAGTGTGCTGAAATGTACTACCGGGGCAAGATGTTCGGGTTTGTGCATCTCTACAATGGCCAAGAAGCCGTATCCACCGGGGTGATTAAGTCTATGCGCCCCGATGATTATGTCTGCAGCACCTATCGCGATCATGTTCATGCCCTGAGTGCAGGTGTTCCGGCCAATGCCGTTATGGCCGAGCTGTTTGGTAAAGAAACCGGCTGCAGTAAAGGTCGGGGCGGCTCGATGCATATGTTTTCTAAAGAGCACAATCTTTTAGGTGGATTTGCCTTTATTGGAGAAGGGATTCCGGTTGCTTTGGGAGCGGCGTTTCAGTCCCGCTATCGTCGGGATGCTCTAGGAGATGCCTCTGCTGATCAGGTAACGGCTGCATTCTTTGGGGATGGCACCACCAATAATGGACAGTTTTTTGAATGTCTGAATATGGCTGCTCTGTGGAAGCTGCCTATTTTGTTTGTGGTTGAAAATAATAAGTGGGCCATTGGTATGGCCCATGAACGGGCGTCTTCGCAGACTGAGATTTACCGCAAGGCCAGTGTCTTTGGGATGCCTGGGTATGAGGTCGATGGTATGGATGTGCTGGCTGTGCGTGACGTAGCTCAGGCGGCGGTTGCTCGGGCCCGAGCAGGCGAAGGTCCGACGCTGATTGAGTGCTTGACCTATCGTTTTCGCGGTCATTCGCTGGCCGACCCGGACGAGCTGCGATCTCAGTCTGAGAAAGAAGAGTGGCAGGCTCGCGACCCGCTGAACCGGATGGAAGTCTACATGGTTGAGCAAAACCTGGCCGATGCTGCTGAGTTAAAGGCCATCAAAAAACGGATCGAAGCCCACATTGAAGATGCCGTCAAATTCGCCGAAGAAAGCCCAGAGCCCTCTCCCGATGAGCTTCGTCGCTATATCTTTGCAGAAGAGTAGGCCCCATCCAGCACAGCTACGCAGCTAGGAAACTATAAAACCACAGGTATCTAATGGCAGAAACACTTTTATTTAACGCTCTGCGCGAAGCCGTAGACGAGGAAATGGGTCGAGATGAAACCGTCTTTGTGATTGGCGAAGACGTTGGTCACTACGGTGGTTCCTACAAGGTCACCAAAGGTCTCTACGAAAAGTACGGCCCCCTCCGCGTTTTGGACACCCCCATTGCCGAAAATAGCTTTACAGGAATGGCCGTTGGCGCAGCGATGACCGGCTTACGTCCCATCGTAGAAGGGATGAACATGGGCTTTTTGCTATTGGCCTTTAACCAAATTGCCAACAATGCTGGGATGCTGCCCTATACCTCTGGCGGTAACTATCACATTCCCATGGTGATTCGGGGCCCCGGTGGCGTCGGACGTCAGCTGGGGGCAGAACATTCTCAGCGCTTAGAGGCTTATTTCCAGGCCGTTCCCGGTCTTAAAATTGTGGCTTGCTCTACGCCCTACAACGCGAAGGGGCTGCTTAAGTCAGCTATTCGAGATAAAAACCCGGTTCTCTTTTTTGAGCACGTGCTGCTGTATAACCTCAAAGAAGATTTGCCCAGTGATGAGTATCTGGTGCCCCTAGATAAAGCAGACGTTGTACGCCCAGGTAAAGACGTCACGATCTTGACCTATTCCCGCATGCGTCATCACGTCCTGCAGGCTATGAAAGGTATTGAAGCCCAAGGCTTTGACCCAGAGGTGATTGACCTGATCTCCCTTAAGCCCGTTGACTATGACACCATCGGGGCCTCGATTCGCAAAACCCACAAGGTGATCATCGTCGAAGAATGTATGAAAACCGGTGGAATTGCCGCTGAGATTATTGCTTCCATCAACGATCGCTTCTTTGATGAGCTAGATGCGCCGGTGATGCGTCTGTCTTCCCAGGATATTCCGACTCCTTACAATGGCCGTCTGGAAAGTCTAACCATTGTGCAACCTAAACAGATTGTCGAGGCCGTTGAAAAAATGATGACTGCACGAGTGTAGTCCATCGCACCAGACAACGGGCACAGGGGATAGCAATCCTCTGTGCTTTTTTATTGCTACAGCAGGATTAATGGGAGCAATTACGACAACCTATAATAGGATGTTCTGTTGGATAGTGCAGTTGTACAGGTATATGGATAAGACGGAGAAGGTCTATGGGTAAACAACGCTCGATGTTGGTAGTCATTGTTGGACTTGCGATCGCAGCCATCTTTACCATTGTGCAACTTCCCACCCAGCTAGGCTTAGATCTACGGGGTGGGTCGCAGCTGACTCTCCAAGTTCTCACCAACGAGCAGGTCACCCAAATTTCTGAGCGGGAGCTAGAAGCCGTTCAGCGCGTCATTGAAAATCGCGTCAATGGTCTGGGGGTGTCTGAGGCCATTGTGCAAAGCTCAGGTCAAGACCAGCTGCTGATCCAGCTACCGGGCGTGAGCGACCCCGGACAGGCTCAGCGAGTGTTGGGCGGGACTGCCCAGCTGGAGTTTCGGGCCCAAAAACCGGGTACTGAAGGCGAGCTGCGTGCGATCTCAGACGTCATCAACCAGCAAGAAGTCCAACAGGCAAGTATCCTAGCCGTCGGCAACGAAAATATTTCAGACGAACAGCTGGCCGAACTGGAAAAAGTTACCGCCGACCTTCAGGCTAGCCGCGAAACCCTGCTGGAGCTTTTCGACGGTAGTGAGCTAACCGGAGACAAACTCCGAGACGCCCTGGCTAGCCCCCTCGGTACCAGCGGTCAGTCCTGGCAGGTGTCGATTTACTTCAACAATGAAGGCGGCTCACTGTTTACTGAAATGACGCGTAATATTGCTGGCACCGGCCGAGTACTGGGTATTTTCCTAGACGATCGTCTGATCAGTGCCCCCACGGTGGATGTCCAGTATGCGGCTACCGGTATTCCCGGCGGTAGTGCAACCATTTCAGGTAACTTTAATGCCGATGCCGCTCGCGACCTCGAAATTCAGCTCCGGGGTGGGGCTCTACCCGTGCCCGTAGAAGTCGTCGAAAACCGTACCGTGGGTGCCACCCTGGGTCGAGACAGTATTCAGCGTAGTCTCTATGCAGGCATTGCCGGTTTAGCGCTGGTCCTAGTATTTATGGCCGTATACTATCGGCTACCCGGTATTTTGGCCGACATTGCCCTAGTGGTTTACGCGCTGCTAACCTGGGCTGCCTACAACATTTTAGGAGTCACAATGACCCTACCAGGCATTGCTGGCTTTATCCTCAGCATCGGCATGGCCGTAGACGCAAATGTCCTTATTTTTGAGCGTACCCGTGAAGAACTGCGCGCCGGTAAAACCCTCTATCGCTCAGTAGAGTCGGGATTTTACCGAGCATTTTCCAGCATCCTTGACAGCAATGTCACGACTATCATTGCCTGTGCGGCACTGTTTTGGTTTGGGGCCGGTTTAGTCAAAGGCTTTGCTTTGACCCTGGCCGTCGGTGTTGCAGTCAGCCTGTTTACAGCCTTTACCTGTACGCGCAATCTGCTTTTCTTTATTATTAGCTTTCCGCAGTTTCGCAAAGTGGATTACTTTGCGCCTAGCCTCACCACCGATTTACCCTCTACCTCGCAGCCATCATGAAACTGAACGTCGTCAAACAACGGGGTACCTGGTGGTTTGTTTCCGGGCTCCTGATCCTAGCAAGCATTGCTGGCATGGCCCTGTCATGGGCTCAATTTAATGGTCCTGTTAGACCGGGGTTGGACTTTATTGGGGGGACTCGTCTACAGCTAGAACGTAGCTGTACGGACGTCTCTGCCTGCACTGACCCCATCGATATTGCCGATATTCGAGCCATCTTAGATGAACAGGAGTTAGAGGGCAGCAGCCTCCAACTCATCGGAGATTCTGGTCAGGCTGTTTCTATTCGGACGCGGACGCTAACTGTTGATGAACAAGCCACCTTGCGCTCGGCATTAGAAGGCTACCTCGGTCAGGTGGATCCAACAGCATCGAAGATCGATGTAGTCGGTCCTACCATCGGCAGACAGCTCTTAGTTGCGGGTCTACTCTCATTGCTAGTAGCGTTTGCCGGTATTACGGTTTATCTGAGTCTACGCTTTAAGTTTGACTACGCTTTACTAGCTCTAGTGGCGCTTTTACACGATGTCATCATTACCCTAGGCGTTTTCTCGATCCTGGGACTTACGGCGGGCTACGAAGCAGATAGCTTATTTATTGTGGCCCTGCTGACCATTGTTGGTTTTTCAGTTAACGATACGGTCGTTATTTATGATCGTATTCGTGAAAACTTTAAGCGGATGGCCGAACGCAGCGTCAACGATGTCGTCAGCGACGCTGTTAATCAGACCCTGGGACGCTCTATCAACACCACAATGACAACCGTGTTGCCCTTGGTAGCCATTGTGATTTTTGGAGGAGATACGCTGAAGTTTTTTGCCCTAGCGCTAATTGTCGGTTTTTTGGCCGGGGCCTACTCCAGTATCTTTATTGCTAGTACTCTGCTAGCCTGGTGGCGTTCCATGTCCAGTTCCGATGCAGAGATGTCTCCTGCCACCGAATAACCCATAGCAGTCCGCACGAGCAAATACAGGATGTGACTTCTTCCAACGGTTCTAAGAACATTAAAAGTTCCTACACAGATATCGCTACAGAGAGAGCCATCGAAGCATTGCGACAACATTCTCTAACTCACTGGTGGCGATTAACGGTGGGTGTTTGGTTGACCGTTGGCCCCTTAACGCTGTGGCTGCTCCGGTCTGAGATTAGTCTGCTGTTTGACTACTTTACTTGGACTGCAGTGTACTACGGACTCAAGTACAATTTTCCGGGAGCTGTGGGATTCTTCCTCTGTACTGGGCTGGCGCTGACCTTGCTAATCCGTGAGATTCGGCACCTCACGCTGGGCATATCTGTCGTTGAGCGTAAACGATTAGAGCATCAGCTATCGCAAATCCGACGTCAGGGTGATTCACATCCCCTATGGTCCCTGGTCAATCGCCCATAGCTTTTTTAGATCTAATCCACTATTATTCAGGCCAGCTGGCATCAATAGATGTCAGCACAGTTTCCACATCTGTACCACTGACGTAGTTCACCATCTCCGTCCAAAAGGTACCACTCCCCACTGCAGCCGGCATTAAATCGGAGCCGTCAAAACGAATCGTCTCAGCCTGAGATAGCACCGCTGCCATTTGACGGACACCCTCGTTGGGGTAAACGCTTAACTCTACCGAGCGGTGGGGGGTGATATAGCCACGGGCAGCCCAGCTGTTGTGGGGCGTTGCTGTGGCCAGATACTGCATGGCAGCCTGCGCTGCTGGACTGTTGTTTGTCATGGCAAACAACAGTCCCCCGGTGAGCAGGGGGGCTGTCGCGTCTTCTCCAGGTAGCAAAAATACCCGCGTATCTTGCCCTGGCAAAACCGTCTCGGGTAAAAAGTCAGTAATAAAGCTAGCCTGACGGTGGAGATAGCAGCCTGGGGGCTGATCAAACATGGGGGTAGGAGCCTCGCCAAAAGGTGTACTGATAGCGCCTACGACGCCACCTCTCACATAGCGATCGTTACGTACAATTTTGCCAAATGTTTCTACCGCCTCTTTTACCGGTGGCGAATTAAAAGGAATGTCGTGGGCAACCCACTGGTCGTATATGTCTGGACCAGCCGTACGCAGCAGAATATCCTCAACCCAGTCAGTGCCTACCCAGCCGCTAGCTTCACCGCTCTCCATGCCAAAACACCAGGGAGTTTTACCTTCAGCTGCAATTTGCTCGGTCAGTGCCATGAGCTGTTCCCAGCTGGTAGGAACGCTGTAACCATCGGTTTCAAAGACATCAGGGACATACCACACCAGACTTTTGGGGTCAGAGCGCATCCAGATACCGTAGACGCTGCTGTCTACGGTTCCTAAATCGACCCAGTCAGGGCCAAAGGCTGTGGTCAAAGTAGCGGTGTCGACCACATCGTCTAGGGGCGTAAGGCTGCCTTCTCGGGCTAGATCGCTCATCAGCCCTGGCTGGGGGAATATGGCCAGATCGGGGACATCGCCGCCGGCGATGCGAATGGGTAATACCGTAGTGAATGCGTCTGTGCCTTCGTAAACAACTGTGATTCCAGTCTCAGCGGTAAACGGAGCAAATGCTTCTTCTACGATTTCTTGCCCGACGCCGGTCAGCGAACCTAAAATCACCAGAGTATCCGCGTTACCGTCGTTGGAGTCTCTACAGGCTGTTAGTGCCAGCAGCGCCGTTAGCAAAGCTGGAGCATACGATCTAAATTTCATGACATCTGAACCGACTAATGTTCGATAGTGTACCCGCTGCAGTTGGCCCCATACACCGCTGTATCGTAGAAATTGGCTTAGCTAGATGCGCTTGTATAGAAGCGCAGTGCAAATCGCCAGAACCATCGAGATATCTGAAATAGCCCCATCGCTAAGAGACTAGAACCAGCCAGCCAGGTGTAGTCAATCCGGTTGAGAAATACCTGGGCGGGGACCGTTGTCAAAAATGCCACTGGAATAACAAAGGTAAAGAAGATGCGAAAGGCAGCTGGGTAGGCCACGATAGGAAACCGTCCGGCTTCTAAAAAGCTGCGCAACACTTCTGTCACGTTATAGATTTTGACAAACCAGATGCTGGTGGCTCCCAACATAAACCACAGACTATACAGGCTGATAAAACCTAGCATTAGGGGAAGCAGAGCCGCGAGGTAATTGCTCAGTCCTATGCCCAGCTGACTGCCAGCGTAGAGCACCATGACGGCTCCTAAGACCAGGTCTGGAAAACCCCAAGGGGAAATGGTACGGGCTGATAGCCAAAACTGTGAGCTGATGGGTTTTAGTAAAACGAAGTCCAGGGTGCCTTCTTGTACGTGCTTGACAATCCGGTTGAGATTAGGGCTAAGAAATGTGGCGGCAAAACCCTGCAACATCGTAAAGACTCCAAGCACAACCAGGGCTTCTTGCCACTGCCAGCCCTGAAACTCATACCCGGTGCGATAGAACAAAAACAAGCCAAATAAATTGCCACCCAGGGCCGTTAGGCTACTCAGGGTGGCAATAACAAAATTTAGACGATATTCTAACTCGGCTGCGATCGCAACTTCCCAAAACAGCCGCAACACTCTCAAATATCGCTGCACCACTGTAACTCCTAGGTCGTCAGCTCCATAGTACCAACCTGCCTCAGGAAAATTACAGATGTCTCAGTGTAAGGGCGTTGCGTGCAACGCCCCTGCAGAACACAACTCTTAGGCCGAATGCTGTCCATCAACATAGCGCTTAAGCTCACCCTGCAGACGATAGCGAGCCCGAGCAATCCGGGATTTGACTGTACCGAGAGAAACCCCCGTAATTTCGGCAATCTCCTCATAGGGCAGACCCTGAATCTCTCTTAAGACAATCGTAGTCCGAAATACCTCAGGCAGTTCAGCAATGGCAGCCTGTAAGCGCTCGTAAAACTCATGGGTCATCATGGTATCTACAGGGCTAGGATCTTCCGATGCGATTTCCCAGTCAACCTGACCATCATCTAGATGACGAGGGGCATCCAAAGACAGCGTGCCAGCGTGACGCTTGCGCTTACGTAGCTCGTCATAGAACAGATTTGTGGTAATACGGCTCATCCAACCTTTGAATTTTACTGGTGATTGCAAACGGTTTAGATTGCGATAAACACGAATCCAAACCTCTTGGGCCAAATCAGCCCGGTCAGACCAGTCGGGAGCAAGATGATACAGCTGGCGCTCGACGTGGGATTTGTAGCGACGCATCAGCTCTGAAAAGGGAGCCTGCTCTGGATAGCGGTGACGCTGACATACCGTGATCAACTCAGCTAAATCCAGCTGATTAAGCTGCTCAGCATCAAGCTTCTGGCTATCTAGCTGAATTGTTTGAAGCGTAGTAACAGAATTAAGAGTTTTGCCAGATAAAGCGCGTGCATCAAGTTGAATAGTAGTCATAATAAAACAATTCAGGAAGTTGCTTAATACTGAGGCTAAATAGCTCAGATATGGTGCCGAACTATGTCAGAAAGGAGAGTCGTATTTTAAGTTCGCTAACAGAGCTATTTTCGTGAGAATCACTGAGCCTGCCAACCAATGTAGTAACTATCGTCTCTGCCCAACATCAGCCATATCATTGAGTTTTTTCGTTGACGAAATCGCTCTCCACCACTTTAATCGGTGGCACATAGATAGTCCGTAAAGTGTTAGTTAAGAGATAGTTGCTAACAGCTTCTGTAAGATGAAAAAAAATTCACTTAATAGGTAAAAATATGGAGTTTATGAAGGAGATAAAGTTTAATTTAAAGCTATTACAGAAGAGTACACAGTAACTTTTTATAGGTATTAATAGAGTTCATATTTCCTATACATACGGACATTTATCATGTGTTTTTAGAGACAGGTATCTAAGCACCCATACCGGAATATCGTTTTAACCCCTGCCGCCAGAGAAAACGATTTAGACTCCAAAAAATCAGACACCAGGCCACGGTGATCGCCATACTTTTAGGAATATTAACGGGTAGACCCACTAGCAGACTGGCTGGGACGTATATCAGATAGGGAAAAGGTGTCCAAAATACGACTGAGCGAATCGTATCGGGAAATAGCGTCAGCGGTGCTACCATGCCTGAGAAAAAGGTATACAGCAGGAAGGAAAACTGTTCAATCGCCGTTGCCCGCTCAACCCAAAAAGCTACCATCGCGTAGGTGTACTGCATCAAAAAACGCAGACAAAATGCTAAGCCAATAGCGATCGCACCCCCTACAGCATGAGCTGGTAGCTGACGAGCGGCTGGGTACAACAGTAAAAACAGCCCGACTAAAGCGGCAATAAACGGCAGTCTGGCCAGACGTTCAGCCAAATGGGACGAAAAATGCCGCCAACCTGGGTCTAAAGGCTGTAAAAGCAGCGGCGATAGCTTACCTTCTAAAACTTCTCGTTCAAAATCCCAAATCACCCACACCACGGTGAGCTGTCGTACTACAAATACAGCTAGAAAGTATCTGACGATATCGTCGGGCTGTAGTTCAAACTGACCGCTACGGGCTGCTTCTTGCCATAAACCCATCAAAATCAGGGGAAACGAGCCGGAGAGCACCCAAAACATGAGTTCGGCACGATATTCAAGCATGTAAGCGTAGTACACCGACAGCAGCGTCGGGATTATGCGTCGGAAGCGCTGAAGATTATGAAACAAAGTTGGGGAAAATTGCGACAGGCGTAAAATCAGTTTAGTTGGCTATGCTGACAGTGGGGCAATAGGGAGCAAGGTAATGCTAAGGATTTCTAATCAGGTCGCCATTCCTGACAGTGAGATAGAACTACAGGCGGTGCGATCGCAAGGCGCAGGCGGTCAAAACGTTAACAAAGTCGCTACCGCTATCCACCTGCGGTTCGATATACCAGCTTCATCTTTACCAGACCGTTATAAAACTCGCCTGCTAGCCCTAAACGATAGTCGTATTACCAAAGATGGTGTCATTCACCTTAAGTCCCAGGCCCACCGCACCCAGCTCCGTAATAAAACTGATGCGTTGGAACGACTCCAGCAACTGATTCAGGCTGCCATGGTAGTCAAAAAGAAACGCAAACCCACCAAACCTAGCAAAGCAGCTAAACAAAGACGCCTTGACAGCAAAGCTAAACAGAGTAAACGTAAAGCTTCACGTGGTCGAGTCAGCTACGACGATTAATGGGGAGATATTCGGCAAAGTTTCAATTAGCCGCAGAAAGATGGATCTAATACTTATTCATGGGATGGGTAGAACACCGCTTTCTATGGTGTTTTTGCAATATCGCTTAAAACAGCTGGGGCATCGTCCCTATCTATTTGGCTACTCTTCAGCCTTTGAATCCCTAAACGACGTCACTAAAAGATTGATTGCTTTCATACGCCAATTACCTTCAAAAAGATATGGATTGATTGGTCATTCCCTAGGAACCGTTATTATTCGCCATGCTTTGCCATTAGTACAGTCTCAACCTACAGTTTCTTTTTTCCTTGCACCTCCTATCGTGGCTTGCAAAGCAGCAAAAATCGCTGCGAGAGTATGGCCATATCGCATACTCACGGGTGACATGGGACAGCGGCTTGGTCAAGATGCCTTCATGAACCAGCTGACCATGCCTGACAACGTAAAAATCTATATAGGTACCGCTGGACCGAGGGCTGCCTGGCTTCCTTTAGGCAATGAGATCAACGATGGACTGCTCACTGTCACAGAAGCCAGTGGTGACTTTAGGCAAAAAGCAATCACTGTGCCTGCCTTGCATTCGTTCATCATGAATTCTAAAGCTGTATTTAGGGACATAACATCCGATTTAGCGCTAAACCCAACCCCAACCCCTTAGGCATAACGGTGAATCAAAAATCCTCACTGCCATAGCACTATGAGGACTCCGGATGAAAGTACTCATAAATTTGCTGGGCTAGTTGGGGGCCGATACCAGAGACTGCGGTAAGTCGCTCCACGCTAGCTTCACGGATATAGTCAATTGAGCGAAACTCAGCTAGCAGCATTTTTTGGCGGTGATGCCCCAGACCTGGAATCTCACTTAAGCGAGAACGACGCATACGCTCGGTGCGTTTTTTACGGTGAAAACTAACAGCAAAACGGTGGGCTTCATCGCGCAGCCGTCGCAAGAGCTGGACGCCTGGCTGATCAGCTTCTGTTGCTAGCGGCGTTGATTCTCCTGGCAAAAAGATCTCTTCTCGCTTCTTGGCCAGACTAACCACATTTAGCTCACTGAGCAAATTTAATTCTTTAAGCACCTCAACTACGGCTGAGAGCTGACCCTTACCCCCGTCAATCATCACTAGATCAGGCCAGTCTGAGTTACCAACGCGCTCCTTAGAAGGGTCTTCTGCATATTTACGAAATCGCCGCCGAATGACTTCGGCCATGCTGGCAAAATCATCGGAGTGACCAGCGGTCACATTGGGATTTTTAATTTTGTAATGACGATAGTGTTGTTTGGCGGGTAACCCATCTACGAACACAACCTGGGAGGCGACGGCGTCAGAGCCTTGAATATGAGAAATATCATAGCCTTCTATACGCTTAGGCATGCCTGGCAGATCGACAATCTCGGCCAGGTCCTGCATGGCCTGATTGTTGCGGTCAGCAAAGCGCTGGGTCCGAGCCAGCTCATACTGGGCATTGCGCTCTACCATATCTACTAGCTCAGCTTTAGTTTGGCGCTGAGGGACTTCAATGGTAACCTTGCGACCTTTTTGTCGCGTCAGAAATCCGGCCAGGATATCTGCATCCGGTAGCGGATACTGCACCATAATTTCACTAGGGATTTCAACCGCATCTACGGTGGGGTAATGCTCTTCTAGGACTCGCTGTAGAATCTGCCCCGGCGTACCCGATTCGGTCTCAGCGACAAATCCTAGACGCCCCACTAGACGACCGGCTCGAATCTGAAATAGCTGGATACAGGTGTGCTGCTCGTCTCCAGATAGCGCGATCGCATCCCGCGAAATCGTATCGTCGGGCAGCGCTACTTTTTGATGGGCGCTGAGGGTTTGCAGTCCCCGAATTTGATCTCGCAACCTGGCCGCATGTTCGAAGTTGAGTTTTTCAGCCGCCTTTTCCATTTGAGCGGTCAAAATCGACTCTAGCTCCTGGACCCGCCCCTGAAACACCATGGCCACCTTTTGGATGATCTTGTGATAGTCCTCTGGGGTAATAAGCTCCTGACATACACCTGGGCACTGACCAATGTCGTAGTTAAGACAGGGACGATCCTTAAACAAAGGCTGTCGTCGTTGCCGCAGTGGAAAGATTCTTTTAGAAATATGCAACGTACGGCGCAGCAGTCCTGTATCTACATAAGGACCGTAGTAGCGGTCTTTCTTAGTTGTCTTACGGCGCTTGCGGGTGATAAAAATGCGTGGATAGTCCTCTGACCAGGTGATACAGAGATAGGGATATTTTTTGTCATCTTTGAGCAGCACATTGAAGTGGGGCTGATGCTGCTTGATCAGATTGGCTTCTAAGGCTAGCGCTTCTGCCTCGGTATCGGTGACGATAAATTCGATGTCAACCACCTGGGTCACCATCATACTGATCCGGGGGGTGTGGTGACGGTGGGAGTCCCTAAAGTAAGACCGCACACGATTGCGCAGACTTTTGGACTTGCCTATGTAGAGAATCTGGTCGTCCCCATCGCGCATAAAATAAACGCCGGGTTCCTGAGGAATTTCCTTGAGACGAGCCTCTAAGCGCTCAGGATCTTTAAGTAGTGTCGTTGCAGCAGCGGCAGAGGGCACTAGGGGGCTTTCCTGTACTGGGGGTGCTTTTCTATTCTGCATACATTTGTTCTAACTGTCTGGGCTAGAACATCTTGAGTAGTCCTTGCTGACCAACTAAAATTTCTCGCAGCAGACTGATCAGAGCAACCCAGATGATGGGGGAGATATCCACACCGCCAAAGGGGGGAATAACTTTGCGAACGGGAATTAAAAATGGTTCGGTGGGCAGATAGACAAGATTAAAGGGCAACTTATTAGCCTCTGCCTCGGGGTACCAGGTCAGAACGATACGAAAAATAAACAGTAGCGTCATGACCGCCAGCAGCGGTCCAACAATCCAATTGCCGATTGCGATACTTGACATGAACGGTCCTCGCTAAATGAGCGTTTCATCTTAAGGATTGTAAAGCTTAAGCCGGTTGTAGAGGAAGTATCGAACCTGATTCATGTACGAGCCGAAAAACCGAAACCCCTTCCCATTCAGTACGTCTAGGGGTTAAACAAACGTTAAGCCCAATCTTTGCTGACCTTGAAAGACTTCTCAAGGTTAACGTTGCTAGATACTATATTAACCAAGCATTACGAACGTTTGCGGATCCAATAGGGTAGAGGCTATGACACCATCACTGACTAATTTCCTGTTAAGCCTAGTTGCTGGCGCTGTAATTGTGGTTATTCCGATAAGTGTTGCGCTTGTGTTTATCAGTCAGCGTGACAAGATCAGACGCTAGCTCGCCCGGATAGCCCTCTAATTCTAAGGTTATGGCTAGCAGTATCCACGAGCTGCTGGTTTTGCTCAATGGGCAGATTTGAGTACTACCACAGGGGTAGTGCTTGTGTAGGTAAGTTAGGGAGTGCAGCTTAAGTAGCTGTACTCCTTTTTTATGGCCTGGCGTTGCCGCTCTTTGAGGACGTTTATATAAGAGCCTTTGCTTTGCTTGGCAGTTATGCTGCTTTGGTGAAATATCTAGGGGCAGGTGCGATCGCATCGCCCTATATTTAGCAAAAGACAAATCCAAAGGGGCCAGCTAGGATAGAATTGGTGGCCATGGGTAGTCAGGGTAGGTAATACCTGCCAGCAGGCCACCGTCATACGAGGAAGCGATCGTGAATTTTGGTACCCCTGTCCCGCTACTGGTTGGATTAATTCTCATTCTTGGTGCAGTTGGGCTTTTCTTTTTAGACAAAATAAAGCCAGGTTATGAGCGCAGCTCTGACAAGGTGTACTCTATTTTGCTGCTGTTATCGGGTATTTTCCTGCTGGCCCACCTCAATATGGAACTGTTGGCCTCCTTTCAACAGGTCATGCTAGTGGGCATGCTAACCACGCTGATCATTAACGACATCAGCAAGCGCGACTCCACTCGCAACAGCGGACGGGCTTTAGAGCGAGAAGGGCCGCCGCCACGCCGCTATGATGAGCGCCCAAGACGAGTCTATCGGGCTGAGTTAGATGACTGGGATGCTCCAGGCGCACCTCGTATTCCCAGCGATCGCGACAGCTACCGTGGCGATGGTTATCGCGATCGCTATGAGCCCCGCCCGCTAGAGCCCCGTCCGCCCTACGATGACCGTCGTCCACCTGCCCGGCTGCAGCCCGGTCAGGCTCGCCGACCCGATGCGTCGTTTGATAATGGCTATGCTCCTAATCGTGCGGGTCGCCCCAACGGCTATGCTGATGAACGTCCCGGCACTGATTACGCCAACTCTCGCTACGAGGGAGGTGCACCGCCACCGTCCGATCGCCCTCAGTCTGGTCGCCCGCAACGTCCCCCCCAGTTGCCCCCCAATCCCCCTGCAGTTAGCAACGGAGCCGGTCACAGTCTGGGGGGACTCCCACAGCCTCCTAGAAATTCAGAGCCTCGTCGCGAGCGGCCCCCACTAAATGTGCGTCCCCGACCTGAAGACTCTAACGAAGGCAGCTATACTGATTTTCGGCCTACCCCGCCCGCTGACAGTAGCTCTGAGCCTTATTCAGAGACTCCGCCACCTCAGCCCCCTGCCAATTATTAAGCAGTCCGGCATTAGCCCTGTTAAGACAGCACCAGCTCTCCAGCCTCAGCACTTTACCTATGGCCAGAAAACGACCAACCCAAGCCCACATCACCAAACTTATTTCCAAAAGCCAGTCAGAATTCCTCAGGGCTCGCACCAAAAAGCAGACGGAGTACTACATGGGAGCTAAGCTCATTGAGGTAGGAGTAAATCCCGAAAAAGCAATCTATCGCTGGAAGGTTGTGGATAAGGGCATGAAGGAAGAATGGACCTACAGCGCCTACTGGGACGATAGTCGAGAAAAGATTGAATCCGACGAAACCTAGTCTGGTCAAAAACACTAGCCTTTAACAAACGGTCTCTTCTTTTTGACGGAGGAGGCTGTCATCGATGGGTTGATTGAGCAACACCATGGTAGTGGTCGTATTCTCTACAAAACCTACCCGCTGGTAAAACGCCTTTTGATTAGTCGTCATCAAGTAAACGCGCTCCACATTGCTCATGTGGGGATGACTGATAACGGTTTCTACCAGCTTGCGGCCTAGTCCAGCTCCTTGATAGTCATCATGGATAACGACGTCCCAAATATTGGCGCGATAAACCCCGTCAGATGTGGCACGGGCAAAGCCGATCAGTCTTTCGCCCTGCCAGGCAGTGACCACCGGCCAGCTGTGGCTAATAGCTTTAGCTAAATCGTTGAACTGCCGATCGCTTGCCCAAAATGCCGACTGGTTAAAAAGAGTTCTGAGCTGTTCCAAATCCTTAGGGGCTAATGTCTCGGTATAGCGAAATTGAACAGACCGAAAATCCATAGGAACTGACGTAAGAAAACTGCGATTGAAGACCAAGTTGCCCTCACCATACACACCCTAACAATAGGCAACCATCAAATTTGTTGATATCTCACATCAAATAATTGGTAGTGCCGTATTTTGAGTGAGGTAAACCGTCCATCATAAGGATAGGGTTTAGGCTTAGGATAACTAGATAAGATAGGTAACGGGGTATAGTACCCCCACACTCGCCGTTTACTGCCCGGACATGCTGAAACGACTACTAGGCGATCCCAACGCCCGCAAGCTCAAGCGATATCAACCCGACGTCAAAGAGATCGCGCTCTTAGAAGATGAGATCAAGGCCCTCTCTGACGATGAACTGCGGGGTAAAACCGCTGAGTTTAAGAAGAGCCTTGAAGACGGTGAAGATCTAGACGATCTGCTCACTGAGGCTTTCGCCGTTGTCCGTGAAGCTGGCGTGCGTGTCCTGGGTATGCGTCACTATGACGTACAGCTAATCGGCGGTATGGTGCTTCACGATGGCCAGATCGCCGAGATGAAGACAGGGGAAGGTAAAACCCTAGTAGCCACTCTGCCAGCCTATCTCAATGCCCTTTCAGGTAAAGGCGTCCACGTTGTCACCGTCAACGACTATCTGGCTCGCCGCGATGCTGAGTGGATGGGACAGGTGCATCGGTTTCTGGGGCTGTCAGTTGGTCTAATTCAGCAGGGAATGAGTCCCGCCGAGCGGCGTAAGAATTATGCCTGTGATATTACCTACGGTACCAACAGCGAGTTTGGCTTTGACTACCTCAGGGACAATATGGCGTCGTCCATTGAAGAAGTGGTACAGCGTCCGTTTAACTTTTGCATTATTGACGAAGTCGACTCCATCCTGGTTGACGAGGCGCGTACGCCGCTAATTATTTCAGGCCAGGTGGATCGACCCCAAGAAAAGTACGAGCTAGCAGCAGACTTGGCGCGTCAGCTAGAACCTGAGACTGACTATGAAGTTGACGAAAAGGCCCGCAACGTTCTACTGACGGACGAAGGCTTTGAAAAAGCTGAAAACTTGCTCGGTGTGAACGATCTGTTCGATCCCAAAGATCCTTGGGCACATTTTGTATTCAATGCAGTAAAGGCTAAAGAGCTATTCGTCAAAGACGTTAACTACATTGTCCGAAATGAAGAAGTTGTGATCGTCGATGAGTTTACCGGTCGAGTCATGCCCGGTCGACGTTGGAGCGATGGTCTACACCAGGCAATTGAAGCTAAAGAGCATGTAGAAATTCAACCTGAGACCCAGACTCTGGCCTCGATTACCTATCAGAACTTCTTTTTGCTGTATGACAAGCTGTCAGGCATGACCGGCACGGCTAAGACGGAAGAAGCTGAGTTCGAAAAGATTTACGACATTGAGGTTACCATCGTCCCTACAAACCGTCCTATTGCTCGTAATGACGTGTCAGACGTGGTGTACAAAACCGAAATTGCCAAATGGAAGGCATTGGCGCAGGAATGTGCGGAGATGCACGAAACCGGCCGTCCTGTACTCGTGGGCACCACGAGCGTAGAAAAATCAGAACTGCTATCGGGGCTGTTGCAACAGCTCAATGTAGAGCACAACTTACTCAATGCCAAGCCAGAAAACGTTGAGCGAGAATCAGAGATTGTCGCCCAGGCGGGTCGTAGTGGAGCCGTCACGATTGCCACTAATATGGCCGGTCGAGGAACCGATATTATCCTCGGGGGTAATGCCGACTACATGGCTCGTCTAAAAATACGCGAGTATTTTATGCCCAAGATTGTTCGCCCTGATGACGAACAGGGATTTGGCGTGGCTAAAGTTGCCGCGACCGGTAGTAAGAGTGCCGCCAAAGGATTTCAAGCGAATGGTAAGAAGCAAAAGACTTGGAAAGCCTCTCCAGAAATCTTTCCTACCGATCTTTCTAGTGAAGCCGAAAAGGCTTTGAAGGATGCAGTTGCCTTTGCCGTTAAAACCTATGGTCCTCAGAGCCTTTCAGAGCTAGCTGCTGAGGACAAGATTGCTACAGCAGCGGAGAAAGCCCCTACCGATGACCCGGCAATTCAAAAGCTACGGGAGGTGTACAAGCAGATCCTGGCTGAGTACGAAACATTTACCGATGCTGAGCATGACAAAGTCATTGAGCTGGGAGGTTTACACGTTATCGGTACCGAGCGTCATGAATCTCGTCGGGTGGACAACCAGCTGAGAGGCCGCGCCGGTCGTCAGGGTGACCCCGGTTCCACCAAGTTCTTCTTGAGTTTGGAAGACAACCTGCTCAGAATCTTTGGTGGCGATCGCGTTGCCGGTCTGATGAATGCATTTCGGGTAGAAGAAGACATGCCAATCGAGTCCGGCATGCTTACGCGCTCTCTGGAAGGTGCCCAAAAGAAAGTGGAGACCTATTACTATGACATTCGTAAGCAGGTCTTTGAATATGACGAAGTGATGAACAACCAGCGTCGGGCGATTTATGCCGAACGACGTCGGGTACTAGAAGGAGATAAGCTTAAAGAACTCGTGATTGGCTATGGTGAGCAGACGATGGATGATATCGTTGAAGCCTATATCAATCCTGAGCTGCCTTCAGAAGAGTGGGATCTCGAAAACATTGTTGGTAAGGTGAAAGAGTTTATCTACTTGCTTGAAGATCTCTCAGCCGATCAGTTAGAAAATCTCTCTATGGGAGAGATCAAAACGTTCTTGAGAGAACAGGTACATATTGCCTACGACATTAAAGAAGCTCAGGTAGACAAAATGAAACCGGGGCTGATGCGTGAGGCAGAACGGTTCTTCATTTTGCAGCAGATTGATACGCTGTGGCGTGAGCACCTGCAGCAGATGGATGCTCTTCGAGAGACAGTGGGTCTGCGCGGCTACGGTCAGAAAGACCCGCTAATTGAATACAAAAGCGAAGGCTACGAGGTCTTTTTAGATATGATGACCGGTATTCGCCGAAATGTGGTGTACACCATGTTCCAGTTCCAACCTCAGCCCCCACCGCAGGCGGCTCCTGCTGATGGCCCCATTGATGTTGAGGTGGTGTAACGGAACGTCAAGAAAGGGTGGGCAAGATGCGTCACCCTTGTGATTGATGGAAAAATTATCCAGCTTTATCAGTAATGGCCGCTGAACGGATGGTCTTGGACTATCCGTTTTGCTCTAGATAGAGATTAACATCCTCAATAATTCGAGTAAGCTCTGCCTCGGTGGTTAGGCGCATACGGTCGTCTCGTACTGTAATCAGTAGCTTGGCAGCAAAGGGACTGGGCCAGATATTAGGATTGCAAAAAATTTCTAAGAATATCTCCCCTGTATGGCGATATTCTGTCGGTTTAACTGGCTTGGGTCTGCTTGCTCCTACGGTAGCGGCTGCAGACGTTTTGAGAGTCTGGGTCAGCGTAGCTAAGGCAGCTTTGAGTTCTTTAGCAGCTTCAATGGAAAAACTGAACTGAATCGAGCCTTGAACCAGGTTGAGGGTGAGCTGAGGTGTCATGGGCGCTAGCGATGAGGATTGCCTTGAGATCGTATCGTTGCTCCTGAATTGGACGTGCAACCGTTATAAAGGTTTAGGGTCTAGCGCCTATCTGGGTAAGTTTTTGCAACTTTTATTGCATGAGGTTGCGGTGAGTCACGATGACAACTCTATTCAATCTCGGTAGTAAACGGCAGCCTCATATATACACCTCGAGGATCGTTGAGCGTTTTTAGTAAGCTCAAATCTTCTCGCAGTTTCATTGCTTCTTGGGAGATGGGATCTTGAGCCCAGGGGAGGGCTGCTACAACGCCTGCGCCAAAAAGACTATCAAAAATTTGTTCTTCTAGGCTGGGTGGTTTAGGCATTTCTTCTACCTGCCAATCGTCTAGTTCAGCAGCAGTGGCAGCGGCGGTAATGGCATCGTTAAGACCGCCCATTTGATCCACTAAATTGACGCTTTCGGCATCGGTGCCTGACCATACGCGCCCCTGGGCAACCTGATTGATTTTCTCTTTGGGAGTTTCGCGTCCTTCGGCTACCAGAGTCAAAAAGCGATCGTATAAGGTGTTGACAAAGCCCTGCTGCAGCTTGAGTTCTGCCTCACTTTGGGGCCGGCTGACGGTATCGATATCGGCGAGCTTGGCCGTTTTGATGATGTCCCAGGTGACGCCGTTGCGATTAGCAATTTCTTTGAAGTTAAGACGCAGACCGTATACGCCGATGGAGCCAGTAATGGTGCTGGGGGTGGCAAAAATCTGGTTGCCGGGAGCCGCAATCATATAGCCGCCTGAGGCCGCGTAGTTGCCCATGGACACGATAACGGGTTTTTCTGCGGCTAATAGCTCTACCTCTCGAGCAATAATCTCAGATGCGATCGCGCTTCCCCCCGGACTATTTACCCGCAGCACCACGGCCTGAATATCCTTGTCATTACGGGCCTGACGCAGAGTGTCAGACAGACCGCCTGAGGTAATAAGCCCCGGTGTTGAGCCGTCACCATCGACGATTTCGCCGCTGGCATAGATCACGGCAACGGTGTCTTTACTGCCAAAGGTCTCAGTATCTAACGTCTGGCTGTAGCGATAAAGACTAATCTGAGTAAAGTCATCCTCATCTTCGGTCCAGTCTGCGTCAGTTTGCTCCGTCAGTTCCCGCAGTTCCGATAGAACATCATCGTAAAAAGCTACCTGGTCAACTAGCCCGGCAGTTTTAGCTTCAGCTGCGGGCAGCAGTCCCTGGTTTTCAGCAATGGCTTGAATGGCATCTGGATTTTTACCTCGGGCCTCGCCGGTAGTGGTGAGAAATTCCTGCCACAGATCGCTAAGCAGCGCCTGAGTTTGCTGTTTTTCCTCTGGACTGCTGGTAGTGCGAGTAAAGGGTTCAATGGCAGATTTGTAGCGACCTGCTCGCAGTACCTGCACCCCTACACCATATTTATTTAGGGCTCCGGCTAGAAACTGAATCTCAGCGCGGAAGCCGTTAAGTTCCATGACTCCAGCCGGACTGAGATAAAGCGTGTCGGCCACCGAGGCCAGATAATAGTCTCGTTCGCTCCAAATAGCGTTGTTGGCCAGTACGGGTTTACCCGAGTCGGTCTTAAATTTTTCTAAAGCAGCTCGAACTTCTTTCAGGGTGGCAAATCCGGCAGTGGTATTACCGGTAAGGTAGATGCCAGTGATGTTGTCGTCGGTGGCGGCGGCCTCAATGGCTTTTAGGGCACTGTGGAGAGACATGGCACGATAGACGCTGCCTGAAAGCGTTTCTTCTAGAACTACCCCTGGCCCAGAGTAGGGCACCGCATCCACAATATCGGTGGCTAAATCAAAGACTAAAATCGAATTTTTATCGACTTCAGGTTCAGTGTCGGTGGCGGCGGAGTTAATAAAAAAGCCGGCTAAACCTAAGGCACCCACACCGAGCAGGGCGACTAAGCTAAATAGACCAACTAGGGTACCAAGGGCGCTGGCAGCCGCGTATTTGAGAAAATCTCGCATGGTGTGGGCGTAGAAGGATGGGTGATTAACTCTAGTTTAAGGTATGCGTTCGAGGACTTGAGCCTGTCTGAGGTCTCTAAGATTCCCTTGACCAGTACAAAACAAAGCAGTTTTGATTTCAGCAATCAAAATATCGGTCAGGGTCTCCAGCGCGGCTTCGGAATGGTCAGCGGCTTTGAGAAAGGGCAGGGCCATACCGGCAATGTCGGCTCCGAGGGCCAAGGATTTAGCGATATCGAGTCCGTTGCGCAGTCCGCCCGATGCGATCAAGGGTATTTGGGGTGAGATCGCACGCACCCCAACAATACAGTCAGCCGTGGGAATCCCCCAGTCGGCAAAGGTTTGCCCCAGTCGGCGCTGCTTTACATCGGCGGCTCGCTCGCTCTCCACCCGCGCCCAAGATGTTCCTCCAGCTCCAGCCGTATCAATAGCCGAAATACCGATTTTCAGAAGCCTTTGAGCCAACCGACCCGAAATGCCATTGCCCACTTCTTTGGCAATCACCGGTACCGGCAGCTGGGTACATAGCAATTCAATTTTGGCCATGAGACCGCTAAAGTCCGTATCGCCTCGGGTTTGCACACATTCCTGGAGAGGATTTAAATGCAAAATCAGCGCGTCAGCCTCAAGCCAGTCCACCACCCGCCGACAGTGGTCTAAACCATAGCTGTAGTTGAGCTGCACCGCTCCTAGATTCGCTAGCAGCAGCACATCAGGAGCGTAGCGACGGACGTTAAACGTGTTAGCGAGTTCAGGCTTTTCCACGGCAACCCGCTGTGAGCCTACACCCATCGCCAAGCCAAAATTCTGAGCGGTGACAGCCAGACGTTGATTGATCAAGCGGGCCTGTTCGGTACCGCCTGTCATTGAAGAAATTAATAGAGGTGCCTGTAACGGCTTACCCAAAAACCGAGTGCTAATGTCTATCTGGTGATAGCTCAGCTCAGGTAGCCCACAGTGGATAAAGCGATAGTTTTCTAGACCCGTGGTGATCTGACGACATTGGACATCGTCTTCCAAGCAGATACGCAGGTGATCCGCTTTGCGATCCTGAATAGTTCCAGGGGTACTCTCATCCAAGCGAATGGTTTGGGCCACGGTGTATTTGTTGCTGTTTTACTTTATCTAAAGTAAGCCCTCACCTGATGTAAACAGCGTTAGTCAATGTTTATTCATGCCCTACTCAGAGAATTTCTGTCGTAGTCCAACTAAGGAGCGACTAGTTAGCTGGGGTAGGCGCGGCAGGCATCAGGTTTTCTAAGGTTAGTTGAGACCCCTGAGACACCGTTTTTGCAAATTTTATAAAGAGCCCGTAAAGAGACGGATGGGCAATATAAGACCCCATATTAAGCAGACTCAAGGCTTGGCCAAATTTTGGAACAAGATGACAAATTAATCATCTTGATATTCCAGAGTAATCATGCCGATTTAACCCGATGAGGCCGTGATGAGGTGAATACCGATGGTAGCTCTGACCGTCAGACTCCAGTGCGGTATCAGGGTAAGAACTATCTAAAAAATAGCTATTGCTGAATTGAATCTGGATGAAATGGGGCTGTTTGCCAATATTTCGTCAGGTCCGTTGATTAGCAGCGATAAACATACACAAACTTATTATTGGAAATGACTATGAGGGATATCGCTCGGAACTTTCAGGCACTGCCGCTGGTGTCTTGGATGGTATGGATGGCCATGGCGGTAATTGCCGCTCCGGTGATGGCTTTGCCGCTAGACAGTATTTCTGAAATTCTAGAAGCTGAGGTTTCAGAATCTGACGAGACGACGCTGACCACCTCAAAATTTGAAGCACTGTTAGCTCAAGAGCCTGAAGAACCTGCCGCCGACATTATCATCAAGCTAACTGACGAAACCGAGACCTCTGAACCCATCCCATCGGCACAGGCAGACTCCAGCGAGCTGGCCAGCCCCTCAGATCCTTTTTTCTTTGATGAAAATTCGATTGAGACCCCCACAGACGGCGTGCTGGCTCCCCTTTCCGAGACGGAAGCCCTGCCAGACGGACTCGGTACAGAGACAGCGGAACTAGGCGATGGCCCCCTGACACCGCCTTCTCTAAGGCTGCAGACGGCGGCTATTCAAGAAGGTGACGACTTTTCAGCGCGAGCACGAGTCTATGGCCACTATTTTCTCAGGTCTAATGTGGCGGTTGTGGGTGCTGTGGATCTCTCTACGGGCAATGCCTTTTCTGACACAGAGTCTACGGGATTTAATATCAGCGAGCTATTTGTGGTGGCCTCACCTCCCAATGCGCCTGAGCTGCGCGGCGCGGCGGGGCTGATTGAGCTAACGTCATTTTTTGATCGTAATAGCTTTGCAAAAGACAGTCTGACCCACTTTATTAATCCGATATTTCAGACTAATCCGGCTTTGGCGGCTACTCAGCTTGAATCTCAGCCTGCGGCTTTAGTGCACTGGCGGCCGATCGATGAGGTAATTCTCAAAGCGGCTGCGTTTTCGTCTGGCGGATTTGACGATCTTGATTTTGATGCGATCGCAGGTGAAGTTGGGGTTAACCTTGGCAACCTGATTGTACGCGGGACCTATGTCAGCGCCACTGACAATGGTGATCGCGACGGTATTCCTGAGAGCTTTCAAATCAACCGCAACGGAGTATTCGGTCCCCAAGAAGGCGATCGTGAAGTCTCCTACGGCATTAACGCCGAGTGGTTTATTCCTGAACTTAACGCCGGTCTGTTTGGGCGCTATGGCTATCACCGCAACGCCGACCTGGATATTTCCGGTGACACCTACAGTTTTGGTGTGAACTTCTTGGATCTGTTTATCGACGACGACCGCTTTGGTGTCGGCTACGGTCGCGGTCTTAGCGATGACGACCGGCGTCAGGGCGATCGCCCCGATGTCTTAGAAACCTTTTATGACATCCGGCTAGCCCCCAATGCACGGGCTGCGATCAGCTGGCAGCTGCGAGATGAATTTTCTGAGTCGGTCCTTGGCTTCCGCATCCGCGCCGACTGGGATTTATTAGAACTTTTTGATTGATTGGCGCTCTACGCCTTCGCCCCTCTTCGCCCTAATTGTAAAGACGTTGCACGCAACATCTCTCCGCCAACCTCATTCCCTCATTTCTATGAACTGGTATCGTCGCACGCTAGGTTTGTGTCTCAGCTTTAATTTACTAACAGCCACCCCGCTGGTCTTAGCTCATCCGGTCTTGGCCCAAGTACCCAACCTAGACAATCAGCCTACGCTCGTCCGTGAAGGCTATGAGCTATTTGAAAAAGGTTGGATCGATCCGGCCCTAGAGAAGTTTTTACAAGCGGTCCAGCAGTATCCTGATTCTGTGCCGGCTCAGCTGGGTTTGGCCCGCTCCTATCTCAAGCTTGGACGCGATGCCGATGCCTTTACAGCGTTTCGACGGCTGATCGTTCTAGAACCCACTAATGTCGAAGCCCTCGAAACGCTGGGATTATTGGGCAGCTATCGCCCCGAATGGCGCAGTGTCGGAATTGAAGCCCTGACCACACTGCTGGAGCAGCCGGGGTACGAGCGCGATGCTGAGGTTAGAGCCCAGCGTGCCCTGCTTTTGTTTTACGAAGGGCATTTACCAGAAGCGGTGGCCGACTATGATATTGCCTTAGAGCAGCCAGCCAGTCCCGCCACTCAAATCGGAGCTGCCCAGGTGTTTGCGTATAGCGGACGCTCGGCTCAGTCTGTGGAACTATTTGAGCGCTACATTAGCTCTGGTCAAACTCTAAAAATCTATGAGGCTCAAGCCTATAGCTTTGCCCTGCGTCAGCAGAATCGACCCGGTGCTGCTATTGACATTTTGGAGACATTTCTAGACACCAACGGTGAGGCAGCTGAGCAGGCGCAGCTAAAGGCAGAACTCGCTACTGCCTATGCCGCTAATGGTGAGTATGATCGCGGTCTGGCTCTTCTGGATACGATTCAAGGACAACCGCTGATGGTGGCTCGGGCGCTTAGAGGTATGAGTTTCTATACCGACGCGCCTGAAGTAAAAACCAGGACGATTGCAGCTTATGAAAACGTGCTGACCAGCTCAAGTCTGACGGTGGGTACGGCCCGAGAAGCAGCGGATGCACTCAGCATTTACTCCAGCAGCCGGACTACGACGCTGGCCACCTATCGACAGCTGGCGGCTCAATATCCTGACGACGTTAGTCTCTATGTGCAGGCCAGCATTTGGGAACGTCAGCTCGCTCAAATTTCGGCTCAAGAGCTGCGTCAGCGACTGCTGGCAGTTACTCTGCCTGAGAATCCGACACAGCTTCGCTACATCGCCAGCGGCTTAGCCCAGCTAGATCCGCCTGATGCGGAGCTACTCCCGTTCTATCAGGAGGTGCTGGCAGCGACTTCGGCAGAGCCATTTCTGCATTATCGCTTAGGGCAAATTTATCTTCAGCAGAACAAACTGGAGCTGGCCCAGGAGCAGCTACGGCTGTATGCCGGAGACGACCCGGCTGTACTGCTCTTTCAAGCTGAGCAGGCCCGGCGTCAGGACGATATTGACACCAGTATCGCCATTTATCAGCAGCTAATTAACTCACCCACTAGTAATAGTCAGGTAGTCACTGGAGCGCTCCAGGGGCTAGCTGGGATTTATCAAGGCCAGGGTCGCTACGCAGAAGCGCTGGCGCTGTATGAGGAGATTATTGCGCTTAACCCTGGTAACGATACTAAAATTCTGGGTCAGACTAGTCTGGCCTACCAGGGGCAGTTTATCTCTGTCGAAACAGCTGAATCCGTGCTGAGCCAGTGGTTGGCCAACCATCCTACCAACGAGCAGCCACCTGAGCTGTACAGTCTGGTGGGGGCCTTACCCGCCGATTCTGACCGCAGCGCTCTCTATGAGTCTTTGCTAGCGGCTAATCCCAGTTCTCTGCTCATCCGCCAGCGGCAAATTCAAGTGCTGGCGATGACCGATCCGGACGCGGCTAATGAGGCCGCAGCGGAGCTAGTTGCTAAAAATCCGGAGGCTCCTGAAGTGTATCTGCTGCAAGGACAGATCGCTCAGGATACGGGCAAGCTATCCACTGCGTCTAGAGCCTATGAAACATTACTAGAGCAAAATCCTGAACAGTTTGATGCGATTGTGGGGCTAGCGGGGGTGCGGTTTCAACAGCTGCGGTATCAGGAGGCCCGTCGTTTGTACGATCAGGCGATTGAGATAGCACCTGATGATATTAATCTGCGGCAGACGTCTATTAGCCTGACGGTGGCCCAAGATCGTCCTTTGCAGGCCCTGGAGGAAATTAACGCCTTGCAAAGTCAGGTTCCGGCCAGTATTGCTCTAGAACGCCAGGAGCGTCTGATCAAAGAAGGCTTGCTACTGCATCGGGGATTTCAGCCGGTGTGGGAACGGTATTAACTGAGTTGGGCCATCGGTGATTTTTGGGATCATGGCGGCTGAACGGGCTAGTGTGACGCTCTAAGGTCTATCCCATGGCCAACTCAGTCATAAAAAGCTGTGCCAGGATGTGAGAACTATGACAGACCAGACGATAAGGATAAAACCACGATGGTGTCGAGAGCGGTCTTAAGGTGGGTACAACGCTGGGGCAGTATGGCTCTACTAGGCCTCATGCTCAACATATCCTTTGCTGGCTGTCTGACTCCGGTGCGATCGCAGGCCGTCTATGAACTCCCGACCGAGCTACCGGCAACCGTCAGCCTTGCCTTGGAGTCGTCTCCTTTAGAGCGCTCCTTTTTTAAGACCACCTGGGACAACTATCGCGATCGCTTTATTCAAACCGACGGTCGGGTTATTGACTGGGAAATTGACGATCAGCGCACCACTTCCGAAGGTCAGGCATATGCCATGCTTCGCGCTGTTGTCATTGACGATCCTGAAACCTTTGACCGGGTCTTAACCTGGGGCGAAGAAAATTTAGCCCGACGCGATAACGATATACTACTCGACCATCTGTGGGCCTGGAAATGGGGACCCGATGCGGCTCCAGGAGCCGCTGAAAAATGGGGGATTTTAGATGAAAATTTCGCCACCGATGCCGATATTGACGCAGTCACAGCGCTGATCATAGCCGCCCGTCGCTGGCAAAAAACGGCCTATTTAGAGCTCGCCAAAACAAAGCTCAGTGATATTTGGGAGCTCTCTACGGCTGACATTTCTCTAGAAAACGATCTGTCTGGACGATACTTGCTGCCTGGACCTTTAGAGGCCTTTCATCCAGAGCCAGAACTTTGGTATCTCAATCCGTCTTACTTTGCGCCCTACGCCTTTCGCCTATTTGCCCAGATAGACCCAGGACGAGACTGGCTAGAGCTGGTGCATACTGGCTATCGGATGCTAGAAGAAAGTGCCAAAGTTTCCGATCTGGGTCTGCCGAGTGATTGGGTCTTGCTCCATAGCGATACCCCCCACTATCGAGAGATGCCGGCTACAGCATTGATCAAGAGCGTGTATGGATTCGATGCTTACCGAGTCTGGTGGCGAGTAGCGTTAGATCTCAGCTTATTTGAGTCGGCCCCTGCAGGACATTACCTCAGCGAGCATCTCACTCCGCTGTTAGAACGATGGCAGCAGTCTCAGCAGCTGCCCGCCCAGATTGACCTGGCTGGTGAAGCGATGGTGGACTATGGAGCGACTTCTCAATACGCCATGGTGTACCCAGCCGTTCGTCATCTTGATGTGAATATAGCCAGGTCTATCCGAGAAAGTAAGCTGTCATTGGCCAACCCCAACACCTTTTGGGATGGAGACTCTGCTTACTACACCCAGAATCTAGCTTGGTTGGGGCTATATCCTTCAGAATGGCTGCCCTCAAGCTGGTTTAGCTCGGCACGATGAGATAAATCAACGGGCTTGTCAGGCAATTCAACCGTTATCAGCAACGGCCAATTTGGGGAACTGTTTTAGAGATTTACAGCGGTTTTGATAGTTCTACAGTATCTTTCTTGTCCCAGGGCATAAGCTGAACATTGACGACCTCTTCCCGGGCGGTAGGTAGGTCTCTGCCAATAAAATCCGCGTGGATAGGCAGCTGGCGATGCCCTCGATCAACTAGAACAGCCAGACGCACCACATCAGGACGACCATAGTCAATCAACGCATTGAGTGCTGCTCGAATGGTACGACCGCTAAAGATCACGTCGTCCACTAGAACTACTTTTTTGGCTGTTAGATCGCACGGTATCTCACTTTTCGCCGGAGTGCGCGTACCGATTTTATCGAGATCGTCTCGGTAAAATGTAATGTCCAGTTCTCCTACTGGTACCTGGACACCTTCAAGTCGCTCCATCTGTTGAGCAATCGTATGAGCTAGTGGGACGCCGCGAGTATGGATTCCCACTAAGACTAGATCGCTTAATCGATCTGTCCGTTCAATAATTTCTGAGGCCAAGCGATTTATCGTACGACGAATTGCCTCTGCAGAGAGAATTTCAACTATCTGATTGGCCATGGTTAGGGCGGAAGAGGACGTGCTGTGCATCTAGTTTGCATCAAAATGTTAAAGCGCTTTGAATTTTTTCTAGAAAAAATGACAGCTTCAAAAGCAGAGATACGTTTTATTAACCATAGCGAAGGGTGAACACTTAGCAATCTCTAAACCATAAAGTTTGTATCCTCACCTTGGGCGGCTTGCCAGCTGCGAGCATCGTAATAGAGTTCTTCTAAGGAAATGCTGTAAAGAGCTTCGCGTAGCTTTTCCTGTAGCCGTCGCCACAGGGTCAGAGTGACCCAATCCTCCGCTTTTTCTGGAGTTGCTAGCTCCACTGGCGTGATGGGTTCTCCTACTGCGTCTAAAATTTGCCCTAGATAAATTTGGCTGGGAGCTTTAGCTAAACGATAGCCTCCCCGTGAGCCTCTCACTGAGTCTACTAGTCCTGCTCGACGGAGTTGAATTAACAATTTTTCTAAATAAGGTGCCGGCAGATTTTGTCGTTGAGCAATCAGTTTGCCCGAAGCTAAACGGGGTTGCAAACTGAGATCAAGCATCGCTTTTACGCTGTAATGTCCGCGAGTTGTAAGTTTCATGGTTGGGACAGATCCTCAACCGAGTTTGAGTTTTAGAAATCGAGTGAATCTAAAGCTAGGTCGATAGGATAAATCTGAGAGAATCAGAGAAAAATTAACATAGCGAGTGTGCATAATGATCGAACTCTGAATAATTTACTTAGCGAATCAGCTGACAAATCAACTCTTAATACAATTAAGAGAAAATAAATTCAAACCATGTGCACAAACGTATTTTAATCATGTATGATTCTGCTCGTTATATGTTTTCTAAACATGTTCATGTTAGAGATATAGGTGAATGGCTAAACCGTCAAATTCGAATCCATTAACGGGTAAAACGCTACTCAAGAAAGTTAAAGATTTAGAGCATCTCTCTAGAGAGGAAAAAGCTAAAGCCTGTGGCTATTACACGGTGACGAAGAATGACGTTGTCCGCGTAAACATGATGAAATTTATGAATGCGCTGATTGATGCTGAAGGCATCCAATTAGATAGTATTCAAACGGGTAATGGTCGCGGTGGACGCAGTGCCAGCTATCGAATTACGGTGCAGTCGAACGGCAATTTATTGATTGGGGCCGCCTATACAAAGCAAATGGGTCTAAAGCCAGGGGATGAGTTTGAAATTTCCCTGGGACGTAAACACATTCGTCTAAAGCAGCTCAATGTTGACGATGACGAAGATGCTGATGCTGATGATGACTAAGCAATCGGTATGATGACATCGTTAGTTGGCTGAATCTTTAGCTTTAATGCAAGAAAAATTATGGGGTTGCCAGTAGTTTTAGATGTCGCCCTAGGGCTAATCTTTGTTTATATGGCTTTGGGATTAATTGCTAGCGAGGCGCAGGAAATTGTCAGCACTATGCTCCAATGGCGAGCTGAGCATCTCAAATATTCGATTGAGCAGCTGTTGGCTGGCGGTCAGTCTGCGGATAAATGGGCAGCTCGTAGGTTAGCCGATCAGCTCTATAGCAGTCCTATGGTGCGCGATCTAAATTATGAGGCCCAGGGAGTAATTGCTCGCTCGTCCCGTCAGATTCTTCATGTGGTTGGTCGGGTTTATCGCTTGATCAGCCGTACTCGCAATGTGTTTGGTAGCAAAACATCAGGACCTTCATACATCCCGTCAGAAGCTTTTGCGACAACGCTACTGGAAACGCTACAGCTAGAAGGATTGCAAAAGTCAGTGGTGGAGGTGCGGCTAAAACGACTGCTCCAGGAACGTATCATGCTGCCCCTGGGAGATACTCTCCATACCCTCCGGGCAACCCTTGGAGATGGTGCGCTTTTAGATGTGGAATTACGCAATCTAGAGGCCTCTTTAGAAAAGGTATTTTTGGACTATCGGACCGGCCGCACCGGTCTAGCTCAAGTTGCCGATCGGGTACTGACAGAGCTTGATCATTTTGCCGATCAGGGCGTACAGGTTTTACCTGAGAGCTATGGAGCAACCCAGGCATTTATCCGACGACTTGGCTATTTGCGATCGCAAATAGCCAGCGGTATGGATGCCTCAGAGGGACTCATCCGCCAGCTTCAGCCGACGCTGAAGGAGCTGCTGTCGTTAATTAGACCTAGCGATCGCAATGAATCCCGTTCAGGTGAACTTGCCCAGGTCCGCCAAAGTCTAGACGGTAAGCTGCCACTACAGCTGCAGGAAAGCCTCAATCTACTAGCAGATCGCGTTATCCAAAAGACTAACGGTGTAGACGATCAGCTCAAGCTATTTCAACAAGAGTTAGAACAGTGGTACGACCGCGGTATGGCTCGTGCTGGAGGCGTTTATCGCCGTAATTCAAAAATAGTCAGTATTTTGATCGGCATCGCCATTGCCATCATGGTTAATGCCGATACGTTTTACATGGCCAATCGATTGACCGTCAATCAGGCCGTCAGAACCAGTGTGATTCAAACGATTGACCAGGTGCCTTTAGACGCCATGCTGTCCTCAGATAACGATGCCAGCGAACCTAGTTTCAGTGCCCTAAGCAATGACCTGCAAGATCTTGGCAATATTGTGCAGACTACCCTATCAGACTACTCGCTACCCATAGGGCGCTCGCCAAAGTTGCTAGCTACCCAGGCCGTTTTAGAATCAGACTGGCCGCTGCCCATCCCTCGCCGTTGGTTTGGCTGGGTAGTCACGGGCGTTGCCGTATCCATGGGGTCTAGCTTCTGGTTTGATGCCCTCAAACGAGTTATGTCGGTGCGCTCCTCAGGTGCTAAGCCTGCCAGCGCCTCAGCTACCGATGCATCGGCAACCAGAGAATAAACGCAGTACCCCTGCACTCCGCAGCTGTCAGATATTTACACAGAGGTACAGGTATCCAAGGTGGCTGATGCTTTACAGAACCCAGTGGACTAACCAGCTCTATGGTCCCTCCCATCTGCAGCAGCAGGTCCTTAGCAATGGCTAGCCCTAAACCTGTACCTGCAATGGTGCCCTGAGCCTGTACGCCTCGATAGTGACGTTCAAATAAACGTGTCTGATCCTCATGGGGAATGCCAGGACCGCTGTCACCAATAACAAGCCCCAGATGCTGTTCCCGGTTCAATCCTTCCATCAGCCATACCCACGCCTGAGGCGGCGCATACTTAAATGCATTGTCCAGCGAGTTAGCAACGACTTCCTGTAGCGCCTGAGCATCAACAACAACTAACTTTTGAGAAAAGCTCTCAAGCGGAGAATGCCAAAACTGTCGACGGCGCTCACTGGCTGCAGCAACGGTAACAGTAATCAAAGGCTCTAGGACTGTGCTCAAAAGCTGTGGTACCGGTTCTAAAGAACGCCCCAAGGCTGGCAGTAGCGGTTTTGACGTCGCACTAATGCTTCCTGGCAGCAGCGGTGGAGTTACTGTCTGGGCAATATCAGCATCACCAATATCAACCGCCGCGTCAAAATCAGTCACCAGTTCCTTCAGACGCTGACTTTCACGGACAATTCCATCCGCCAGTCGATAGTTAGGATCTTCTTGAGATAGACGACGCAGCATCAGCTTGCCAAATGTACCGATGGCGGTCAAAGGATTACGAAACTGATGCAATAAATTATGAAAAATTTCCGACTGCTCGCCCTGCAAAGATTGTTTATTCTTAAGCCGCTGCTGTAACCACTGATTTTGCTGATCCAAAAAACAGCCAGCGGCTAGACTGACGGACATCGTCTGCAAATACTGCTGTTCACTCGCTTGCCAGGGCCGATCTGAACGTAAAATCACCAGAACACCCATCACAATATCCTGGTGGATTAGCGGTACCACCAAACGGTCCATCGATGAATCAATCTCTGGGCTTGAATACTGAGTATCGGTTATTTCACTAGACGACACGGCATCGGCTCCGGTGGCCGCTGCGGGTAAAGCATCCCGCTGAATTGTCAGATTTAGCAGCTCATTTGGATCATCGGATTCTGGCACTCGAGCAATTGGCAGCAGTATTGGTTCTGCCCCTGGCTCGACACCTAGGGTGAGATAGACAACGGACGATATCTCACCGAACGTTCGACGTAAAAGTTCTAAATGAGCCTGACACAGATCTACTAATTCAGCACTGGCTGGCATGATTTTGCCTGGGGTCGATCAACGGAGCAATGCGTCAGGCTTTAGGCGCGTTATCAATTAACCTTGAAAAACCTGACGCGTGCGGTGCCTGCTCTGATTGAACTGGCTGGGGCTTTATCCTTCTTGTACTGGGTGTTTAACCTTAATGGGTGACAGACCCTAATCTGGAAAAAATTATTTAAATTTTAACTTTTATCAAGATAATCACAAAAGTTACAAGGCTTTGTGATGGTCTTACTTTTTGAAACGAATGCTGGGAGCACCCTTTCAGTAGACTATCTATAATTTTAAGAGAAGTTGAAAATCTAAGGCACAACCGATATACTTTGCTGGGTTAAGTGTTTTTGTAACTATCAATACACGAATCCGCTGTTCGCACTATGCATGGGAGGTCAATTAACTTGGCACGGAGACGCAAGCGTAAAAGCCGTCGTCGCCTAGAAGGGCGTCGTATTCTAGAATCAGTTCCCCAGTACAGCATTGAAAGTGGAGAAGCTAAGCCTGTTACTGCGGCTCGAAACTTTATCCATTCCGAAGGTATTCAACCTCCTGCTGTACTACTGGTCAAACGTAACGAGCATACCACTGACCGGTACTTTTGGGCAGAGAAAGGGCTGTTTGGTGCTCAATATGTCGAGGAGAATCATTTCTTATTTCCCAGCCTTCGTGCCCTAATTGGTGAAGAAGAAGAAGCGGTTCTGAGTTAAAGGGAAAGGTTAAGTGCATTGACAGCACTTAACCTGTTCAAACAAAACCTATAAAAGATTACCAGGGAGACGTGACATCTGCGCCTCCCTTTTTGGTGTGTGCTGAACCTGCGTGCAGCAGCAGCGATTGAGTAACCGGCGGCTAAGGCGGCGGCCAATCATCTCATCGTCGGGACGTCTAGGCTTTTTAGCCAAACGGTTTTTTAGCAGCTAGCTGAATAATTTCATCTCGGTGGCCACGGACGGTTAGTACACATCCGGTATCGCCCTTGTTAATGCGAAAGGTAATATGTTCTTCTCGCTTAGCTTGTTTCCAATAGATAATGGCAACTACTGGGGAAAATAAGATTAAGCCGAAGAAAATTCCTCCGTAACTAGTAAATAAGGTCGTCAGCACTAACGCAAAGCACATTAACGCCACCGCTGCTAGAAACGTTAGAAAAACGGCTAAAAAAACGCTGGGTCTTACTAACCCAACTAGCTCTACCGCACTATTCTCGACTGGCTTCACGTCATTTTTTACCAGCTGATAAGCTCGGTTTTGAAAGTAATCAAGCAGCTTTTGGTGTAATACGTCTAACGGCAGTTCGCTTGAAAATTCAGCCACCTCAGTTCGGTCTTTGGTAGCTGCCTTGATAAAAAAGAACAACCCAACTCCTAACAACATTGTTAGAAAAAAGGTTGACTGACTGACTGCACTTTCCACAACAGCTATCCTTGGCTAGAACAACAACAGCATTGCTGATCCTCGAGATGGCTTTAGCTATAACGGACCGTCAAATAGCAATGGATCTAGATCGGTCCATCCCGTAAATCAGCAATTGCCCAACAACTACTGGAGTCACATTGACTATACCCCAGTAGTTGCTCGGTAACGGTTGCTTGGGCTGACTATCTAGACTCACCTGATGATGAGGGTCTAAGAACTAATAGCTCGACGCCTGGGGGTAGTGTTACGCTGCCCTAGGATATACCGCTGCCACAGCTCGGCTAACTCACGTGCTTTAGTCTGCCAATCGGGACGTAGGCGATACATACGACGAGGACGACCACGACCTTCAACTTTTTTCCAGTACCCCATGATGGCACCCTGATTTTCTAAAAATTTTAGGGCGCTGTAGAGCACGGTGTCAGACAAACGATAATCAGGGTACTCGCTCTCAATGGCATGAATCAGTTCAGTTCCATAGGAATCACGACGTATTAGTACTGAAAGCACGTAGCAAACCGCTAGCTCTTTATTGAGATATAGAGGCGGGGGATCTTCAAAAAATTGATAAATGTCCTCGAATTTCATGGCACACTGCTCCGGCTGCAATAGGGATGGGATTAAAACAGCTTAATTACCGATAATTTATAGATGGAGCATCAAATACATTGCGCCCTACCCAGTAGAGACACAGATTAAATTCATAAATAACTTGACTAGATCAGGCATATTTAACTGCTACTAGTGCTCAATAAGAGAACCTGACAAACCTGCTTGAGCTGGACGTTATTTATAGATAGTGCTTACCCTCTAACTGGCTGGTACAAGGCGATAGGTCGCTGCCTTGACCGAGCTATTTCGTCAAAAAAAATTATTAAAATCTAGGCTTTATTTTAGACGCTAAAAAATGCTTGAGGGAAATAGCTCTTTATATAGTTACTATCCGCAAACAAAATATAGACTTGCTTGAGATTTCGATAATAATCCCTCGATCTATGCGATCACATATCAGCTTTCTAAGACTCATCTCTTGGCGATCTGGGCTCAGAGAGCTGGGTTTGAAATAAACGCTGACCGTTGCGACTGGCCACAAGCTCCAAGACTAAGGGACCGGTCGTAAAGATTTGTCTGCCTGCAACAGCCTCAATCTCAAGGGGAGCCCCATAATCCTGGACCTGAGTCAGAAAATTGATGACGGGTTCACTCAGGCCACCGGCAACTCGAGGGTTGTCCACGATGATGATGCCTTCTAGGCTGGCTCTAATTTGGGCGCTGGTCACTAGTGTCCGCAGGGCTTCTACAAGGGAAGGGGTACTGGGATAGGCGCTTTCAATAGGAATGCGGGCCAGGGTCTGTCCTTGGTCAAAAATAATACGATTTAGTTTGGCTTCGAGTGAAACTTCTACGCAAGGGGGGTCTTCTTGCTGAACGACGCAGGGTTCACCGACTACGTAGTTGCCAGAAACTCCCACACGGATAACGTATTGCTGACCGTCTGTGATGCTTCTGGCAGTTTCTCGAACAATCTGAGAGTTGATCCGTAAAATTTGCACTGACCTATCAGGTGCGTCTGGCCAGATTGCGTTTAAGGCTAACCGGTTGGCTTCGGCCAGTAGTTGCTCAATTTCGGTGGTGGCAGCTGCCAGCGATTGTGCACGGGTGATGAGTAAAGCCAGGGTTTGATTACGGCTAATGGCTACATTTCCGGCCCGTAATTTGAGAAATTCGGATTCAAGCCGCTGAATTTCCTGCTCTAGAAACGCTTGTTCGGTTTTGAGTCTTTCTAACGCGGTCTCTCGCTGAGCGATCGACAAATCTCGTTGCCGTAGGGCCTGATTGCGTTCGGCCAGCGCTCGATCCCTCTGGGCGATTTGCTGTTTCACTTCAGCTTGCTGACGCTGCAGTACTTGGCGATCGGTCTGTAAACGGCTGATTTCGTTTTGCAGCTGGTCTGCCTGTTGAGAAACGACACCTAACTGGTCTTGAGTCTGGCCGAGCCGCTCTCGGATGACTGTCTCGCGCTGTGTTGCTTCATCTAAAAAGGTAATGACTTCGGTGAGTTCACCCTCTGCGTCAATTTTTTGGCGGGTAACGGTGTTGAGGGCCGTTTCAACGTCTGCTTTGGCCGCGCGGGCATTTTCTAGTGCGGTACGAGCCTCTAATAAGTTGGCTTGGGTTTCTTCAAATTCGAACAGTCCTTTACGAAGCTGCTCGCTCGCCACAAGCAGTAGTCCCAGGGTGGATGCCGAAATTACGCTACCCGTTAAAATGCTGACTACAGTGGCTGTCTGGCGAGGGCGTAAATTAAATAATGAAAGGCGAGCTTTACCGACACGCATGCCAATGCGATCGCCCAAAGTAGCAATGAGGCCACCGAGGACGAGCACGGTCGTAATCAGTATTAGACCAACGTCCATCTAACGTCTATCCAACGGATAAGGCACCTAAACAGGTTCTCGTATAGGTTACTCGATTGTTTGCCGCTGTGGTGGAGAGCAGCTTAGGCAAACTGCTGACTGAGGGCAACCGGGTCGTGAACCGTAATTTTTTTCTTGTGAATGGAGATCATCGCATCCTGGCGTAAATCGCCTAGGAGTCGGGTAACGGTTACACGAGTAGAGCCAATCGCTTCAGCAATGGCCTGATGGGATAGCTTTAGATCGATGGTAATACCGCTGGTGCTAGGGACTCCAAAATCACGACATAAGATCAAGAGGAAGCTGACAAGTCGAGACCCCATGTCACGATGGGCCAAGGTTTCAATCATCATCTCAGTTTGCAGAATGCGAGATGATAGCCCCTGTAACAGCATTAGTGACAGCTCTGGATGCTCTTCTAATGCCTGCTTAACCTGCTCGATGGGCATCGACATTAGCTCAACTGGGGTAAAGGCGACGGCATGGTAAAAGCGATCGGAACGATTACCTGTCAGCAAAGAAAGAACGCCGAAAACGCTGTTTTCCCTAAGTAGAGCAACGGTTATTTCCTCCCCAGCTTCGTAGACCCGAGAAAGCTTGACGGCACCTTTGAGCAAAAAGTAGACTCGCTCAGCCGGATCGCCAGGAAAGAAGATAGTCTTGCCACGCTCATAGGTTTCGGCAACGGGCGGAAAGGAGCCTGTGGATAGCTGCCGTAGCAGATTGGCAAGAGGTTTCTCTGGAGTCACGGTGGTTGGGGGGTGCGATCGCAAGGCTATTAGTAAGATTTCCTGACTTTAGACCAATAAAACCTAAGTCTGTCAGGTTTTTTGTATAAGGTTACACAAAAGCGCTGCTTTCCTAGCAGCGAGATAATCAGCTGGGTTATCGATGAAAACACGGCTCAGGCGACGGTGAGGCTATCCACAGGGGGCCATTTTTCAGTATGCTCCTATGGGCCACGCTATTGCTTTGGCCATCATTAATTTTCGATACAGTCCCACCCAACTATCATGCTAGACCTGACTGGAAAAAATGCCCTAGTGACCGGTATTGCTAATAATCGCTCCATTGCTTGGGGAATTGCCCAGCAGTTAAGCAAGGCTGGCGCTAATCTTGGTGTGACCTACCTGCCCGACGAAAAAGGGCGGATGGAAAAAAAGGTGAGAGACCTAACGGCACCTTTGAATCCCAGTTTGTTTTTGCCCTGTAACGTCCAGGACGACCAGCAGGTAGCCGATACCTTTAAGGCTGTTCAGGATAGCTGGGGACGCTTAGATATCTTGATTCACTGTTTGGCCTTTGCCAATCGTGACGATTTAACCGGTGATTTTAGCGATACCTCCCGTCAGGGATTTCAAACTGCCCTGGATATTAGTGCCTACTCCTTGGTGAAGCTAGCCCAGCAGGCAAAACCTTTAATGAGCGAAGGTGGTAGCATCGTCACCCTAACGTATCTGGGGGGCGTACGGGTGGTACCCAACTACAACGTGATGGGTATTGCCAAAGCTGCTCTGGAAATGAATGTGCGTTATCTGGCTGCCGAGCTGGGTCCAGGAAATATTCGTGTCAATGGAATTTCGGCTGGACCTATTCGCACATTAGCCTCATCAGCAGTGGGCGGAATTCTAGATATGATTCACCATGTAGAAGAAGTTGCTCCCCTGCGTCGCACGGTTACCCAAGCGGAAGTAGGAAATGCTGCGACGTTCCTGTGTAGTGATTTAGCCTCCGGTGTGACCGGTCAGATTCTATATGTTGACTCTGGCTATGAAATCATGGGAATGTAGCCGTCTTTGCAGCGATTGTTGCTGATTTTTCTTCGCCCATCTCCCCCATGGCAAACTGGCTTGAGCACAGCGTATATGTTGACGTAGAGGCTCCCATCGATTTGGTGTGGGCCCTATGGTCAGATTTGGAGCAAATGCCCCAATGGATGAAATGGATTGATTCGGTCGAGCTGCTGTCCGATCGACCGGATATATCGCGCTGGAAATTAGCGTCGGGTGTCTGGGAGTTTACGTGGCTATCGCGTACGGTTAAAGTGGTCCCCAATCAGATTTTGCAATGGGAATCGGTGGATGGCTTGCCCAATCGTGGTGCGATTCGGTTCTATGGCCATCAAAATGGCAACAGCACAGTCAAAATGACCCTGGCCTACTCGGTCCCTAATGTGTTAGCTCGATTTATGGAAAATGGCTGGCTCCGACGAATTGTAAACTCTACACTACAGGCTGATTTGGAGCGATTTCGACAGAAAGCCGAACAGGTCTCTAAAGCTAGCTAACGTGAGCAGGTACCGATTCGATGGATAAGGGTCTGGAGCGATGGTGCAATCAATCAAGATTTCTTGGCTGAAATCTTTCCACGGATCGGCGACGCTGTTTTTTTAATGGGCAGCCATGGATGTTGACATGCAGCGGGCAGAGACGTGTTTACAGTCTTTGAACCTGGTTACATTGTTTCAGGATGTCTTGGGTTGGATCGCTCCAACAGAGGGTCGCACGATCTCAATTAGAGCGTTTAATCATCCCTATCGGGCCCACTGTATTGCCCAGCGAGACAATACTAGAATCTGGGAAATCAAGATTACTACGCCTCAAGCCCTTAATACTAGGCTCAAAGCCAGACTCTATCAGTCGATCCATAAAAAGTATCCGCAGCCGCTGCTGATTTTTGTTGACAGCAGTCGCGATCGCAGCCTGTGGTACTGGCAAAGCATTCCCAATACCGGTCAGTCCCTAGTATTTATCTCTCACCAGCCCCTGATGGGATGGCGAGCGCGGCTCGATTATCTAGCTACCTATACCACTGATTCAGGCGGCCTGGACTTACAGCCCAGGCCGCTCCACTGTAGCAAACTAACCCAGCAGCTCAAGCTACAGCTACAGCAGCTTAGCGACAGCATTACCGGTATCTGTAACCGTAACGATCGGCATTGGTATGCTGCTGTACTTATGCAGCGATTGATCATCACCCACGGCTTACAACAGCGTGGATTTCTCAATAATGATATTTGGTATCTCCACAATCAGCTAGGACGGAGTCAACAGAGACAGCCGGACATCTTTTTTCAGCAAATATTGCAGCCTCTTTTCACCCAAGGATTTTCGCTTCCCCCCGTAGAACGTCCCCGATACCTTAGCTGGATAGGACAGATTCCCTATCTAGGCGACGTATTCTACACCCATCCACTAGAGCAACGATATCCCCATATCAATATTGCTGACGCTACGTTTGAGTCCTTGTTGGTATGGTTTGAATCCCCCCTATGGAAGCAGGTCAGTAACTGTTGGCAAACCAGCTCTCTGGGACTGGCATTAGAGCAAGTCCTTACCCAAAAAGAGAAAAAAAATATTGAACAAATAGCCAGGGAGAGCAGCGTTTACTGCGATCTGATGCTCAACCAGTTTATGCTTCAGCATCTAGGACATGCTGACGAAGAGCCAAAGCCAGACTTTTGGGATCTTCTCTTCTGTGGGGATGTCAGACACCTGCGCCAGCTGGTTCAAACAATTTTGCCCCAGTTCTCCATTCTAGATCCAGCCTGCGGTGTAGGGATATTGCTGATGGAACTGCAGCATCGACTCGTTGACATCTATAGTATCCTCATTGGTCAGCTAGCTCATACTCAAGACAGTCAGCTTGATATTTGGCTAAAAGGGGTAAAAACTGAACACCCTTCGCTACTACAGACAATCTACCGACGTATTCTCAAATACGGTCTCTATGGTGTAGATATTAATCCAGCGATTGTAGATACTGCTCGTCACCATCTTCTGTTAGGACTAGTGGCCATTGCCCAACAGCCTCAGGATGTTGAGCCTTTGCCTAGCCTTGATTTCAATATTGTGGCCGGTAACAGTTTGGTCGGATTTATCCGAGTAGATAAAGCTGGTTTTGATCGACTAAAAGCATCAGAAACCTTGCTACAGGGCAACTTACTGCAGCCCATAGCTGCGGAAAACTACTACACAATCCTAGCCGAGAAGAATATTGCCCTTGAACACTATCGTTCTCGCTCATCTCTGCTAAAGACCCTGCAACAAGATATTCCCCACTATGCCCAGCTTGGTTTCTTTCGAGAACAAATTCATCGTCTTGATATTCAGGCTGAAGCTAAACTCAATGAGCTGTTGCTAGCTGAGTTTAGTCAAAATTTAGGCATTCAGTTTAAACAGTCCCAGCTAGTCAAGTCTCCTCAGCAAAGGTTGGTCTGTATGGAGGATATCTCCGTTTTAAACCCCTTTCACTGGGGATACCATTTCAACCACGTCATAGAACAGAAAAATGGATTCAAAATCATCATCTCTCATCCTCCTCAGGGAGCATTTCATCCAACTAAGCAAGAATTTTTAAGAGAGTTTTCGGAGTTAACTGCCAAGAAGCAGATCAGTGCTCGTACGTTTAAGGTCACAAAACAGGCGCTGATCAAAGCCGATTCGGATGTGGCTGAAGCCTGGCTTTCCTACCAGAGTCAGTATTCACTGGTAACAGACTACTTTTACCGTTCTCCTCAATATGACCATCAGAGCCCTTTGATTAAGGGCAAACGCCAGCGAACTCAGCTCCGACGACATTGGCTGTTTGTAGAACGATGTTTTAATCTTCTCGCTCCCCAAGGTCTTTGCGGGCTCATTATTCCCAACGATATTAAAGACAGTCCTCGTAGTGTTGCCCTTCGCAGTTTATTGGAAACGCAAACTCAAAGTAATCTACAAGAGACATGTCCCAATTATCTACAAAACTCTAACGACTGCTTTTTATGGTTTCGCAAACGGTGAGGTCGGCGGTTGTGTCGCTCTCGTTGACAGCAGTGATACGCGCTTTACTTGGAATAGTCAATTGTGACTGCTAAATCTTTTTCTAACGTCAAACAGTTACGCCCGTTAGCGACTCTCAGTTGATAATCGACGCGATCCATGAGCTGATGTAAAATCAGCCAGCCGTATCCTCCTTCTTGAGGAGCACTGGGACTAGGAGTCTGATAGTCACTGATGTCGAAGCCATGCCCCTCATCCCAGACTTTAAGGGATAAAAAGCTACCTTCCACACCCAAATGTAAAACGACTGGAATATCAGGACGGTCTTGATGAGCATGGCGCACAACGTTGGAATAGACTTCGACGATGACCAGTCGCAATCTACTTTCGACTTTGTTCCAGTCTAAATTGACGGCAGTGCCCAGTTCAGCCTTTAGCGAGTTTAAAAGCCAATCTTCTACAACGGCCAAAAACTTTAAGTCACTGGGGATAGCAAGTTCGGTTTTCATTGCTTAAAACGCTACCTCCAAAGACAATATAGTTTGATCGTCATGTTGTTCGCTATCTGTTGTATTTAGTTGAGCCAGAAGGTGTTCGAGATCTAACTCGGGTTTTTGCTCTAAAAGCAGCTGCCATAAACCACTTTGATTGAGCATGATCTGCTGCCCATCAATGGTCACCATGGCTTCAGTGATACCATCGCTGGCTAGCAGCAGTGCATCTCCTTCACTGAGACTTAGTTGGCCTGCTTTGGCCTGCCATCGCGGTAAGATTCCCAAAGGAACGCTATTGCCCTCTTTTAGATAGATAGGCTGATCCGATATTTCAACTCCTTGGATAACGTTTTTCTGGGACCATACAAGTGGATAGATATGACCTGCATTGGCATATGCGAGGTTTTTGCTGGTCGGGTTATAGCGCACGAGCACCATGGTAATCATGTGTTCGTTGTTGACCAAATCAGCATTGAGAGCCTTATTGAGATTGGCCATTACCTTTTCAGGGCTGGGAGATTGGCTAATGGATAATTCTCTGCGCAGAAGCGATATGGCGCTAGCCATAAACAGCGCTGCAGGTACGCCTTTGCCAGAGACATCTCCAACCGCTAGCCAGATATCACCCTGAGGATGGATAAAAACCTCGTAGAAATCACCTCCTACTTCTCGGGCTGCCTGACACTTTGCCTGGATTTTTATCCCAGGAATTTGGGGCCATACCTGATGGAGTAGCTTGTTTTGGATCTGACGCGCTACGTTTAATTCCGTCTGCATCTGCTCGGTTTGGCGCTGCACGTGGTTGTACAGCTTAGCCTGAGAAATCGCCATGACAACCTGCTCAGCAACACTGTTGAATAGATTGATGGTCTCGCGATTCCAAGAGCTGTCAATTTGGTAGAGCGCGATGGACGCTAACGAGATGTCTCGATAGGTAAACTTTGCTGCTAGTCTTGTCAGCGCTACATTGTCGTGGGGAAATTTGTCTAAAACCAACTCCTGGCAGGGTGCTCCGCTTTTGGCTAATGCATCAGCTATGGAGTTATCTGATTTAGCGTAGATAACAGGCTGGGGAGCCTGTCCGGGCTCAGCGGCATCGACAGGGTATAAAACGGCATAATCTGCGTCAAATGCCTGTCCTAACGCTTTTACAACTGCCCACAGCGTACTGGCGTAGTCTAACGAACTGCGAATTGTAGTGGTAATGGAGTTGTACAGCTCTTCTTTTTTAAGGGATTGGGACAGGGCACGGGTGCGCTGTTTGACAATGCGATAGGTATTGGCTGCTTGGTCAATCACCTGACGGAGTTCGTTGGGTTTCCAGGGTTTTGTGATGTATTTGAAGACCTGACCTGAGTTGATGGCATCCACTAGGTCTTCTACATCGGTATAACCAGTAAGAACGATGCGGATAGTATCTGGATAATCCTCAGTGGTCAGACTTAGCAACTCTGTCCCATTCATTTTAGGCATGCGCTGGTCAGAAATGATGATAGCCATTTCGCCATGCTGTTTGAGGCAATCTAGTGCCTCTTGACCGCTGCTGGCCCGATATACACGATAGCTACGTCTAAAAGTGCGGTGTAGTAGCTCCAGGTTGTCAAGTTCATCATCGACGACAAGCAGCTTGAGCTGCTCATTGGAGGCAGAACTCATATCATCCTGAGGGATATCTGATGCTAGAGACATATCGGCCCAATCTTGAAAAGACACTCACCAAGTTCACTTACATTTACTCATCAATAGTAGTGTGCCCAGGGAGATACCTAGGGAACTGTAGCTATTTCAGTCAAAGTTGATGGTGTCCTCTAGTAGATACACAATAGACACCCGGGTGGTCTTACACTATGGTCAGATAAATTAAGGGCCAAGTGGCTTAAGTGAAAACGTCCCTGGTATAGATACCGTCTGCTAGAAACTATGGGTATATTGCGATTTGCTAGTTTGGGTCTGTTTTTGGGATTGGCCGCTTTAGTTTCGTCAGGTGGCAAAGTATGGGCCCAGTCCCTGTCTAATGACACGACTGATAGTTTAGTCCAGCTTGATCGCGCTATTTGTTTGCAGCAGTGGCCGCAAGCTGTTGCTATGACGAGTCGCCTGATTGCATCATCCGATGTGTCACCGGCTTATCGTCAGGACCTATTGCTCTTTAGGCGACAGCTGCAGGAGCTACAGGAACAGCCATTGAACGCTCAACCTAGCTGCGATCGCACCCTGCCCCTATTTCTAACCCTAGATCCACCGACAGTGTCCGAACCCCAGCCGTTAGACTGGAACCGAGCCCTGGAAACCCTAGCTATATTAGCTAGCTCCCGTCCGGTGATTGACCTAAACGATAGTTCAGAACCAGACATCAACCCGATTCCAGCTGAGCTGACCCGCAATAGTCCCGAACTGCTAACAAGTGAAGCCATTCCCATAGATACGACAGATGGCTTTAGCGTGGTGGGCGGTAGCATCAATGGCCAGCAGCAGGTTTACAGTTTTTTAGCGCGGCTGGGCGATCGCGTTTCCTTAGAAGTAGATATTACGCGAACCTACACCCAGGGTGATACTCAGCTATACATATTTGATCAAACTGGTCGTTTGCTAACGCAGAGCGGCAGCCCTACCTTCCAAGGTGGCGCGATTCAAGCCTGGGTTGTCCCTAAAACAGACATATATTTTGCTGTAGTAGGCTCCCAAGGAACAGTGCCTATTTTGGATGCCCGTAAAGCAGTCATAGACTGGCAAACTACTGACAATAATCATTTCGACTACACTTTGACCCTGACGGGGGTAACGCCCTACCAGTCTCTGGTGCCATAGGGTGGGCTTTCTACACGCTCTATTCGTTCTGCTAGACGTAGTTTGGCTGAGCGGGCTCTGGGGTTGTCGCGGGTTTCGTCGTCGCTAGCAATGATGGGTTTTTTAGTCAGTACCTTAAGTAGCTCATGGTTTCGCATACCATGTTTGACTCGCCGGTCTTCTAGACTGTGAAAGCTAATGATAGCCAGTTTGCCAGCCGGAGCCAGCCAGCTGGGCGCTACTTCAATCAGCTGCTCTAGCACATCCAACTCTCGATTGACAGCAATACGCAATGCCTGAAAAACGCGGGTAGCCGGATGAATACGGCCATGACGATATTTTCCAGGTACGCTGCGGGCGATCGCATCGGCTAAATCCGTTGTGGTTTGAAAGGGGCGGCGCTCAACAATATTACGGGCAATGCGGCGAGACAGCCGTTCTTCGCCATAGTGGTAAAAAATATCCGCTAAATCACGCTCTGAGCGATGGTTAACCAGGTCAGCCGCTGTCAGTTCCTGATGCGGATTCATGCGCATATCTAAGGCTCCCTGATGGCGAAAACTAAAGCCCCGCTCGGGGCGGTCTAACTGGGGTGAACTGACTCCTAAGTCTGCCAATATCCCATCAAATTCCTGCTCAGGAGGAACGAACTCTGAAAAATTTCCCTGCCAAAAGGTGACTCGCGGGCCAAACTCCTGAAGATTTACCCTAGCTGCTTCTAGAGCCTGGGGGTCTTGATCGACTGCTATCAGGCGAACAGTCGGGTCGGTTTCCAAAATTAAGCGGCTATGACCGCCTCCACCAACGGTCGCATCAAGATAGAAACCGTTGGGCTTAGGCGCTAGTCCTGTCAACACTTCCTGAGCCAGTACTGATTGATGTACAAACGGGTTCTGAGCCTCAGAGTGATCGTTCACAGACATACCTCGCTAAACATAAACCCTGACTAAACGTGTAAAAACTTGTCAAATCGGAGCGGCCATCGATCGGTCCATTCCCCAAATCAGCAATCGCGAAAATCAATTGCCCCTTTCAATAGACCATGTCTATGCTGGAAACGACAAAAAATCTAGCGACTTCTTGGTGCGATCGCTCTTTTATTCAAGCTTTCAACGAAGAATCTTGCTAAAGTAAGTCAGAGAATAATACGGCATAGTTTCTATGACACGGCTCGAAACCAGAACAGAGCCCATGGTAATCAACCTGGGCCCTCACCACCCATCAATGCACGGGGTGCTGCGCCTGATTGTCACCCTTGATGGTGAGGATGTGATTGATTGCGAGCCCGTGATCGGCTATTTACATCGCGGCATGGAAAAAATTGCCGAGAACCGCACCAACGTAATGTTTGTGCCCTATGTCAGCCGTTGGGACTATGCGGCCGGTATGTTTAACGAAGCGATCACTGTCAATGCCCCCGAAAAGCTAGCGGATATCGAAGTTCCTAAGCGGGCTAGCTACATTCGGGTGATCATGCTCGAACTCAACCGCATTGCCAATCATTTATTGTGGCTGGGTCCATTCTTAGCGGACGTAGGCGCACAAACTCCCTTCTTCTACATCTTTCGTGAGCGGGAGATGATCTATGACCTGTGGGAAGCTGCCACAGGCGCGCGATTAATTAATAACAACTACTTTCGCATTGGAGGCGTAGCTGCTGACCTACCCTACGGCTGGGTAGACAAGTGTGAAGACTTCTGCGACTACTTTCTACCTAAGGTTGATGAGTACGAAAAGCTAATTACCAACAACCCGATTTTCCGTCGTCGGGTAGAAGGTATCGGTACGATCACCCGCGAAGAGGCTGTTAACTGGGGACTGTCAGGCCCCATGCTCAGAGGCTCAGGCGTCAAGTGGGACCTGCGTAAGGTTGACCACTATGAGTGTTATGACGATTTTGATTGGGATGTGCAGTGGGAGACTGCTGGCGACTGTTTTGCCCGCTACATCATTCGTGTGCGAGAAATGAGGGAGTCGGTCAAAATTATTCGCCAGGCAATTAAGGGCCTACCCGGTGGCCCCTACGAAAACCTCGAAGCCAAGCGTATGGCCGAGGGACCTAAATCTGAGTGGAATGAGTTTGACTATCAGTTTATCGGCAAAAAGATTCCGCCTACTTTTAAGATTCCGGCTGGGGAGCACTATGTCCGTCTAGAAAGCGGTAAGGGTGAATTAGGCATCTTTATTGTCGGTGACGATAATATTTACCCCTGGCGTTGGAAAATTCGGGCTCCTGACTTCAATAATCTTCAGATTTTGCCCAATTTGCTCAAAGGGGTCAAGCTAGCAGACATTATGGCCATTCTTGGCAGCATTGATGTGATTATGGGGTCGGTTGACCGCTAGCCCTATAGGGACGTTCTATGGAATGTCCCTACAATGTTCTCTAATTCGAGCTGCTAGACTCATCGTCAATATTGCAGTCAGTGACCTGATTGACGGAGTTGATATAGCCTTCATGGGCTGTAGAGCCGTCGGGATAGGTGACAAAGGCCATATCAGCTTGATCAAAACGAGTACTTCTGGTGATGGCGTTATACATATCGGCATAGCGCATATACGCCTGTGTAAAGTCAGCCCCTGTCATATCTGCCGCCCGGAGGATGGTGCCATAGAGACTGGCATTTTTGAAATTGCTATTGACCAGTCGAGCTGAGCAAAGATTTGCATCTCGTAGTTCGGCATTGGTCAGGTCGGCGCGTTCAAGGTTGCTGTACTCTAGAGTTCCTTGGAGAATTTTAGCGTTGCGCAAATTGGCACGCACCAAACTAGCTTCTTCTAAGTCGGCCCCTCGCATGTTTGTATAGCTTAGATCGGCCTCATCTAATTTAGCCTCACGAAAAATAGTGTTGATCAGTAGGCTGTTGCTAAAATCCGCACCTCTCAAATCAGATCCAAAAAAGTTAGCTCGGCTGAGGTCTTGATTGCTGAAATCCTTGCCCCGCAGGTCGCAGCTTACACAGGTATAGTTAGGATGTTGTGGATCGGTCATTGCATCTAACGAGTCCCCTCGCTGTGTGACGGCTGTGACCGGATCGCTAGATTTTGAGAGTGCTTTATTGACCTGGGGCAGGCGTAGAAGCAGAGGGGTCATTGCTGCAGATAAAATCAACAGGGTTAGCAGAAAATTCAGTTTCATAGGCCATGCACTGCCGACAATAAAGAAAAAATACTTATAAAAATCAAATTTGTAGGTCTTTAGAAACCTAAGGGAAGAATAGAAGCTTATCTCACTTATACATGTCCTACACCAATGGACGCATTCCAGAACGTTCAGCCTGTAGCCATCCGTTTTACCTATTAATTTCTCAGTAGAATTTTATTTTGATTATAGCTAGCGCTAACGTGGCGGATTGATAGTCTAAGGCTTATTTCGATGCGGTTCACGCAGTCAACCGTTTAGGATATTTGAAATAGATGCAGCTGTTCTGTGGCTTTCTTAAACTGCCTCCTGACGTCAGAAGTTTTGGATGGATTGTTTAAGGGGACCACACAGACGGTAACTCAACCTTACGTTATTATTCACCGATTACAGATTAAATTCCATGGGCTCATCTCCCTTCCGTAGCATTTTTCTACCATCTTTAGTGACATCGGGATTAGCGTTTGCGGTGATTACGTTACCGCTGTCCATGGCTAACTCGGTACCGACCTGGGTCGCACCTGGCCAGGTGCGGGGCGAACTGATCAGTCCATTAGACAATTCAGCTAAACCTGTTATTCGCTATATTGGCATCGCGATTATTGGCAGTGTGGGAGCTGGAATGATTACGGCCGATATTCTGCGTCGGTTTTATCGCCGACGGCGATCTCTATCAGCAACGCCTGTCCCTTTTGAGACATCTACTGCATCCGCCAGGGAGACATCGGCTTCTTACACAGACTTTGATCAACAAATGCCGTCCGCTGCGGTGGGAAGCTCAACGGCATTAAACGGACAGAGTCTGCTGGCCAAAGATCTGGCTCCGGGACAGACCATAGTTCACTTTAAGGGCTATACCCACAATGGTAATGTTGATGGTTTAGAGCTAGCTCCAATAGCTTTAGATGAGTTGATGAGGCTGGATGAAGACTCTTTATCGGCAGAGATTCCAGTGCTGACATTTTTGGAGCAGGTAGAGCCGACCCATCTAGATACAGGTAATGCCGTGGTATTTGGTGTTCGCTATCAAAATAAGTACTATTGCCTATGGCGCACGACTGAGGATCAAGATCGAGCTATTGGCTGGGCGCGTCGTCTTATTCGGCAACATCGGGATGTGATTGTTACTCAAAATAGTCAGACAAACTATTCTCTTTGGTACGTCCCGCCTAAGCAGCTAAGATGAACCAGCTGTAGCTCTAGCAGACGTGCCTGAGCGATTTTTATTATTTGTTTTTCTATACTTATTGCCATATGGCCGATTTATCTTCCCAGGTGATTGCTGCCTATTCAAAGGGGCGACGAGATTTTAGCTACTGTCAAATGCAGGCTATTCGTATGTCTCAGTATGCGCTGACTGAGATTGATCTTTGGGGTTGTAATCTGGCGGATGCTCATTTGGCGGATGTGGATTTTAGCGGCAGTAATCTGCGTGGGGCTGATTTACAGCGTGCCAATCTACGACGAACTAATTTGCAAGGCGCAGATTTACGAGGAGCCTGTCTACGAGACGCTCAGTTAGAAGACGCTAATTTTCAAGATGCGATCGCAAACCGTCAAACCGAATTTCCAAAAAACTTTGAACCTACTAAAGCTGGTATCCATTACGTAGGACCTAAAACTACATTAAATGACTGTAATCTTAGTCATCGCGACCTAGGCGGCATCGATCTGAGTCACAGCAATTTAGCTGGCACTCAGCTTACTCACACCAATCTTCTAGGGGCCTGGCTAGTCGGGGCCCAATTAACCGAAACTGACCTCAGTCAAGCAAATTTAAATTCCAGTAATCTCTCCAATGCCAGTCTGCAGCGGGCAAAATTAAAAGGAACTAACTTAACCCGAGCTAACCTGACTAAAGCCATATTATTTGGAGTTGATCTGAGCAAAACAGACCTCAAAGAGAGTTGTCTGTACGGTGCTGTTTGCGATTTAGCGACCCAGTGGCCTGAGGATTTTGACTGGGAATGGGCAGGTGCTTACTGTCTGGGACCCAATCAGTCTTTATGGGCTGCCGACTTAAGCAATCTAGTGCTGACAGGAATTGATCTCAGTGGTGCCAATCTCGTCGGCGTTAATTTTACGGGCACCGATCTATGGGGGGCCAACTTACAAGGCTGTGATTTACGCGATGCCTGTTTGTCTGGCGCTAATCTATGGGGGGCCAACCTTGTTGATGCAGATCTTACAGGGGCTGAAATTGACACCGCTAACTTAGGAGCTGCGATGCTGTCCTAGCATAAAGGGTTAGACGCTGTCGGTCCTCGATATGTTTTAACTATCAAGGACCGACCAACAGCCGTCGTTACAGCTCGGTCGATTCCACAAACTGGAGCAGTTAAAAACTATTAGACGCTGAAATTTCAGGAGTTAATATAAAAACTCTTTAGGATCCGCAGGTCGATTAGTTTGTCGTTCCTCAGGAAAATCAACCTGATAGGGCATTGGTGGCTCATCAATCAGAATATGACGCGTTCCCCAGCCACCGTTATAGGGTTTTGGACGAGCGCTAATCTGATTGTCCACAGGCAGCTCAAAAACCTTTTTCATTTCTAGATACCGCCGTCCTTCAATTGTTGTCTCTAGCAAATCGGGGGACACCTTAAGTCCTTGCTGAGCCAGAATCCGTTCTAATGTCGTCAATTGATCAAGCGGCGTATAGGTGGCCATAATCACCACAGTATCGAGGGGCTCTACAGCCATATCTAAATCTGCCTGGTCAAGCTGCCAAGTTTCTTTGCGAGTGCCGTCTGCTGCTAGCTGTTTAAACGTCAGTTCTCCTTGCCAGCGACCGTTCTGAACCTGAACCACCTGATAGTCTAGAATCGAGTAAGTTGGCTTAGCCTCAACGTCTTCATCGGTGAGGGCTAGCTGACGCATGGCCAATACATTCAGCTCTGTCTGATTGGGGAAATTGGCAGTTCCCTGTAGCTCGTAGGTATAGCGATTTCTACCCGGCTCAATAACAAAGTCCATTTCGGCTACAGGCAGACGATTAATTAAAATAGGATTGTTTGGAGTCTCAATGGCAAAGCCACAGCCGTATGACAGACTTCCCAAACAGCCAATCAGCCATAGCTTTACGCTACAGAAACCGGATTTCTTTAGTGAACTTGTAGACATATCAGTAAACGTTAAAAAGCTTCTGTTATTGACTGGCTATGGGTACCCTACTGTGGAAGCAGCCAGTTTCTGGGGTGTTCTTACTCTAGAATCAGAAAATTAGAATCAACGCTATAGCAAGCGAATACGCTAAGTTTTCACCTCAACCAGGAAAGAATTTACCCAGAGTCAGAATAAATAGTTGATAGCTACCCATTGGTCGCCAAACCTATCAGGATCCTGAATCGCCATCTAGTCTAAAGATTCGACCTGCAATCAACTTGTTCCTCACCTTCTCACTCCGTGAGCTTCACCTAAAAAAGACAGATAACTGCCTACTCTTAGTACTTTCTTTAACAAGAAATGTGTTCGGCCTACGTCAGTACAGGTATCCACTATTTTATGTAGGGCGTGAATATAAAGCTTGCGGTATTTATATAGAAACTCGTATTTAAAGCGTAACTTGCCCTAACTTTACCGGATTGTACGGATTAGTCTTGGTATTTGAAGTTGGAAGCTTATTTAGAGCTTTGCATGTTTTATTCCTTAAGCAACACTAGCCTTTATTGGTAAATCAGGGTTGAAGACAAAACTATGTGTAATTCAAAAAGCTCCAGAGTGAATACTTGCAAAGTGTTCTTTGGCTGGTTAAAACTTGACTAAACACCCTCCTGGGGTTTGTCAGGGCACGTGCAAGTTGGCAACAGCAAAAACCAATATTTGATTAATTTTATCTAGGTATATATCTGGGGGAGTGCTTACAGCAGTGTTTTTAAGGATAATTAGAAAGCGCTTATTTATCTCGCTATTTTTAGCTGTTCTACTATCTGTGACAACATTGGCTCCGAGTGTGGCGCAGGTAACGTCATCGCCAGGAGCCGCAGATGACGCAGCAGAAGCCGGTACCGCAGCCGATCTTCGTAACCGCGATGGAGACGGAGCTACGGCAGGACGAGATCTTCTACAAGATGCTCAAGCCGCTGAATTAAGTCAAGAGGATGGCAATCAGTATATTCTTGAGTTTAATCGTAGCCCTGTCGTAGGAACACGACTGCGGCTAGAAGGGATTTATAATGAGTCGCGCTTACGGTTCACTAGACCTCGCAACTGGTCGGTTAAATCTGTCAAGATTTTGTTGCGCTATCGCCACTCTGGTGCGCTTTATGCGACGCGCTCTAACCTTAATATCATTGTCAATGACAATAATGTGGGCAGTGTACCGCTAAATCTCAAACAAGGAGACACAGGCACGGTTATTTTTGAGATTCCTACTCGGATCTTAAAGGACTATAACGAGCTGATTATTGCTGGTTTGCAGAATAACTCGCCCACATGTACTCAAGATCCCTTTGACCCCTCGCTGTGGACAGAGATTTTACCAGATTCAAAATTAGTCTTTAATTACGATGCTGAACCTTTCCAACTAGACTTCAATAGCTATCCCTATCCGCTAATTGATGTACTGAGTCTGGAAACCAATCACATCGACTATATTACTCCTGCCGATAAAGACCAGGCTTGGTTGACAGCTATCGCTCAGCTACAGACCTCTTTAGGACGTATTGCTGACTATCGTCCCTTAGAGACAGATCTTGTTGAAAAGCTAGATGATGTCGCCGATGGCAACCGGGTTGTTGTTATTGGAACGCCCTCTCAGCAGCCTCTGCTAGAAGATTTAGAGCTGCCCCTGACATTAAAGAATAAGCGTTGGTTAGATGCCAAGCAGACTCTGATCTCATCTGACACGGGGATCTTGATGTGGACTGTGCTTGAAGACAAACAATCTCCTGTACTGATAGCGACAGGCAATGGTCCGGTAGCCGTTGCTAAGGCAGTGCAGTTTTTAACCCAGTCCCAAGATCGTAAAATTGGTGCAGGTCAGGTTGTTCTAGTCGATGACTTAGAAGAGATTGTCACGCCTGATATTCGTGACTGGCCGCGCTATTTGCCCTTGTCTGACAATTTTGAGCTTAGCGATCTAAATGGGTTTAATAATGAACCCATTGATGATGTTGTCATTCGAGGAGCCCACGCTCCCCCGTTTGAGTTTGATTTTAAGGCGCTACCGGACGATCGTTTTCTGCCAGGGAACGTCATGACCCTGCGCTATAGCTATGGCCCTCAGGTTAACCCGCTGACATCCCTGGTAGAAGTGCAGCTAGATGGCATTACTGTGGCGGGTCGGCGGCTAGACTCGATTGATGGTAAGCGACGGGCCACATTAAAGGTGGAGCTGCCAGAGCAGCATATTACTCCCCAATCAAAGCTAAAAGTCTATCTGAGATTTGACCCCCGTGAACGTCGCTCCTGTAGTCGAGTCACTGACCACCAGCTGTGGGGAACAATTCACAGCGATAGTACCTTTAATTTAAATCGTCAACAGGTGGCAAAACTGCCAGATTTAAATTTGCTCAAAGCAGGCTATCCGTTTGCCTCTCCTCAGGATCTATCTCGGATGGCAATTGTCATGCCTGACAAGCCATCTGTGACAGAGCTATCTGTGATGCTAGAGCTGAGTGAGCGTCTTGGTCGCCTAAGTCGTTCAGAGGCTGTACAGGCTGCGGTATACCCTGTTAGCCAGCTACCGTCTGAAGTTCAGGAGTCAGAGCATCTGATTGCGATTGGACTGCGATCGCAGTTTCCCCTAGCTGAAGCTCTAGACACGGCTGAATTTAACCTTAAAGGAGAATCTCGCCAGTGGGGAGAGAGTCAGGTACAGACCTTACCGGATACCGAAGGGGTGCTACAGCAGCAAATCTCGCCTTGGAATGAGTCACGCGTGCTACTGACCATGACGGCCCAACGTGAAGCTGGATTACAGCAGCTGCGGGATTTACTAGAACTAGACTCCCTCTTCTTCCAGCTGCAAGGAGATACGGTCCTTATTAGCGCTAATGATGAGACCCCATCTCCCTATGATGAAAATGCTTATAACTTGGAGTTTCTGCAGCGTTCGGCTCAGCGCGATGTCCAAGAAGAGAGTACGTTTCAAAAAGCTATTACCGTTATTCAAGGTAACTGGTTTCTGCTAATTCCTGGAATTATTGTGCTATCCCTGCTGCTTTACGGTGTGATCCAGGCGTACTTAAAACGCAATGAAGTAATGGCTGCGGCCCCTGGAGTTATGACCGATCCATCTGCGCCGGGAGAACTGTAATCATGGCTGGACGATTAATGATCACCCATCGGCTTAGAGATGTTCGGCAGGTGGTTGCCACCTACCTGTCGAGACAGGTCCGGCCTCTGCTGATTGAGCTACTCATCATCACGCTGCCTGACTGGTTTGACCGTAGCCTGCAGTGGCTTACTAAGCAACAGCTGTTGGTTTTAGCCCTATGTCTTACCACATTTGCCTGGCCGATTATGACGGCGCGTCCTACGATTTTGCAGCAGGGGCTAGTGGCACTGGCGCTGCTTTTCGTGGGCCAGGTACTTTTGCGATTAGAAGAGCGTCAGTCAAGTCGGCGCGTCAGTGAATATTTGCATTTGCTGCTGGCAGCGCTGAGTACAATCACGACACTGCGCTATCTATACTATCGGTCCAACTACACGCTTAACGTAGACTCTTGGCTAGATGGCTTCTTTTCTATTCTGTTGTTTGTAGCGGAACTCTATGCGATCGCAACTCTGCTACTTTCCTATTTTCAAACATTACGAATTCGCGATCGCAAACGAATTCCTCTCGATCAGTGGCCCCAAGAAAAGTGGCCTACGGTGGATATCTATATTCCCACCTATAACGAAGATGTATCCATTGTGCGCAAAACCGTGCTGGGGGCCATCAACATTGACTACCCAGCCGAGAAAAAGACCGTCTATGTATTAGATGACGGTCGGGCCGAAAAATACCGGGAGCGTCGCCTTGCTCTACAGCAGATGTGCGACGATCTCGACTGCATCATGCTCACTCGCGATAATAATGAGCACGCAAAAGCCGGTAATATCAACACGGCCTTAAATAAAACGCATGGACAGTTAGTCTTAATCCTCGACTGTGACCATATTCCCGCACGGGGCTTTCTGCAAGAAACCGTTGGCTTCTTCTTTGATAAAGAAGTTGCTCTAGTGCAAACGCCGCACTGGTTCTATAATCCTGATCCCTTTGAGCGCAACCTGCTGACCCAGGGACAGATCCCAGTAGGTAATGAGCTGTTCTATAAAGTCTTACAAAACGGCAATGACTTTTGGCACGCTGCTTTCTTCTGTGGTTCGGCAGCCGTTATTCGCCGCAACTATTTGTTGGATATTGGCGGCATTGCCACCGAAACCGTGACTGAAGACTGTCACACCTCTCTACGACTACATTCGTTAGGGTATCGGACCGTCTACTATGACAAAATTATGGTAGCGGGTTTGGCCCCTGAGAAATTCTCTTCCTACGTAGGACAGCAGGTGCGCTGGGCTCGGGGAATGGCACAGATCCTGCGTATTGAAAACCCGCTGTTTAACCGGCGACTTAATCTGCGGATGTCTCAGCGGTTCTGTTATTTTAGTGCGACATCTCACTTCTTTTTTGGATTTCCGCGACTGATGTATGCAATCGCGCCCAATTTGTTCTTGCTGTTTGGCATTAACCCTGTAAAAGGTTTGGGTATTGAAACATTATTTTATGCATTGCCTCATATTGTGCTGTCAATGCACGCCAATCATATCGCCTATAAGCACGTGCGATTCTCTTTCTGGAATGAGATATACGAATTTGCTATGTCATTTCAGGCCGGTATCGTAACACTGCTGGCCCTGATTAATCCCAATCTTGGCTCCTTTAACGTGACCGATAAGGGGGTATCAGTAGAATCGCGCAGCTTTGATATCGACAGTGTGCGCTATCTTGTTGTGCTTGGAGCCGTCACAGCCGCATCGCTGCTAACGGTACCGATATGGCTCATTCTTAGCCCGCTAGATACCCAGGCTGTTCTCATCAATACCCTCTGGTGCGTATTTAACTTAGCGCTTGTATTAGCGGCCTGTCTGGTAGCTTTTGAACAACCGCAGCTGAGACAGTCTCATCGTCTGCCTCGGGAACTAATTGCCAGAATTTATAGCGATGACGGTCGAGTTTGGGAAGGCACCACAGTTGATATTAGTGAGACCGGAACCCAGGTACTACTAGATATATGGCCCAACATTTCTGATCGAGTACAAATAGAACTGTTTGGAGACTATCAGGCTGTTGCTTTACTCGATGCAGAAATTATTAGAGCCAGTGCGACTGACACGTTACAGACCAAGCTGGCAATTAATTTTGTCGATATGACTCAGTCACAGCAAGACGATTTGTCGACAGTTATTTTCTCAGATGTACGTAAATGGTACTCACAGAATCGTGAGAATACAGACAATCCCTGGCGCTCACTTAAATTTATTTTGATGAGTTTGAGACGAGCATTCCAGGAGCTGAGTCCCGCCAACAGCGTAAGGATGCGCAAACAGGTGGAGGTAATGAGCGATCTCCGCTGGAAAGGCTGGGGTAGCTATGTTCAAGCTGCCATGATTACTGAACTGGGGTCTCGGGACATGCGTCTAGAGCTGCTCGGCGATGCAAGTACAGCAGCCATGGCACTGCAAGATAATCACCCATTGCTACATCTGCAGGTTTATCCCCAAGTAGATAGCATCAACTCCTATGATTTGATGGCTCAAGTTGAAAGTCTAGAGCTACTACCCAAACTTTCGACTGCTTACGCTAATGCTGATGCTGCTTTGGAAAATCAAAATCAGCTATCAGACTATCGCATAGCGTTAGAACTTTCCTTTCCATCATCTCTCGATCAGCAGCAACAGGAGCAAATTAAAACGTTGCTGACCCAGGTGGCTTAGGGCAGCTGCCAGTTTGTTCTTAAGGATCACAGTGTCTTAGCTCAAGCACGTTCCTTTAATGAGGCATAACATTATGGCCATACTGACGGTGTTCATTGATACAACCGTTCTGGGAACCCTTTATTTAACGTAGCTTTCTTCATCAAGACTTCGTTTGAGGATACGCAGATTTGCTGGTATTCTCGAACTATCTGTACAAATTCATGGCAAGAGTTTTTTGACCTAATAAATCTTATCTGGGGTCACTGTTCTACAAAGATTTATTTTTAATGAATCTAGTTGTTGAGTTGTAGCTTTTATGACTAGACAGTCCGGACCTGAAGGTAAGCAGCGGAATTCCTTCATAGAGCTGCTAGCGCATCAATCTTAATTTTATTTCATTCATGCATCTATTCCTGCGGTCAAGAAACCATTTATATGGTTATTGAGTCGAGAGTTTATATATCTATATCACCATGGCCGCTGTGCATTAGGGATATTGCCTATTGTTACAGTTTATTAGCCCACCAGGGTTTTGGCTTTTTGCTGTATCGTTAAACATCCAGTCATGAACAGTCGTTCGATTATGGGGTATGGTGCAACCCAGAAGTTACATCCTCTAAGCTTTTTAGCTCAACTGATTAGTCGTCAGGTGAGTGGTCACTTCAAGTTGTACTCGGGGACTAACTCATGGTCGCTTTTTCTTAATCAGGGCAAACTTAACTTTGCCACCGATACATCTGCGCCTTTTGACCGCCTAGATCGTCACCTGCAAGGCCTGAGTAGTGAGATTTCTACGCTTGTGGGAGCCGTGCGAGTGCAGCTGCGGCTAATGTTTGAGCAAGCACCTAAGCAAGCACCCTTGACGCCAGACTATCAGGCAATTAGCTGGCTTGTGGAGCAGTCTCATCTGACCCATGAACAGGCAAGTGAACTGATTCGGGCGATGGCGATTGAAGTAATCGAGTCTTTCTTGGGCGTGCAAGAAGGGAGCTATGATTTGTTGGGGCTAGACGACATTGGAGAGTACCCTGTTTTATGTCAGCTGGACCTGCGACCTATTGTTGAAATTTGTCAGCGTAATCGTCGCCAGAGCTTGCTATCTTCACCTTCTTTATCTCGGGGTGGGACGTCTGTAGCACAGCCTGGATCGAGCACTATGGCCTCTATGCCACCTGCAGCTGTGCTGGTTGAGCCGGATACACAGCTCGATGTGGCCGGTGCGGCTACTCAATCAATGGGGGTCTCCCAGGTCGCGTCTCCGGCTGAAACTCGCCGAGCGACTTATACGATTGCTTGCATTGACGATAGTCCAACAGTGCTAAATGCAATTCAAGAATTTTTGAATGATAAGAGCTTGAATGTTGTACCGATCAACGACCCTGTTAAGGCACTGATGCAGGTGATGCGATGTCGGCCAGATCTAATCCTGCTGGATGTCACAATGCCTAATTTAGATGGCTATGAGCTATGCTCTCTGCTGCGCAGACATCCTAGCTTTAAAAATACACCTATTGTCATGGTGACAGGCAATACAGGCTTTATTGACCGAGCCAAGGCCAAGCTGGTGAGATCCTCGGGCTATTTGACTAAGCCATTTAGCCGATCAGAACTTCTGAAAATGGTATTTATGCATTTACCGGCTGTTGAATCGAGATAATAGTGGTCTAATAACTGCTGGATAGCGATCTTAGTTTCTATCGTTATGAACTCAGGTAAACCAGTCAAATATTTAGCAAGGGGATGGCGAACAAAATTATGACAGTGATTCAAACGGCTACAGTGCTAATTGTGGAAGATACACCCTCAGAACGGGAGTTGATCAGCCACTACTTACAAGAAGAAGGCTACAGCGTCATTCACGCAGTAACCGCGAAAGAAGGACTGGAAAAGGCAATCTCTAATCCGCCCGATGCAATTGTTACAGATGTCGTAATGCCAGGGATGAGTGGCTTTGAGCTATGTCGCAGCCTAAAGCGCGCACCTGAGACTGAAAATATACCGGTGGTAATTTGCTCATCTAAGGATCAAGCAATTGATCGACTGTGGGGTATGCGGCAAGGGGCGGATGCCTACTTGACTAAACCGTTTGACCGCAATGAACTACTTAAGGTGGTTAAGTCTGTACTGTAGTTTTTTCGGTTGAGATCGCACGTCGTTCATGAGGCCATTATTTTGTCTGCTCTATCCCTAAAAAAAGACAGTCCTGTACTGGCCAAATCGTTCTTAAAGTTTCAGCTAGCTCCTAATGTTGTAGCAATGCTGCCTGCGAGTACGGTACAAGAAGCTGTTGTACTCAGCACCAGGCGAGTTATGGCAATGCCTAACATGCCCGCTGCGTTACTAGGGCTCATTAACCGTCGCGGACGCGTATTTTGGGTTGCTAACTTAGTCCGTTTGTTGGGCTTACCCATTGCCGATAGGCAAAGTCAAGAACACAGTCTAATTATTATTCAAGGTCGTTCGGCTCTGCTAGCGCTGCAGGTGGAAGCCATTGACGGTATCGTAAGCTTCTCTCCGGAGGCCATACATCCGCCTCCGAACAATGTAAGCAACCTCATTTTACCTTACCTGACAGGCTGCGTGACTTATAACGACGAGACTGTTTTCATCCTAGATGTCGAGGCACTCTTACAATCTTCAGTGCTACAGGCAAACTAGATTTGCAACGCGGTCAGACATTAATAGCTTTGGGCTGATTATATTTATTTATTCTGATTGTTCCAAGAATTTTTATTGAAACGCTATCTAAAGGAAAGTTCTCATGGCCATGGATGTTGGTACAAACTCAAATGCGGATCCCAACCCTGAGGTAGACGCTGCAGAGGTAAAGTCCAATCAAAACACTACGCAAACCAATCCAAGGTCAGGAGATGCTGCTGTAGAAGACAGTGTTCAGAGTAAAGAAAACGGACTTAACAGCGTTATGGGGCAAAACACAGGGCGAGATCTGGCTACCCAGCTTGAGGAAAGTGCTATCGCCGATCGTCAAAATGGGGCAGGCTTTGGTAAACCAGGCACACAGTCTCAGGTGGTTCCGACGTCAGCTAATGAAGATATGTCGTATCGGGGTGTTCAGTATAGTCAGGGCGAACAGCGCTACTCACCCGAAAAACTGTCAGTCTCCCAACGGAGTTCTTTCCTGCAGTGGTTTTACGATCTTCCTGTCAGTAGTAAGCAGCTCATTGGCCTAATTTCCTCAGAGGTGATTTCCGTTATTGGTCTAGTTGGCGCGGGCTCGTTACTAATCATTGCAGGTGCTCGTCAGCAGCTGCTGGAGCAGTCCGAAGCCGAACTTGCCGTGACTGAAATCCAGTACAACATCAAGATTGACCAAATGGAATTTGGCTTTCGCGGACAGTCTGAAAATACAGCCATTATTAGTCTTGCTGATAAAGTTGCCCAGAATCCCGATGAGGTGAGTAACGGCGATAGAGCCGTCGTTCGCGAAATTCTCCAGGGAGAAATAGATGCTCGAGACATTGAGTACGCGACTCTTCTGACTCCTGATGGCAGAATTATCGCCAACGCCCAGACAGAACGAACCGGAGAAGAATTTGACCCGTATGGATTAGTCTCTCAAGTTGCTTCTGGAAAACAGCAGTTAAAAACAAACGGTCTGATAGATCGCAGTGAACTTCAGCAACAAGGTATTGACCTATCTACCGATGTAGATCAGGTGCTGATTCGCTATGTGGCTACGCCCGTATTTTCTCAAAACCAGGCCGATCGGGTAGTGGGGGTTTTGATCGCGGGAGATGTGGTGAATGAGAAAACTTCAATTGTCGAAAACGGAGTGACTGTGTTTGGTACTGGCTATAGCGCTATTTACACGGTAAGCGCGCCAGATAGCTTTGCTTTAGCAGCGTCTGCCGATCTCGATGCAGGTTCAGATGAGGTCGAGCTCGGCGAAGAAGTCTATGACGAAAGTCTGCTTATCAGTACGCTACAGTCTCAGGATGGTGTTACCTCTCAGCGTTTAGTAGAGCCTGATGGCGAGGCCTACGCTATGTCAGCAAAGACCATCAATGATATTAATGGCGAAACTGTAGGACTTTTGATCCGGGGGACATCAGAAGCAAGGCTGCAGCAGCTAATTAATAGAAGTCTACAAATTCAGTTTTTAATTGCGTTGCTGGCAATTTTAGCTGATATCTTCCTGGCTCAGCTGTTGGGTCGTTCCATTGCTACACCCATTAGACGACTCCAGCGAGCTACTGAAGCATTTGCTAAAGGAGACCGTCAGGCTAAGGCTGACGTGTTTGCCCGAGATGAAGTAGGTCAGCTAGCCACAGCCTTTAACGATTTGACCGGTACGGTGGTACGTTCTGAGATGACGCTGATGGACCAGGCCAGTGTGCAGGCTCAGGCTGCACAGCGAGCAAATCAGCTGGCAAGTTTAACAAGCGATCTGCGCAAGAACAATATTGATGAAAATCGGATATACAGCATTACAGTCAACGATGTTCGTAAAGTACTAGAAGTAGACCGCGTTATTGTTTATCGCTTTGATGAAAACTGGAGCGGAGAGGTCATCTCCGAGTCGGTTGGCATGGGTTGGCCGGCTGCGATTGGGGCCAATATTGCCGATCCGTGTTTCGCAGACAGCTACGTGGAGCGCTATCGCCGCGGTCGGGTCCAAGCAACCAACAATATTTTTGAAGCTGGATTAACTGAATGTCACCTAGGCCAGCTTAAGCCATTTAAGGTAAAGGCCAACTTAGTGGCTCCGATCCTAGAAAATAACAATCTTATTGGTTTATTAGTTGCGCACCAATGTTCAGGACCTCGGGACTGGAGCGAGCTAGACATTAGTTTCTTTAGACAGGTAGCGTTACAAGTTGGTCTGTCTATTGAGCAGCTCGGACTATTTGAACAAAAGCAGCAGGCGCAGCTAGAAGCAGAAGCCCTCTCCGAAGAGCGACGTCAGCGTCAAGAAACCTTGCAGATGGAGCTACTAGGGCTTTTGGATGACGTAGAAGGTGCAGCGAGAGGAGACTTAACCGTACGCGCTGACGTATCAGCAGGAGAGATTGGTACAGTTGCCGACTTCTTTAACGCCATCATTGAGAGTCTGCGACAAATTGTCACCCAGGTGAAAACGTCGGCTGCTCAGGTGAATACGTCACTGGGTGACAACGAAGTAGCGATGTATGCTTTAGCCGAAGATGCTCTAAAGCAGTCAGAACGAACGGTACAAACGTTGGATTCTGTAGAAAACATGACCATGGCGATTACCCAGGCAGCTGACCGAGCGCAGCAGGCTGCAGTGGTTGCCCGTGAAGCTTCACAGACAGCTGAAACCGGTGGAGTTGCTATGGATCTGACAGTACAGAACATCTTAGACCTCAGAACGACCGTTGGTGAGACAGCTAAAAAGGTAAAGCGTCTAGGAGAGTCTTCACAGCAGATTTCCAAAGTTGTTTCGCTGATTAATCAGATCGCGACTCAAACCAACCTGCTGGCAATCAATGCCGGAATTGAAGCAGCTCGCGCTGGAGAAGAGGGACAAGGTTTTGCTGCAGTTGCTGAGGAAGTGGGAGAACTAGCAGCGCGTTCTGCCTCGGCAACTCAAGATATTGAGCGAATTGTTGACAGTATTCAGCGAGAGACTGCTGACGTTGTGGAAGCTATCGAAAGCAGCACGTCTCAAGTAGTTGAAGGAACTCGTCGGGTTGACGAGGCCAAGCAGAGTCTGGCGCGTATAGTTGAAGTGTCTCAACAAATCGATGCTTTAGTACAAACTATTTCTGCAGCTACGGTCTCTCAGGTAGAAACGGCAGCGGATGTCTCCACACTGATGCAGGAAATCTCATCTGTGTCTGAACGTACATCGAGTTCCTCTAAAACTGTGTCAGAGGCGCTACAGCAAACGGTGGCTGTGGCTAAAGAGCTAGAGCTGTCTATGGCTGCTTTTAAGGTAGACGAGAACTAACTCGGGGCGGGACCTAGCGCGCCTGGATCAAGGCGGGGGTGATTCGATAGGCAGTTACATAAGGCAGGTATGCAACAGGTGCAGGGTCATGGCAGTTGATAAAGAACTTGAGATTAAGCTTCAATTTTTGGAGGAAGCTGAGGAGTATCTGCAGACCCTAGACGGGGCACTGCTAGATCTCGCACAAAAAGGCGTCCTGCAAGACGATATCAATGCGGCTTTGCGTTCGGCCCATTCTATTAAGGGTGGGGCAGCCATGATGGGCTACACCTTGTTGAGTGATTTTGCCCATCGGATTGAAGATTCCTTAAAGGTTCTGAAGATACAGCGCGATGGCATCGTCATCGACAATAATTTAGAGCGGCTACTGCTGTCAGCCGTAGATGCCATCCGCCGGATTATTGAGTGCGATCGCAGCCAGCAAGACCCAGATGAGCTTTGGTTAAACAGTACAGCGATGCCTGTATTTGACCAGCTGTACGAGCTTTTAGGCGAAGCTGACCCCGAAGACGAAAATATCCTACTGTCATCAGATGAAAATCAGGACATCATTCCGGTACTGTTTAGTACCGAAGTCGAAGGTTGCTTGACTCGATTAGAGACAGCCATTACCAGTAATACGCCACAGCTTCGTGAGGAAGTAGATATTCTCTCCCAGGAACTGGGAGGGTTAGGCGAGATGCTACAGCTGACATCATTTTGTGAGCTATGTGTGTCTGTTGAACAAGCAATCCGAATTGCAGCTACTGAGGTTCAGGTTCTAGAGGTTGCTAATGGTGCTCTTGCCGAATGGAGGCAGTCCCAACAGCTGATCCTGACCGGACAGATGGAACAGCTTCCCAATCGCTTATCGGAACTCAGCTTTGAGCTACCCCAGGTGGCAGCTCAGCCCACAACAGATGTGTCTCTAGAGAACAACATTTCAGAGATAGGTAACGAGCCGCAGATAGGCAGTGAACCTTTCCTCGAGATGGATCCCGTCGACGATGACTGGGCTACTATTTTGGCCCAGGCGGAAAATGCCCCGATCGGGGAGGATATCTTTGCTCAGTCAACAACCTTTCCAGTCGGCGAAGATAGTGCTGTGCAGACGGCTGAGACAGCTGAGCCCGCAGAGACCATAAAGACTGAGCCGTTTATAGAAGAGGTTCCAACCCAGCCTGTTAGACCCGTGGTGGCCTCAGATGAGGTCATTACCGATCGAGAGTCTGCTCCTAGCCAAACAGAATTCCATTTTTCAAGCAAGCCTGTTACCGAGGTTAAATCTACTACAGAGGTTGATAAAGACACTACTGTAAGAGTCTCAGTTCGTCAGCTCAATGAACTCAATGACTATTTTGGCGATCTGACCATTGAACGTCATCGGCTTGATAGCGAAGTAAAGCGTCTGAGAACATTGGTGAAGCTGCTGCATGAGCGACTTCGTTCCTTAGAAGACTCAGAAGAAGAACTACGGGATGCCTACGATAAAACTGCTAACAATAGTCAGTTATTGCTGCCGGCAGCTAATGGTAATAATGGCTCTGTTCATGAGACTTCCTTAACTCTGCATGAGGGAGGCAGCATATCCGGATTTGATGTATTGGAGATGGATCGCTACGACGAGCGGCATCTGCCCTTCCGCGACATTATGGAAACTGCCGTTAGGCTACGGGAGGTGGCTGATGATATGGAGATCAGCGTTGAGACAGCAGAACAATCATCTCGAAATTTACAGCGGACGACTCGCCAGCTACAGCGCAATCTCAACAAACTGCGCATGCGTCCTTTATCGGATATTACCAATCGCTTTCCACGTGCCCTACGCGAACTCGCTTTGGAATTCGGTAAACCGGTAGAGCTTAAAATTGACGGCGATAAGACTCTTGTTGATCGCAACATCTTAGAGTCTTTAAACGATCCGCTGATGCATATTCTTCGCAATGCCTTTGATCACGGTATTGAAACTCCAGACAAGCGTCGAGCTGCTGGCAAACCAGAACAGGGTACCATCACTATTAATGCTCACCAGCGCAGCAGTCGGACAGTGATTACTATTCGCGACGACGGTCGTGGCATTCCCCTAGAAAAAATCCGAGCCCGTGCTAAAGATATGGGATTGGATGAGTCTCTGCTGGCTACAGCCAGCGAAACAGACTTACTCTCGCTTATCTTTGAACCGGGCTTTAGTACGGCTAGTCAGGTAACAACACTGTCTGGGCGAGGTGTTGGTATGGATGTGGTCCGCAACAATCTTGAAGAGATTCGTGGTGATATCAGTGTAGCGACTCAGATGGGTGAAGGGTCCACATTTACGATTTCGGTACCGTATACTCTGTCGGTGACTCGGGTATTGCTGGCGGAGAGTAATCGTCTACCGATGGCGATACCTACGGACAACCTTCAGGAAATCACCGTAGTTAGCGAGGATGAACTCTACGATGAGGGCGGCCGTGAGATGTTTGAACGAAACGGTCAGCCCATTCGCCTCATTCGTATGGGTAAGTGGCTAGCGTTTAACTGTGCTCGTCATATTGAAAGCCTTGAGATGAGTCCCAACGTCACTGTGCCAACCGTGTTGGTGTTTCGGTATAACGAACAGCTGTTTGGTCTGCAAATTGACCGTTCGTGGGGCGATCAGGAGGTGGCACTGCGCCGGGTGGAAGGGAACGTGCCTATGCCAACTGGCTTTAACAACTGCACTATTTTTGGTGATGGTCAGGTAGTGCCGCTGCTTAATGCGCCGGAATTTATTCGCTGGGTGCTGAGCTGTGAAGGGTCCAACATCAAACAGGCATCGGTTTTATATGGTAATCCTTTGCTGAGCGGTAAATTAAGCGAGCTGCAGCCTACTACAGGCAGCAACACCAGACAACAGCCGACAATCTTAGTGGTTGACGACTCAGTTAATGTGCGGCGGCTATTGGCCCTGACATTGGAAAAGCAGGGCTATCGTGTTACCCAGGCAAAAGATGGACTAGACGCGCTAGAAAAATTGGATGCGGGGGTAACGATTGATGCCATTGTGTGTGACATTGAGATGCCTCGGTTAGATGGCTATGGTTTCTTAGCAAAACTGCGCTCCCATGAGCAATGCTCCCATATTCCGATTACGATGCTGACCTCTAGAACTGGAGATAAGCACCGTCAGCTAGCGATGAAGCTAGGTGCCAATGCCTACTTCTCAAAACCTTATCGCGAACAGCTGCTGCTAGATACTCTGTCCAATGCGGTATTTAATGCACCATTGAATTAGGCCAAAAACAACAGATACTCGGTGCCGTATTGGCTGTGGACAGCGTAATTTCAGTCCTTCACCCCTTAGCATAGAAGGGCGTATATGAGACAACCAGCACCGAGAATGATTGTAGTTACCTTAAAGCTGTTTGCGGTATATCAGGATGTCTTAGGGGTTCCTGATATGGTGATGGAGCTGCCGGCCGAGATCACCGTTGGGGAACTGTGCGATCGCATCTGCACCCAGCATCCAGACCTCAAACAGTGGCGGGGGCTGACCCGTTTTGGTATCAACCTCCAGTTTGTTGAGGCTGATACTTGCCTCAGTGACGGCGACGAGGTCGTCTTTATCCCACCCGTGAGCGGTGGCTAGCTGCAGTCTTTCATTCCGTTGCGTACCCTTGCAGTACTTCTAGAGAAACCGTCTTTAAGGCGGCTTCATGGGTTGCCGCTAGGTCTACCCGTGGAGCCACACCGGCCTCGTGGGCTTCTCGCCAACGGCTAGCGCACAGACACCAGCGATCGCCGGGTTTTAGACCCGGAAACTGATACATCGGCGCTGGTGTACTGAGATCGTTGCCCTGGGCCTTGGTATAGGCCAAAAAATCGGCAGTCATCTCGGCACAAACCACATGGGAGCCCATATCATTGGGGCCCGTATTGCAGGTGCCATCTCGATAAAAACCGGTCATCGGGCTGGTGCAACAGGTCTGTAGATTGTCACCCAAAACGTTTTTAACAACTGCCATAGCCTACCCCTAAATTTCAGCAACAGCCCGTTCAACCAGGCGACGAGTGAGCGTTTGTACGCCCGTATGTTCGTAGTAATTTGTAGAAATATCTAAAAAAGCGCCAAAATAATCCATCTTGTCGTCGGCTATATCCACAAACGTTCTGATATTCGCGACAACGCCCTGGGGTGTGATCCCTTTGGATTCTACAAAGCCACCCATCCACCCCTTCACTGACTCAAAGCTGGCCCCGATAAATGTGAGCTGGTCGTCGGTTTTGTTGCCAGGCACAGCGTCTTTAATCGCCTTGAATGCCGGATTACTCTCTAAGTCCTTGGGGGTCAGATTTCCCAGTACGGTTTCAGTTTGTTTAATAAAATTAGGACCCAGGGGCACTAAGCCGTCAAAGCACACTAAGCCCGCCATCCGTACTAGAGACTCGCCGCCGTAGTCTCCCAGCGCTTTTACAAAGTCGCCTACGCTATCGCCTGGAATGCCGTTAATTTTACAAAATGCGACAATCTCGGTAACCAGCTTCATACAAAGATCAATGGTCTGTGCCTTCTCAGGTTTTGGCGTTAGTCGATTGACAATAGAAAGAAAAGGCACGTTTTCAGTGACCTTACCTGCCAGGGCGGCTTGCCCTAAGGCGCGTCCGGTGGAGTCAATGGTTTGGTAAAGCCACATGGCTCGCTGATAGCCTTCAGACTTGTCGTTGTAGAGCTGAATAGCCCGAGCACCAATTTGTTCAATCAGGACAGCGTCGCTCTCACCGGTTACCTGTCGGATAGTGTTTTCAAAACCAACAATATTCTCCCATTCTCCTGGCAGTATCTTATCCAAGGAACGGAGTACAAACACCGTCAAATTCTTTTCGGGGAGATTGTTAACAAGTTCGTAAATCGGCTTGCTCATAGTTGTGTCCTTAGTTAGGTCGCAGGCAATATCTTAGTCAACCAGTTAGTCAACCAGTTTAGCGAGACCGCTTAGGTCAAACTTTTCTAGCCAGGCTTCTCGGTCAGAGGGAGCAAAGTCGGTATCACGAGAGAGAACTTTTACCTGCAGTCGATCGGCTACTAGCAGACTGGTGGCGGTGCTGCCAACTTCGGCTAGGGGATACCCTTGCAGGGTGCGATCGCTGTTTTGATACTTATTAACGGCAGCGGGGTTAGAAACCGTATCAGACACGGACAGCATGGCTAACGTATTGCCATCTTGCTTGAGCTTGGCCTCGGCAAAACCATCCTTTTCCTGGGTGTAGACCCGCTCGTAGCCATCGCCGTTACTTGGGAAAAATTTGTTAAATTCGCCGCCGTTAATAACGGCTTGCTTATCAACCGTCTCGATGGCGGACGTTTGCTCTTCGATTTGCTCCCATTTTGCCGTATCGGGCTGCGATGCTTTTGACTGAGTTAGCTGACAACCGCCGACAACCAACAGCCCAACCAGCAAAAGAGCGCCAATAGCTGTGGAAACTTTACGCATCATGGGATTTCAAAGAGTATGTTGAACTAAAAGACAGAGATGGAACCAAAAAATACGAGTAAACCTTACCTTTATTTGGCAGCTGCCAGAGAGCAGATAGCGATTTTGTAAGCATTCGTATCGTTATTTAGGTGCAACTTTTGACAGTTGGAGGGCCATAATAGGTCGATGACTTAAATCGGCGAGCAGATATGCCCAGGAAACCAAGCGAATTTATTGTTCACATGCTTTTTGATGGTGGCCATCATGAGGAAGTGAGGTTTTCATCGATTCAAGATTTCCAAAAGTGGTACAGCAACGACCTTATGCCTAAGGCAACGTCGGAGGACTTTATTAAGGTGCCGCTCCCTGAGATTAACCCTGGGGAATATATGGTAATTCGACCATCCCGACTGATTGCGATTCGAGTTGAGCCGCAGTTTAGCTCCAGTGTGGAACGTTTTTAGAACAGCGATGATGTCTAAGTGGTGGCAGGTGCCGGTCGCGATCGCAACTGCATTAACCTGCTGTCCGCTACTGGCGGTGGCCTACCCCATCAGCCCGGTTAACTGTCATGCCGAGCTTGTTAGCGGTGTCTGTCTAGGGTATGACGCTCGGTTTGGACAAGACCGGACAGCTTTGCTACAGGCAATCGACCATAGCCTGGACTATCTGGCAACGGACGCGGCGGTGACGGCCTATGCTGACTATCCGCTCACAGGCGTGACCCATGAGCGGGTAAGGCGCAGTCTAGTGCGGTTCCGTCAGCTGGTGGCCACCAGTCATTCAGCCCAGCAGCTGCAGCAGTCGGTCGCTCAGGAGTTTGAGTTTTATCGCTCTGTCGGCAACGATGGTGCGGGGCATGTGGACTTTACCGGATATTTTGAGCCCACCTACAGCGCCAGTGCGGTGCCCACAGCGGAATACCGCTACCCACTTTATGGGCGTCCGGCGGATCTAGAGGACTGGTCCTTGCCCCATCCAACTCGGGCGGCTCTAGAGGGACGCGACGGACTCCAGGGAGATCAAGGGCCGCTGGCGGGTTTGGAACTGGTTTGGCTGCGGGACCGTTTAGAAGCCTTTTTGGTACAGGTACAAGGGTCGGCCCGGCTACAGCTGATCGATGGCTCAGTGATGTCAGTGGGCTACGCCGGGCGCACCGACTATCCCTACACCAGCATTGGCCGCGCTTTAATTGATGACGGCATTGTGGCTGAAGATGAGCTGACGCTACCGGTATTAATTGATTACTTTGAGCAATATCCGGCAGCCCTAGACCGCTATTTGCCTCGCAATGAACGATTTGTATTCTTTAAGCCAACGGGGGGCTCACCACCGATTGGTAATCTCAATGTGCCAGTGACTGCAGGACGCTCCATCGCCACGGACAAGACTTTAATGCCTCCGGGGGCGCTGGCGCTGATTTCGCTAGAGCTACCTGTGCAGGCAACGGCAGATAGCTGGCAGACAGTAGCGGTCAATCGGTATGTGCTTGACCAGGATACCGGAGGTGCAATTCAAGGACCGGGTCGGGTGGATATTTTTGTGGGTACAGGCGAGCAGGCCGGACAGCAGGCTGGGCTCATCAACACGGGCGGGCAGCTGTACTATCTGCTGCTACGCCAGTAGGTCTTTGCTCTTGCCAATGGGTGGGCATTGATTGAGATTGACGCTCAATATTAGCGGTATGGGCTGAGATGATGAGCGTATTCGATATCTGTAAGCAGTGAACCGCAGCAGCGATGGTTCACAATGAAGTATTCATCCTTTGCTTGCTACGACTTTTCCCATCAGGTGCTATGACCTACCCACTCCAGCGTTTATTGACCTATGGTCGCCGCTATCGCCGCCGTATTTGGCTGGCCAGCCTAGCGTCTATTTTTAATAAGCTGTTTGATTTGGCCCCACCAGTGCTGATTGGTTTGGCGGTAGATGTGGTGGTCAAGCAGCAGGATTCGATGATTGCTAGCTGGGGCATATCCAGCATTCGTGGGCAGTTTGTCTGGCTGTCGGTGCTGACGGTGATTGTGTGGGCGTTGGAGTCGGCATTTGAGTATATCTATAACTGGATGTGGCGTAACCTGGCCCAGTCGATTCAGCATGACCTGCGGCTAGATGCTTACAACCATCTGCAGTCACTAGAGCTGGCGTTTTTTGAAGAGCGCAGTTCAGGCGAGCTGATGTCTGTGTTGAATGATGACATCAACCAGCTAGAGCGATTTCTGGATCGAGGTGCCAACGAAGTCCTCCAGGTATGCACCACGGTCCTGCTGATTGGGGGAGCCTTTTTTGTGATGGCGCCTAATGTGGCCTGGATGGCAATGCTGCCGATGCCGTTTATTGTGTGGGGTGCGATCGCATTCCAAAAATACCTGGCCCCACGCTATACCGAAGTGCGCGAACGTGTGGGTCTGCTCAACGGTCGACTGGCCAACAATTTGACCGGTATCTCTACTATCAAAAGCTATACCGCTGAAACCTATGAGACTCAACGGGTGGCTCAAGATAGCGAAGCCTATCGCCAGAGCAACCGTCGCGCTATTGCCCTAAGTTCGGCGTTTATTCCACTAATTCGTATTTTTATTTTGGTTGGGTTTACTGCCACGCTACTCTACGAGGGGCAGGAGGCGGTAGCAGGTAATCTGGCGGTGGGCACCTACAGCGTGCTGGTATTTCTGACCCAGCGGCTGCTGTGGCCCCTGACTCGTCTAGGAGAAACCCTCGATCAGTACCGTCGGGCGATGGCTTCAATTAATCGCGTCATGGATCTGCTCGATACCCCTCTTGCAATTCGCACAGGAGACTATCGGCTACCGGTTAGTAACGTCCAGGGGGAGATTGTCTTTAAGGATGTTACTTTTGCCTATCGCGATCGGCTGACGGTGGTTGAGCACCTGACTCTAAAGGTCCCTGCGGGTAAGACAACCGCCATTGTGGGAGCCACAGGGTCGGGTAAAAGTACCTTGGTCAAGCTGCTGCTGAGATTTCATGAAATCAGCCAAGGGCAGATCACCTTAGACGGCCACGATCTGCGACAGCTATATCTTGACGATCTGCGCCGGGCCGTTGGTCTGGTTAGCCAGGATGTCTTTTTGTTCCATGGTACGGTAGCTGAAAATATTGCCTATGGCAGCTTTGGTGCCACATCAACAGACATTGAACAGGCGGCCACGTTAGCGGAGGCTCACGAGTTTATCGAACAGCTGCCCCAGGGCTATGACACCATTGTGGGTGAGCGAGGCCAAAAACTCTCCGGCGGTCAGCGTCAGCGTCTGGCCATTGCCCGAGCTTTAATCAAAGATCCACCAATTTTGATTCTTGATGAGGCCACATCGGCTGTGGATAATGAGACCGAGGCGGCCATTCAGCGCTCATTAGAGAAGATCACGTGCGATCGCACCACCATTGCCATTGCCCATCGTCTCTCCACCGTTCGTAATGCCCACTGTATTTACGTGATGGATAAGGGACAGCTAGCCGAATGGGGAACCCATGAAGAGCTATTGGCCCGCCATGGGATCTACGCAAGTCTCTGGCGAGTGCAGATGGGTGAACGACTCTCGGTAATGTAGGGAATAGCACCGACGCCCTGCCGGTATATACAAACTCGACATCAATCTGTGTAGTTAGTTTGTAGACTCCCGGCAGCCGTTTGGAAAATCCGGATCTAATTGGGTCAATTGGGATAGTGGACTGGTGTCAATAACGCTGGACGTTAATGTCATCAGTATTTTTCCTTAGTTTCCTGTAAGCAGTTATGAAACGCAGTAGGGCTCACGCTGTAGCCGATCCCGATCGCTCAGCCCGATCTCAACAGTCTTATACTTGGGTACAAACAGTCTCTGGGATGACTGCGCTGGCCGTAGGACTCCAAGCAGCGGCAGTGGGTGAGGCATCTATCACGCCTGCGGTTGAACCATCTACAGCCAATTTAAAGGATTCTGTTTTTACAGACGGTCCAGTATTGGCAGACACCAATATCGAGGCAACTGTTGTTGCCCCAGTGAAGCCTGACATCGTTCAGCCCAGATTTTCTCAATGGGGAGCACAGGTACAGGGACTCATCACTAATGCAGCTAAATCCCCCATCGGAAGTCCAGTCGTCAACTATCTAGAAGCACACCAACGAGAGTTGCACCAACGCTCAAATGCAGTAGAGTCGCAGCTGTTAGAACTACAGCTGCTGCTATCACTACAGCCCTATGGAACGAGCTTTGCTGATCAGCTACTGCATGAAGACACGGTCTATCAGACCAAGCTACGACGGCTAAAGGTATTAGAAGCAGACTTGCATACAGCTTTTCAACAAGCAGATACTACAATGTTTGATCAGCTCCGTAACCGTGTACAACAGACGGAGCGTGAGCTTCAACAGCAGGCCCAGCGACAGCTGCAACAACATATTTCCCAAGCACAGACTCGTTCCACATTAAGTCTGTGGCGAGAGCCCATGTATCGTGAATCGCTGCGATGGCTGATGGAACATACCCATGAACGACATTCTCTAACAGTTCGACAACAGACCTTAGCAAGTACATTGGTGGCGCTTGCACCAGAAGACTAATTGCCGTTGCTGATTTGAGGGAGGCACCGATCTGTTGAAAATGCTATATGTCAGCATCTTACAGATAAAAACATCCCGAGGCTCAGCAACGCCGACTAATTTAGGGAGCGCAGAGAGTTCTTACAGACAGCGTCACGCATGCAGCTGCTGACCCTTTTGAAATTCAATCTTAAGACAGGCATCCATAACAACCTGCCAGCCGTGGTCAGTGGCTTTTTGAGCAACGGCGGCATCGTAGATATCGAGCTGAGTCCACAGACACCTGACATCAGACATGGTTTCTAGAGCCAGCATCTGTTCCCAAAGGTCAGGGAGAAACTCACTACGACGAAAGACATTTACCATATCAATCGGCCCAGGGACATCGGCTAGACGAGCGTAGCAGCGCTGCCCATCAATTTCTTTGGCTGCTGGATGCACCGGATAGACAATATATCCCTGCTGCCGCATATAGCGCGATACCTGATAGCTGGGTCGCTGGGGTTTAGGAGAGTGACCCACAACGGCGATATACTTCGTGTTGGCCAGAACACGCTCAATCACGACGGGGGCTTGGTAGGAAGTGTTCATGGTGTGCCCTGTAAGGAGTGGAACTATGCAGCTAGTTTCTCACTATCTAAGTAGGTAGCCAAAAGTAAATATAGCTGCGACTTGCTAGTATAAGCATCTGCATTACCTCCATTGTGTGTATGTCGACTCCTCGCCTGCAAGTCACCTTAAGTTCAGAAGAAGATCGAACGCTGTTTGAGCTGAGACGGGCTGAAACGGTTCCCCAACGAACGAAGGACCGTGCCACCGCACTGCGGTTAAATGATCGGGGCTGGACAAC
>JBHJIL010000014.1:0-33954 GCA_050043465.1 Leptolyngbyaceae cyanobacterium
ACGGTAAATCAGGAGACCGGATCAATGCCTTATTGACAGCCTGTGGGTTCAATTTACGCAAGTTAGTCTGTTTCTTTTTCGATAACCCAACAAATCTGATTCCGGTCGGAGCCTGATTTGGGGTTTTTCAGGGACGACTAAGTAAGAACGATGGCCTTTGGTGGCTATCATCATGAGCCCTTGGGTAATTTGGTTGCACTCGATGGCGTATTTTTCGTAGCTAGCCTCAGTTTTGAAGATGCGATTCTTATTAACCCAACTCCAATGGGCGTCTTCTTCGGCTGATATCTGTAATCGGCTTTTCCAAAACGTTTCAAAGTCAGCCAAATGTTTGTCGTTAAGGGGGCTTAGTGTGGCGTCTACAAATTCTCCATCAGATACCCTCAGTATCTGTACCGCGTAGCTCAATCACCAACCTCCCCTACTATGTGGTTCAAGTATACTAGCGATACTCAAAAAAGATTGGATATCTTCTATGTTGATGACACCATCGCTCAAGCAACCCCATAGCCCGTCAGCGGCCGGATTTCTGGAGGCTTAAACCCCAACACAATATTCTCCTTAGGAATACCCGCATTTTCCAGATCTAACGCAATCCCATCTTCCGTCCCATCCCGCTGAATCCAGACCTTATCTCCAATAATATCAATGTGGATCGTACAGCCATGCTCATAGCGATACCCTTCCCAACCCACAATCACAATTAAATACCGATCCTGCCTCCGATCAAAAACAGTTTCCTTCTTCACAGGACTATAGGAATACGGAATCGCCGCATAATCCGTCAATGCCTGCTCGATAATATCTCTCCATGCATCTAAACGGTCGGTAGCCATTGCTCAATCGTCTCCTGCGCTGGGTCAAACACAATCAATCGTAACCGCTCATTTTTTAAAAGTAACTGCCCCAAAGGTTCTTCAAACAAACTCTCATAAGCCCAAATAGGCAACGCCACATACAAAGTGCGCTCGGGTTCTAATTCTGTCAGCACATCAAAATACAGCACATATTGCCCTAGCGCTTTTTCCAAGTCATCCAGTTCGGACTGACTGCCAAACGTCTTGATCTCCACAGCAATTTTGCGTTCTTGCTTGTGTGCTGCCAGCAATTGAGATGCCCCTAGGTCGATATACATATCCTTACGTCCCCACTTCAGATGGAGCGGGTCATCCGTAATTGTCCAGCCATCTTTGACCAGGGCAGTCTTCACTTCATCATGGTAAGTATCCCGTGCGGGCATAGGTTGAGCAGGTTTTAACTAAAATTATGGGCAATCTCAGTACAATTGTATCTTTCTTGGAATAAGCCATCATCCCATTGGTGTATCCAGCTATGGAAAATGTTCAAGAACTGATTAGAATTAGGCGACTTTGGAAGTATTGCTTATGTTGCTAACCTACCGTGCCATCCTCAAAGGAAGCCAGGTTATCTGGCTAGAATCCCCACCCCACCTTTCAGAAGAGACAGAAGTTTGTATTACAATCCTGTCTCCTAACCCACAGGCAGTCACACCTCAGCAGAGACAGGCGATGGCCGATAGCCTGGGCCGACTGGCGAATCTAAATATTTCTTCCGATTTAGAGCCTAGCCAGTTGCAACGAGACATTCGCCAAGATCATTCTTTACCAAACCGGGATTGACCTGCTGGAGACCTAACTGCCTTTCGTCGCTATGTCTGACATCTCCAAAATCTACGGCAGCTATGGGGAGGCCCTAAACTTCTCCCGCGATAAGTTCGACCACCTCTACACCAGCCGTGCCCGCAACGCTAGCGACTTCTACCGCAGCTTTTTCCACGACCTGATCTGTCCGTTTCAGCCTCACTTTACTGATCCCGCGTCCCTACGCACCCTCCATCGCCACATCGAGCGCTTCTTTGGTACCCGGCAGCTAGACTTCGTCGCCATCGACGGCACCTGCGCCAAAGACCCCTTCCAGGACTTTATTGTCTTTTCTGCTTGCGCCTATGGGGCTAAGGGCCAAATTAACCTGGATGATGATCCACCTAGCGTTCGCTACCAAAAGTGGTCCCTGGACAAAGACGTTTCCATGGTCACCTATATCCCGGTGCCCTTCTCTGAGTTTGCCGATGTGGTCGATCAGGACCGTCCCGAAACTTTCTTAGTATCTGACAACGAACGGGTAGACCTCAGCAATATCGACACCAAAATGATGGAGCTGGCGGAGATCTACCTGGCCTACAACGTAGCTACGTCCTCTGCCCTCGAAGCTCCCAAGGTGATCCTGCTGGACCGCTCCCCTTCCAGCATTCTGGCTGGTGTGGCCCTCCAGCCCGAGGCTATCCCCATGCTCAACTATCCCTTTGACCGTCGTCATCTCACCGTAGACGATGCCACTGTTGCCCTAGCTCACCCCTTCAACCCAGACCTGGGCATTCCCACCCTCAAGCATTTTAGCCAGTACATGGCCATCATCGCTGAGTTCCACCACCAGCGCACCCAGCGTCTCGACCTGGACGACTTCGCCTCGCGCCATCAGCTCAAGCCAGACGATCTTCACAACGCCATCCGCTACCTGACTAAGCCTCGTCGCCAGGGACCCCACACCCTGCCACCCTTCGCCCAGCTAGACCGCACCCAGGGCAACCACCTGACTACCCAAGTCAACTGCCGCACATCCTGGGACTACTGCGTCAGCCTATTTGAGCATCTCTGCCGTCGCCTATTTGTAGAAAAGGACCAGAAAGCCCTCGTCTACGAATCCCCCGATGAGTATGGTGTAGTACGTCAGCGGTGGATGTCCCCTAGCGATGTGGGCTTTTTAGTCGCTGTGGGCATCCGTGCTCTGATCGAGACCTGCTGGGAACGCAATATTTTGCTGACAGGCATCATCAAAGATTCCGCATCGCGCTACCTTACCCGCAACTACCTAGGGGTAATGAAACAATTGGGTACCCAAGGTTATCCGGACCTCCACCATCTAGATGTGCGCCAACTGCCCTGGACCGACCGCATCTTTCTAGAGCTGATCCCCCTGGCGGACGATACCCTTGAGGCTCCGTGGTCCTCCATCGAGTTCGATTCTACCTATATGACCCTCCATGCCCGTGCCAACGCAGACGATGAACCCCAAATTTCTGGGGTACAGGGCTTTATTGTTTCTCCTGAACGGCTCTTCGCTCGGTCCCTGGCTCAGTTTTTTCTGAAGCGAACGAAACCGACACCGTTGATGGGGCACGTTGTCTTTGTGGATCGGCTACTCTACCCCGAGTGGGATTTGCCTGCGCTGGACGAAGTGACCATTCGCACCGATACCCTGGGTAAGGTATCACCGTTTTGCCAACGCACCCGCAGTGGCCCAGACTCTGCCCCAAATCTGGCTCAGTTTATTAACATGTATCTGCTCAACATTCTCACCCGCAACCACTTTCCTGAGGTGATTGGCTACCCTGATCCGCTCCACAAGGCAGATTGGGGGGCTAAAACCGTGGCCAAACGTATTCAAGGCATCGTTCGTTCCTCCGCCTACTCGTTTCGCTCCCAACCTCTTAGCCGTACCTTCCGCACAATCCGCGACTCGTTTCGCCGATCGTGATTGTCGATTCTCAAGGTCCAGGGGTGCTGTTTCTTTTACTGTAGTATTTCGTTCCTAAGCTATGTTCGTCTCCGACCTCAGTGGCATTCTGATGAAAGTCGAAGAAAATGAGACCACCCGCTACCGCTACGAGCTGTGGTTCGACTACACCCGTCAGGCGATGAACACTCTGGCGGAAGGGGCCATGTTGGTTGTACCTAACTTTGCCAGTGACCCGACCCAAACTTGCTACAGCATTCTGGAAGTGACGGGCATTCTGCCGATGCACTACGCCCTTGGTACCGACATTGGAGGCTACCCCGGTTTCATTACCGAAGCGGCCCGCAACGCAGGTCAGGACTGGGTCACCCAAGAGGCTCAGTCCACTGAGGACACCACCAAGATCCGCTGTGTGGCTATCCCCACCAACTTAGAAATTATTGAGGCGGCCTTTTCTCCTAACGGCAAGGGGCCTACCATCCAGGAAGAGAGTAACTTGCCCATGGTGGGCCATGAAGTACGCCTCTTGAATACACAAATGACTGAGCAGGTGGCCAACCTATCCCTCGACCTGGAGACCGATCACCTGATCCAGATTGGTTCTCTGGTGCGGGACCCGGAGGTGAGAGTCTTTGTGCGGGTGGAGGAGCTGATCAAGGTTCACTTTGGCATCTTTGGCTTTACTGGGGCCGGTAAGTCTAACCTGCTCAGTACGCTAGTGCGACAATTGTTGTCGGCAGATGGCTCTCCAGGTCAACCACCGGTCAAAATAGTTATCTTTGACCTGATGAGTGAGTATACGGGGCTGCTGCTGGATCAACTGGAGGATCTGAACTCGGGCTTTATCGTCAATATCGGTGCCCAGACCACTCCTGAATCGGTGATTACGTACTACAGTGAGCGGTCCCATAGCGATAAGGAAATAAATCGTCAAAACCTTAAAAAAGCGACTATAGATTTCGTTAACTCCACGGTCCTACCGAAAGCTCTCAAACGTCGTCAGGCAGACCTGCATCGCCCAGCAGCTAAGTTTCTCATGGACGAAAAGATGAGATTTTGGCAGCAGCGTTCTACGGTGAAGGATGCGATCGCAACCGCCAAAGATCAGTTCAAGGGCAATATGGGCGCATGTGAACGCGACGTTTACGGCTGCCTAAAAGATCTGACCAGACGCCACGGCAGCAAAAACATTGACTCAGCCATAGCCGAAGCGATTGAAGCTGAGATTGCTGCATTTGTAGATGACTACGATGACGATCTAGACAATAAGAAGGCAAAAAAGAAGATTACGTCTACGGCACGTAAAAATTTGGATGTTGTTGTTGATATTTTGAGTCGTCAAGCTCAACAGTCCCAGGTCAAGGTCCCTGGAAACGTTACTGTCTCTATTCCCCAAATCGTAGAGTGGCTCAACGATTCCACCCAAAGCAGCCTGGTCATTATCCAGTCCCACAACCCCGATGACCTTCGAGACTTTGCTGCTACTCTGTCAAATGCCATCTATGAGTCCCGTCGCCGCAGTGGCAATATTACTCCGTTAGTCTCTTTTATCTTTGACGAAGCGGACGAATTTATTCCCGGTAATGCCAGCAGCAACGACAGCAAGAAACGGTCCAAAGCGGCCGTCATGACCCTGGCCCGACGGGGACGCAAGTTTGGCCTCGGCATTGGCATTTCCACCCAGCGTATCGCCAACCTGGATGTGAATACCCTGGCCCAGCCCCACACCTATTTCGTTTCTAAGCTACCCAGGGAATATGACCGTCGTGCGATCGCAGAAGCCTTTGGCATTTCTGAAGATATGTTCCGCCAAACCTTCCGCTTCAAAAAAGGTGACTGGCTCCTGGCCAGCTACGATGCCACTGGTCTTGAAGCCTTACCCATCCCCATCCATGCCGAAGACGCTAATAAGGCGATTTTAGACTTTGTTGATGGACAAACTACCCTTGGGACTATGGCCCATAGTACAACTAGGTAAATTGGTCAGGGTCCATTCCTAACGCCCTTAGTTGTTCTGCTAGTTTGGCCGCTTTTGCTTCCGCTGCGGTTGCCTTGGCTTCTGATTGGGTAGCTCGTTCTGCTCCAGTGGGTAGGATTTGGCCATTGCGATCGCACCACCTTAACCAGGTAGCAGTCACATCCTCAAAGGTGCCTTCCCAAAGTGTGAACCCTAGCCCAACGCGTTCCAACCAGGGTTGCTCAAGCTGTTCATATTCTCCTTGGGTTAACCCAAAGATGTGTAAAATGTCATCCCCTAGCTGCTGCAATGGATCAAATACCCCATAGTAGGTCACCCCTAACCGGGCATAGTCCTGTAGTTTGCTACCCAGCTCATTGCCGACCTTGTTAGACACAATCTCGATGACGACATCGGGGGACTTACCAAATTCCCATACCAGATACGTACGGTTTTTCTTTTCTCGAAAATCTTGGGGAGCCTCCACATCAAGACTAACAAATACATCTGGCACAATGGGTGGACGATGAACCGATGAAAAAATGCCAATATCTGCATCGGCAACAAAGGGACGATCCATCCCCAGGCTAGCCCAGGAACTGTAGAGAATCTCAATCAGCATGCGCTGGAGTTTAGTTGAAAAGAAATTATCTACAGGGGTATTATCCTCGATTAGTAGTTCGTCAATCGGGGGGGCTAATTCAGAAGGGCTTAGGGTGTCTGGAGTCGTTGCTGGGGTCATAAGTTAGCAGTCCTTTGACATAATTCAAAGCAGCTATCTCTAGGTTAGCAAACACTATCGGATTAGCTGTTAACGGCGACGTTGAGCGATATACATCTGAATCTGTTGTACCCAACGTTTCTGAATTCCTAAGGTGACCAGTTCTTCTGTATTCAGGTTAGACAAAGTTTTCAGATCAGTTATCCCTGCATTTTCCAGTCGTCGTATTGATTGAATTCCAATCTTCGGAAAGTGCCGAGGCGCGACTCGGCGTATCTCACCCAGTAGGGTTCCCAAGGGCGAACAATATTTTAGCTGTTCTTGTAAAGCATAAGTCTGGAAGCGTATTTGCCGAAAATATTGTTTCACACGTTTCACGCGTTTAAAATCTGCTTGGCAGTCTTCCTTCAAATGATAATAAAAAGATCGGATCTCTAGCAGTTTTGAAATGCCAGATAGTAGCCACAGTAGTTCGTCTCGCCATCGTTCTTCTATTCCCTCTAACCCTTTTATTCCATATTGCTGTGAGATGCTCGAATGAGAAAGACCTTGAGATCGCATCCCCAACACCATCACCCGAAACATCGCCAAATACCCAGCCCGCTGCGCCCGACCCGCATCCTGTGCCTCCAGCCCCAACGACCCCAAAATCTCCACCGTCCGTGAGTGCGCCTCATCCCCCCGCATCCACTAGCGAAACAACAACGGCACTTGCTCCGGATAGTGCTCACACCACCCATCCACCTGCAATTTCAACTTCGCACTATACCGACGCAAATGGGGTGATCGCTCCGACAACAGATCCAACACTAACAGATGATCCAACGGTTTCCAATCCGCCAGTAACTTGTCCTGTGGGTCCACCGTCATCAAGTCCCTCAGCAATTGCGCATACCCAGCCGCCACCGGCAACGGCAATACTGCCCGTGTAGCCCGTCTACCCAACACCGTCAAGTGATAAGTCCCTTGCTCAGGGTCCTCATAGGCCAACCTCTGACTCTCTAGCCACCGTAACGCTACCGGCACCTGACCTACTAAGGCCCGACCCCCTAACGAATGCCCCAAAAACGACGTCAGTTTCTCCTGAGTCGCCCCTTCCTCCTGCCACCGAGACAACAATGCTGCCACCTGAGTAGTTCCTTGGGGCACCTTCTCCTGACCCCACTGCCACTCAAAAGCCGACCCCAGCTCAGGCAGCTGCTCTGCCCGCAACGCAGCTGCTAACTCCCCCACGTCCCATCCATCCTTCGGACGCACCATCACCATGGCCACACCGGGCCGCTCCCCCCGTCCGGCCCGGCCCATCATCAGCAGCAGCGCCCCTGCACCTAGTCGCCCCACCCCCGGAAACGTATTGTCCCGAATTACCACATGGCTCGCAGGCAGATTCATCCCTAACGCCAGTGCTGTTGTCGTCACCATCACCCGACAATCTCCCGACAAGAACCCTTGCCGCACAGACTCCCGCTGCTGCTGGCTCATCTGCGCATGGTAGGCTCGCCCGTCCACCCCCAGCTCTTCGCTAATTTGTTTGGCCAGACTCTGAGCCGATTTAGTTTGGTACACAAAGATCAGCAGCTGAGCCGTTGGGTCTGGGAGAATGTCTTTGGCAGTTGCGATCGCAACTTGATTTGCTTCTTCCCCATCCTCCAGCGCAATTATCCACTTTTCCAAAGGCGGCTGTCGTTCCGTCACCCGAATCACATCACAGGGACTCAGCCACTGCTCTAACGCCTCAGTTCCTCCCAGTGTCGCCGATAAGAGAACCAGCCTGGGGGGAGTGACCATCGTCAGAAAGGTGGTCAGCAAGTACTCCAGCGTTGCCCCCCGACGCTGAGACCCCAACAGGTGAGCTTCATCCACACAAACTGCCCCAATCGTCTCAAACCAGGGCAGGTTCATCGGATTCCGTAACAATGCCTCTAAGCGTTCCGGAGTGGCCACAATCAGCTCTCCCCCCGGAGGCGGATCCCCCATCAGCTCATCCTCAATCCGGTAGTCCCCAGTAGAAATCTTCACCTTGATAGGTTTTCCCAGAATCTCTCCTAAGTCCTTAGCGATACTCTCAATCTCATCCGTCTTTTCCCTCGCCAATGCCCGCAACGGCTCCAGCAGGATGGCCCGCTTCCCTGACTTCAAAATCTGGAACAACGTCAGCCAACCGATCAGGCTCTTGCCACTGTTGGTAGGGGCAGAAACGATCAGATGCTTACGGTTGTCGAGAATCTTGCGGTCCTTTAGGGCCAGAGTCTGCACAGGCCGAGGATGCGTCCCTGACTGCATCAGGCTGATGACCCGGAGCCAGAGTTTATCCAACCGCAAATTCTCCCAACTCACCGTTGGCGAAGCTTGGTCAACCGTTTCTGAGATACCACAGTCAATCTTTCTCATCGGCCGCTTTAAGAAGTACCAGACATTCGCAACGTTGAGAACAGCATCTGAGACGACGACAGCGGCAGCGTCTTCCCCGTTGCTGTCGCCAGATTACACAACGCCAGGTGCAGCCGATCCGTGGGCGTAGGCTCCTCTATCCGCTGGTGAGACTGTCCCCACAGTTTTCCACTAGCGGCATACCTAACATAAGAACTACTGTCTACCGAATCCACCCCCGCTTCAAACAGCTGGGTCAACGAGTTTGGATGCCCTAATCCCAAAACATGCAGTGGCAAATCCCCAATTTCCTCCCGTACGGCTCGGACAATGCCTAATACCAGCTCCAGATTCCGCGCCCTTGGCACCAGCCCACCAATGGCAATCCCCTCAAAGCCACCATTGGCATACTGCTTGGCGCAGCTGCGGGCCGATTCCACATCCCCGGCCTGGACACAGGCGTACAGGGGTAGATCTCGACGACGACGGTTGTCTAAGGCCCAATGGGCGTTGGCGATGGTCAGCCGCTGTCGCCGCTTCGCTTCTTTGGTGTCCAACTCTGGCGGGATAGGAAAGTCTAGGGTAAAGGCCACATCTGCGATCTCTTCTTGAAACTCCAACACGGTCTTCGGGTGGAGCTGCTCAGTCCTATCGTCTCGGTTAATTTCTAACACTCCCAATCCCTTTTGTTGCCTGAGCCGACTCCCTTCAAACAACGCTGCAAACCCTCCTGAGTCCACCAGCGTTGGCAATCTGAGGGAGGTCTCTGGCGACATCTCTTGAGCATAGTAGTAGCTCACCATAGCAGCCGGTGCTAGACGATGCAGATAAGGCCGAATCAGGTCATCTAGCGGATACTTTTTCCCAAAGGTGGTGACTGGCACGTAGGCCGGAAACGAGAGTTCACCCCGTCGAGTCTTAAGCGATCGTTGGGCCATAGCTCACGCTCCTATCCACAGCTGAAACAAGTCCAGCCCCGACCCACTCTCAGACAATGCTGCAACCAACTCCTCTAGGTTCCTCTCTCCCCGAAAGAGGCGAACTGCCAAAATATGTTTGCACAGGTGTCCCTTACTAAAGTCAGGGCAGTCACAGCTAAACTGTCCAGTCCCCAGTTTCACCCGGTGTGGATCCAATCCTCCCGTAATCCGGTAGACACCCCCATCCTGACCCTGCACCTTCAGACTCAGGGCTCGCCTCAGCCGATAGGGGTCCACATCTGCCATATCAGGAGACCAACGGGTTCCAGTCACCTTACCCACCGGCAAACTTTCCCGGTAGCGGTAGGCCGACGAATGACAATCGACCATCTCTTCCGCTGCCTCCACCCATTGCCCCGCTCGCTTTTGTGCGATTCCCGGCAGGTCTGTTAGCTGGTTCGGGGCTGCCAGAGCCAGGTCCTCGATATCAGCGATATTAGCCTGCTGCAGCTGCCGCGCCATTTTTGCACCAATTCCTGGCACCAACGTTAGTGTCACCGTCTGTTCGTCTAATCCCTTGCTCACCATATGGGCCAGAATCTTCACTTTCTCCCTTGGAGTTACCCAGTCAGGCTCCGGTGAGTCGGGGTGGGCCACTGCTGTTGCAATTTCAACCATGGCCATCAGCAAACGTTCCATGGACTCCCGCAGACGTTCCACCTCAAATGCATAACAACCATGCTCGTCCGCCACCTGGAATGTTGCTCCTACCCGTGTCCAGGTGCGAGCAATTAATGCCGTATGAAAGATCGCCAGCAGACGTTTCCCATCAGCCTGCAACAGGTCAACCAGTTCTCCACAAGATAGGCCAAGCAATGTGGACGGTTCTTGAGCAAGGCCCTGATTCAGGTCCTCTAACGCCTCAAAATCTACCGGAATCAGCGGTTGGCAATCGGCACTGCTAGCCGCCACCATCAGCAAGTCCAAAAAGCTCAGCTCGCAGTACGTTTCTAAAAAGGCCGTCTCCAGAATCTGCTTAAACAACAGCACCGTCTGAGGAGACAGCATATGGCGCACAGCCACATACCCCAGACGAGTCGCCCGCAGTCGGGGTTGTCCCTCAAATTCGGTTTCCTGCAGCATCTCTGCCTGTAGCATTGCCCCAATCGTCTCCGACACAGATGCTAAGCGATGTTGCTTAGCCGCAAGGCTCTGGGCAAAGACATGTTCCAATTGTGTCTGAGTCCGGCATAGGCCACTGGCCACCTCAGTAATAATCTGCTCTGCTAGCCCATTCACCTGGCTCAGGCCTGAGCGGATCGCCTCAAACTGACCCTTGGCGTAGTGCTCCACTTGCCCATCCCACTTCGGCGCAATCAAGACCACCTCACCCGAGCTATCCAGCCCCGGTCGTCCGGCCCGTCCGGCCCGCTGCCAAACGCTATTGACCGGCAACGGCACAAAGTCCACCCCATCAAACGTCTGCAGGTCATACAAAATCACCTGCCGTACCGGTAAGTTCAGACCCATTTCCAGCGTAGCGGTCGCCACTAGAACCGATACCTCACCTGAGCGAAACGCACTTTCCACCTGCTTGCGAACCGTATGGTCTAGACCGGCATGGTGATGCGCTGCCCGCAGTCCAGAGTCTTTCAAAGCATTGGCTAACTCTTCTGCTCGTCGCCGACTTTGGACAAATACCAGGGTTTGCCCTCCCGCCTCAACGGCCCGCTGCGCTTCTCGCAACAAAAGTTCTGGCTTCTCCTGGGCACGTTTGTAGCGAACCACCTGCCAGGAGAGCGGTATGGGTCTCCGGCTCGAACCATACTCCACACCGTTGAGCCAGTCCGCCAGCTCCTGACGATTTCCCAACGTCGCCGATAGTCCCAGAATCCTTACAAAAGGATTAAGCCTTATCAGCCGCATCAAGGTCCCTTCCAGACGAGCCCCCCGATGGGGATCTCCCAACAGATGTAGCTCGTCCACCACGATCAGGTCTACATCCGGTAGCCAATGCCAGTGAGAACGCCATGACCGGGTACAGGCATCCAACTTTTCGGGAGTCATGATCAGCAGTTGCGATCGCTGATAGGACATTGCCTGGGCCTTATAGTCCCCCGTAAAGATGCCAACTGTCCTGCCTGCAAAGCGTTGGTGCCATCGCTCCCCCAACTCGCTAGCCAACGCTCTTAGGGGTGTAAGGTAAATAGCACGTTGATTTCGGAGTAGAACATTTTCAATGGCCTGCTCAGCTAGCCAGGTTTTGCCACTGCCGGTGGGCATCTGCAAAACGCAGTTAAAGCCGATGGTCAGCAAACCGCTGTCTAGAATGGTTTGCTGGTCAGAGGACCGAGCTTTATTAGCGGAGGCTTTAGCTGGATTTGAGATCATGCAGACACCCGAGCTGCTAGCCAGAAAATCATACCCTTTATTTTTGACTTTCAATCAATTAAAAGTTAAAAATGGCTAATATTATTTTCTGGAGTCTGTTGTGTTGCCGATATGACAAGACTATTCTCATTGAACCTGCGGTACATGCTGTGGCAGCAAGGAAAGCCGCAGGAGAGTTGGGGTGCGGAAGTAGCGACCTGGGCCACTTGTAGTGAAGATCGTGCCTGGCTGCTACTGAAAGCTGAGAAGCCCAGACAGAATGAGATAGAGGTCATCTCCCAGGCCACTGGCTATGGCCAGGATGAGTTGGTTTTTAGCAACTTACTCCAAGAGAGCGGCCTCGATATCTGGCAGGAGAATGTGGTGTATCTTGTAAATTCTCTAGGCCACGGAGAAAACAGTAAGCTGGCTCAAGCCTTAGGCATTCAGGGGAGCACCATTTCCAAATGGAAGCGCAGAGGCCCAACGCCCGAGAAAACCCATAAGTCAGGTATTCAAAGCTTCTTCGGAGTGCCAACGGCCATCGATATGGAACACCATTCCTTATTTTTAGACTTGTCGCCCATCTCGGCCATGGAACAACGTGTCTGGCTGCATAAACAGATTGAACAACTCGATAGCCAAACGCTTCAACAACTGTTCCCAGCCCTAGAACGTTTATTTCGAGATTCTTAAACGGCAGATGACGCTAGCGGTAACCCATGCTCACAGCGATGTAAGACATCTTTAAACCGTTGATAAAACACGAATGTGTTATGGAAGCCGCGCCGACGATTCCGGTCGTTTCCCCGAAAAATGACAACCTCTACACCGATCTCGTTACAGATAACGCAGTTACACCTTTGCCAGGGACGCTCGCTCAGCAGTTCTCCATACATTACCTCGTGCTTGGCACGTCGTTTGGCTTGCTCCGTCACATCCACTTGACCATCCTGGGGTAGTTCCAGCAGCTCGTCATAGGCCAACAATTTTTCTAGCGTCTCTTCCAGACTCAGCTTGTTCTTGTCGTAAGCTCTCAAAGCCTTGAGAGCAGACTGCTCCAAATCTCGAAAAGTGTCTTTATCTGCCACACCTGCCTCAACCAGCCGCTTCACCCTCACACCATGGCCATCCACCGGAGGAATTCGAACAGCTGTGTACATTTTTTTCGTGTCAGTGTGGTAGTTGGCCCCAGAACCCAACCACGCACGCCGCAGAGGACTAGCAGAGTCAAAGCTGGTGATTCCCAAATGCCGAAAGACTGGAATTGCATCAATGCGAGCGACTCCAAACAAGTGTAATCGTGTGTCCTGTTTTAAGTGGGGTCGTACCTCTTTGAGAATCTCAATGATTTCTCGACTTTGCGCACGGGCCAATCCCCCTAACGCAATATAGTCATAACCCACCCGAATATTTTCTTTAACTGACTCAGCATAGGTTTCAGAACTCCATCCCTGAGCCACCCCAATCGGAATAAACCCATAGCCCCCAGCCTGATGTTTTTCCAAGAACTCTCTGGCATTGTTCATCGTCAGCTCATAGCGCTGTTCTCGAATGCCAGGCTTAGCAAACGGACCGACAATCAAGTGGTCAATGCTTACACCATAGTCAAATCCAAGGTTCTCGTAATAATCCAAGATTTCCTCAGTATCGTAAGGAGGCACCTCTTCCTTGACGTAGCCAAAGGCCCCACAGTCTCCCATTACCTTGCCAGGGAAGCGAATAAACTCATGAATGCCGATATCTTCAATCCGAGCCCGCTTTTTCTTACTACCATCTACGACAACTTTCGAGACTAAGATGCCATCATAGTTGGGTGTCTCATAGATTTGGTGAGCATACACTTCATCCGCATAAGGATCTCGATTCGGTGTAACCTTACTCTTAATGAAGTCGTACCCTGGGTCCACATGATCATCCCATTCCGGAATGAAGTACTCCATCCCAAGACCCACATTAGCTGCCGCCGGAACATCGGGAATGGGTAAGAAGTCAGGCTTTTTCTTCGCTTTAGAGGTGGATCGTTTGGACTGTTTAGGCGTAGCCTTTGTCGTTGGAACCTGTTTCAGCACATTAGTCAGAACCAACTGCTGGTCCTCTTCAGTAACCTTAGGCGCAATAATTTCTTGAAACGTGTTGGGCGTTTGACGCACCTTTAGTAACAGTTCTGGATCTACCGCAGCTGCCTGAGCAAATTGCTTAAACAAAAAGCCCTTTAGTCCAACTAACCCATAGCGATACAGTTTCGCCTCAGCATTAGAGAGTGGCAGGACAAACGTTTCCGCTGCCAGACCTTTGATCTTCTTGGCGCTACCCTTGGACGCTAAAAAGACCAGTGTTTGCTCAGGACTGGTCTGAATCGGTAGCTTAACCGCCCGCAGATAGTTGTCACCAAGCAAAACAAAAACTAAGTCGTAGTTTGCGATCGCATCCTCAAACTGTTCATGCACATTTAAGTGGGTGGCCCACTCATCTACCTCATGCCCCTTCATCCCGTTGAAAGTCACCTCATAGGGCACAATCGTTTGGCTTTCAGGAATCAGCCCATAGCCAGCAGATAAAATTTGCACCTGTATGGCCTCATCCCCCAGCACATCCCTCAGCACGTGGACCCCTTCCATCACACGAAGGTGCTGCATCCCGGTATACAACTGACCCGCTGCGCACGCAAACTCAGCCAGCTCCGCTTCTCGCTGCTGGAGCTGGTCCGGCTTTTGGAAGTCCGCCAGGGTAAGCTGAGCTTCAGGTTTCGAGCGTTTCTCCCCTGTGCAAGACGTAATGACTAAGATACGGGGGTAGGGCATGAAACTTCCTGCGCATAAAGAGAACGACCTGTCGAGGTTGCAAGATCAGGCTGACCTGCCTCAATCAAAGCTTTATCTCGGATCCGGCAAGAATCACATAGACCACAAGGATCTTCTCCTCCTTGATAACAAGACCATGTTTGCTCAATGGGCACCCCAAGCTTGAGAGCACGATGCACAATGTCTGTTTTGGAATCCATCACCAACGGAGCAATTAGCTTAGGTGCTTTCCCTTCCAGTCCTGCTTTAGACGACAGTGTGGCTAGGTGCTGGAAGGCTGCTAAGTATTCTGGTCGGCAATCCGGATAACCAGAATAGTCCACCGCATTGATGCCCAGATAAATTGCCTCCGCTCCTCGGGCCTCAGCCAGGGAAAGAGCAATGGCGATAAAAACAGTATTGCGACCAGGCACGTAGGTCGAGGGAATCTCATCCGGTTTTACACCGTCAGTGGGTACCATCATCGCCTGATCCGTCAAAGATGAACCACCCCACTGGGCCAGGTTCACATCCATAACCTGATGCTCCCGAATGTTCAAACTTGCTACCACTTGTCGAGCCGCTTCTAGTTCCCGCTCATGCCGTTGCCCATAGCGAAAAGATAGAGCAATTAAGTCGTAACCATCTGCCATGGCTTGGGCTGCAGACGTTGCAGAATCTAACCCCCCTGACAGTAGAACAATTGCTTTCGGTTTCATCCCTATCTCACTCCTAAAAACTTATGGGTTTGTAAGCTGATGCGCCAGTCAGGATGCTTCAGAACATAGTCAACAATGAGCGATGAGCGATCTGGACTATTCCATTCAGGTTGAAGCAACTTGACAGCATCCTTGGGTACTCTTTCAGCCTGAACTTCGGCCCATTCCAGGTCACGAGCATCCGAGACCACCACCTTCAACTCATTGACCCGAGGATAGATGCTCTGGTGCGGTAGCTTAAACTGCTTAGGCGAAAACGACACCCAATCAAATTTGCCACTGAATGGATGAGCCCCAGATGTTTCCAGGTGAGTTCGCAACCCAGATGCCTGAAGATTTTTCGACAGTTTCGACAAATCGTGCATCAAAGGCTCACCCCCTGTGATGACAACCATTTGAGGATTTACGGCTGTTGCCTGCTTGACTAACGTTTCAATCGTTTGTTGTGGATAGCGCTTCGTTGACCAGGAATGCTTCGTATCGCACCAAGGGCAGCCCACATCGCAGCCCGCTAACCGAATAAAAAATGCACTTACACCAGTCCAAACCCCTTCACCCTGGACTGAATGGAAGGTTTCGACAATCGGCAATGTTTGAGTTGGTGTAATTGTAAGCATCATTAAGACTACTGTTAGTCATCCTCATATTCAGCCCAGGAGTCAGGGGTTTCTGAAACTGCCACTTTAAGCCGAATCTGCTCCGGCAAATCCTTCTTAGTTTTGTCGTAGATATACTGGGCAATCATTTCAGCCGTGGTTTCGTAGCCATCTGGTAAAACTTCGTTGAGTACGCAGTGGTCTAGCCCTCCTTTCAACACGTCCCTTTTCGCCCAGCGCAATGTGCGGAAGTCAGCCACCATAGCTGGATGAGGACAAAACTCAGATGCGTGCAGTTGACTGGACGTCGCCTCAACTCGCACACGGTAGGTATGACCGTGCATCCGACCGCAGGGGCCATCGTAGTCGCGGATATAGTGGGCCGCATCAAATGTAAACTCAGTCTTTAGCTTCCACTTGGGCATATCCTTCCTTACCTTGTGCGACTCTTATTCTGCTGCAGTGACCCGTGTCAGTAGGCATGCATATCACACTACATATAGAACCTTAAACTTTTATGATCCTCCATCGGTAGTGTGAGCCCAGATTATAATCCGTGAATCAATGAGTTTGAAATAATGATCGATTATACTCAAAATAGTTTGTTTGAACTGGTAAAGATGTAGTTGAATGGTAGGGTAGAATTGTCCACTGATTTTTGAATTTTAGCTTCTAGATTTGGTCCCAATTGCTCAGTAAATGTTGGATCCCCACACACTAAGCCCCTACCTACTTATCAGAGGCTTTGGTGTGTGTATGTAGGAAAGGCTGATGAGAAAAGATTCCCCTGAAGGAATGAAGTTTCATAACTTAACAGAGTCTGCATCGGATACTAGAAGCCTGAGTACTGCAACAGCGCAGTAATCTGTTAGCCAACGACGGAGTTAGTACAAGCATCCAGCGTATCTAGACGAGCGGCTTGGATATCTTTGATGGTCTTAGTTTGCCCGTTGAGGTTTTCAAGGCGTAGCTTAGCCCCTAAAAAGCTTTCCAGTGGTGATCTGTGTAAGCACTGATGTGGAAAGGTGAGATCGTAAGTAGTTCACTTTTAATAAAGCCCAGTCTTTATAAGATTCTGTATTCTGGCATCCTCAACCTGTAAAGTAACGATAATTAAGTTTTACCTAAAGAGGATTATCGTGAATCATAGTGGAAAGCCAGAAGTTATAGCTATATCGCAGGATCGTTTAGCTGATATTCAATCCAATCTTAATAGACTTTATGAGCAATTAGCAGGTGAAGAAGAAGCCTTTCTGCTAGAAGAAGAAGCGAATAAAACCCGAATTCAGCAGAAAATGCAGAAAACATGGCAACGAATTCGAACCTTTGAACAGGAATATGTTCAGAGATTTAGTCAGAAAATTAAGCGCGATGAATTGTCCGAACCATTGGCTAAAGAGATAGCTGCGAATCTAGTAGATGAAATTGAGGTACTAGAGGCAATCGAAAAACGAGATGAGGTTGGTACATTGCTTCGTCAGATTCTAACAGAATTGAATAAACCTCAAATACCAGCCTCGGCTAAGCTAAAAGTAGCAATTCCTATTATTCCAAATATTATCAGCTATGACCTAGAAGGTGATACCGAAAGTATTATGCGTCGTCTATTTCCAACATTTGTGAAGGCATATGTTGGACTAAAATCTTTAGCACCAAAAAAGCCATAACTCCTGGTATCAAGCCTACTGAGACAGGAGTTGATATTATGAAAGTAGGCCAGCGAGCGGAAAACTCTCGAACAGTCTTAGATGATTTAGTTAATGATACTCATATTTCAAAAAATAGAATACTACCACATTTGGAAATCCTTCTTGTAGAAGAAAGTCGAGTTAATCAAAGATTAGCAGAGTCTGTTTTCAAGAAGCAACACCACCAATGGCGAATAGCGAAAACGAAAAGAGATGTACTTAATTCTATCTCATTGAAGGTTTTTGATCTTATTCTCATTCAAGTTAGTTTGTTAGATGCCGATGCTTGTATCACATATACGAAAGTTAGGGGAAAGCAAAAAGGATTTTGCACGATGGTCTATTGTTGGCATGATGAACGACTTTATATCTAAAGATGAATGTCTTAGTGCAGGTTTTGATGATGTGGTCCCTAGGCCTATCAATGAAAGTATACTTGCAACCGTTATTGATAGCCATGTAAGTTTGATTGATTTTGACCAAGTGCTACAAGTTGCTGGTGGTGACATTGAATTTGCAAAAGAACTTTTTATCCTTTGGGCGGAAGATCAACGTTCGTTTATATCTGAACTACGGGATTACTTAAAAAAGAGAGATAGAAGATCAGCTATAAGTCTTGCGCATATGATCCAAGGGGGATCGAATCTGTTTTTAGGGGCATCAGTTTTAACTAGGAATGCAGCTAACCTAGAATTCGTATTAAAGGAAAAGAGAGATTGGTCGATGGCAATTCAGCTATTTAAATCGCTTGAGAATCACATGGTTCGTACATTAAGCTATCTTCCAAATTACTTTGCAGAGATCAGTTTGGAAGATGAATATAAATGAAGCTATCAAATAGATTATCTCAAATCTTGCACCATTCCTGATAAGCCTTGTGAGATAAAGATTGAACGACAATCTTAAATCCAAATTGAGCAGCGATATCGGCATCGTTTTGAATCTGTTTAAGCTGCTCGAACCATTGCACCGAGGGAACCAACTTCTTTCGAGCTAATTGACAGGCCGCTTTCCAATCGAGCACTGGAAACCAGGCCCATCGATCAACCCAATGGGCTAAAAGAAAGGTCATCAGCGACAGGATGAGCCATCGATAAACCCCAAGTTTGGTGCCCTGTCCAAAACAGTGCAGACCGAACTGATGTTTAGCGGTTTTGAAGAATCCCTCAATCGCCCATCGTTGACGTCCCAAACGAATCAGATAGACACCCGAATAGGGATAGGTGGAGACTACAAATCGGAGTTCTCGTTTGCCCTCGGCTCGTTTGAGCCAAAACCAAGAGACGGTGACCGGATAGTCTAGGTGGGTCAATCTGATGTGTTGTCCCCGTTTGGCGTGACGATACAGGTCTTTGAGGGAGCGGACCATCCAATAGGGTTCGATTGGCTCGCATGCCGACAACCGATCGCCACCGACGCTGACGAACCGCATTGAGGAATTCGACGGTGCCAAACTCAGTGTCACCTTGGACAATGACGGTCCGATTCTTCACCAACGATGACGGGACCGTTGCCAGTAATTTATACCAATTCTCTATATACCAGCTATAGATAAAGCCTCTAGTATGGACGCTCGTCCCGTAATGGAGGCAATCGTATCGTTGGTTAAGTCAACCAATTGTTCTCGAATGAGCGCTCGGAGTTCATCTAAGGTCTTGGGTTGTGTCCAACGCAATCGTCTTTTGAGGTATTGCCAGACTTGTTCAATCGGATTGCACTCAGGCGAATGAGCCGGTTGAACATCAGAATCAGGTTATCCGGCACCGTGAGCCGTTTAGCTTTGTGCCATCCAGCTTGGTCGACTTGGATAATCACAATACTGTCGGCATATTCTTGAGCCACGAGCTTAAGAAAGCACTCAAAACAGTCGGTATTGCAATGGGTGAACTCATAGAAAAAGTGCGCTCCTGTGGCCGGTTCAACCACCCCGTACAAATAGGTGGCTTTGAACGTCCAATGCACTTTACCCACGGGTTTGACGTCACGGGCTGTAATGCGTCGTCCGGTTAACGTTTTCAAGCCAAAGCGACTCTCATCCTGGCAGAAGAATCGCACCGTCCCCGTCCATCCCAACTGAGCGGTCACAAACAGCACCAGGATGGCCAAATTCTCAGCGAGTTTTTTTATATGTCGCTAGCTGGGCGACATCCTGTTTATCACTTTGGGGGCGGGGCACTTTTGGAGAGGCATTAAGTCGATAGTAGACCCACTTGTGGACGGTTTTATACGGAGCCACAATCCCTAATTGAGTCGCTAACCACTGCTGAATCGCCCCATAGCTCTCAAAGCCATCTGGGTGCTCTAACCGCTGTCTCAAGGCGACTTCAGCCCAATCGGGTAGCGTTGACTTGGCTCCCACACGGGGCTTATGACTCAACAATCCCGCTAGCTGACTGTCTCGATAACGCTTCGCCCATTTTTGGACCGTGACCCGATGACGACCTAATAATTTGGCCGCTTGCTGGATCGTCGAAGTCTGTTCGCTTTTAAGCAAATAGAGGAATTGAATTCGCTCTTTTGACGAGGCCGTTTTTTGACGTCTCAGGAGAGATTTGAGTTCGTCTTCACTTTCAGTGATTTCAAGATGGTAAACGCCTGACATCGCTCAGATTGAATGCTGCACCTTAGTTCTATCATGTGTAGCTCTTAATTACAGAATTGGTATTAGCACCCTCAAACATCTCAAGTTCAAACACTTTCTCGACCAGTGGCAATCCCTCGAACACCAAGCCACCCAGGAGCATTGGTCCTATGCCCAGTTCCTGTTGGCTTTGGCCCAAGGCGAAGCCAGTCGGCGCGAACAAAATCGCATCACCCGCGCCCGCGCCGAAGCGCAGCTACCTTCCGCAAAGTCTTGGACCAACTTTAAGTTTGACCACCTCAGGGAGTTCAATCCAGCCGCGATGATGGCCTTCGCTCAATCGATTGACTGGATAGAGTCGGCTAGCAATCTCTTGCTATTTGGCCCCAGTGGCACCGGAAAAACGCATGTTTGTGCGGCCTTGGGACGCTGCTGGGCAAACGGGTTAAATTTGTCACCGCGACCGCCTTAGTCCAACAGCTCCAGCTGGCGAAGCTCCAACTCGAATTACAGGCCGCACTGGCCAAACTTGACCGCTACGATCTCCTCATCATTGACGATCTCGGCTATGTCAAAAAGTCTGATGTGGAAACCTCAGTTCTGTTTGAACTCATCGCCCATCGATATGAACGAAATAGTGTGATGATCTCTGCTAATCAGCCCTTTAGTCAGTGGTATACTATCTTTACCGACTCGATGATGACCGTTGCCGCCATTGACCGTCTGGTGCACCATGCCACCATTTTTGAGTTTCAGGCTCAAAGTTTTCGTAAACAGGCGGCTGCTCAACGCTCGGCTAACACCCAATCGTCACCCGCATAGGTCTCAAGCTCATCCCACACCATAATCCCACTGAACTCCTGGGATAGGGAGCAATCGAGGCGTCACCAGGACACTCGATGAAGGGTATGATGCGACCGTTTCGATAATTGTCATCGACGCTCTGGCGCGATCTCCTGGGATAAATCATCGAAACTAGCGTTCTATGATGACTTGAAAAAATACTTTTTAAACTCATGAGAAATGGTCAGAATGAACCCCCTAATCCCTTCCTTTTTTGTCGCCTATGTAATTGACATTTCACACGCAGGTGCATCAACTTATCGCACGCAACCTCTGCGGTTAATTGGACAAAGCGGGCGCACCCATATTCGGCATCCCATAATGACAATGGTCGCTCGTCCATGGCCTGACAGACTTGCTTGAGTTGAACCGTCGCTTTTTCTAGGGGACTCTCAAAACTGGTAATCCGCTCATGGCGTAACGGCAGTGCCCAACTGCCTGACAGCTCGGGGACACAGACTAAGGTGCTATACCCTTGACCCAAGGTCACTGGTTTTGAGCCCGGAGCCCAGGCCGGTTGGTGCTCATAGGTGCGCTCTTTCAACGTCGGTGACCACAGACGTGACCAGGCCGTATGATCCCCAGCTAACACGAGTCGCTTTCCCTTCGGCAAGTAGTCTGTGTAAAGCCGCATCAATGTGTCGGCAGACGACTCGCTGCGCTCAAGCGTTTTGTAGAGGCTTGACCATTGACGGCGAAACACCGGTGACAGCGACAGTTCCGCAAAGCTGGGCACGCTTCGACTGGTGCTGACGGCATCCATCAGGTCAAATAAGGCATCTCGTCCATTGCCTAGCAACCCGTAGGCACCCTTGCGAAATCTTTGAAGTTCAGCAACACTTTTCATGACATCTGAGATTGGTAGTGCTTTCCCAGATTCCCCCATGGAGTGATCTGTCTCAATGGTAGATCGCTCTTGACGAGATTATTTGTCTAAACTCCAGTCAACCCCAATGTTTGGATAAAGTCGAGCTAAGTCTCGCTCAGCTGTGTAGCTACATGAAAGCCTATTAGATAGGCAGTCATTTGAGGACTAATGCGAGGCAGGGGAGAGGCTGATAAATCTGCTACATAGACATTGTTTGTTCCCTTAACTTTACCCGTTGCCTGAGGAGCATCTAGCCCTTTGTCAATAGCTTTACCAAATAAACAGCCACCTGCCATGTGCTGCTGTGATAATAGGTAGTTCTTACTATAACATTTTAGATAAGTATTGATCTGATTTTCTTCAAAGGGAATCCTCATAACCCGTAGCACTAATCGAATGAGCCAAGGAGGCTTATCACCTAGCCTATCCATAAGAGGAAGTACTCGCTCAGCTATCACTTTTTTTGCGACTTCCTTATCTTGATTGGATGAGGTATCTCTATCACTTGTCTTAAAGAAGTTCAGATTAATGCGATTGTTGTCAGATAAATATTCACCCTCTTCAGCAGGATTAAATTTAATAATCGCAGTGATTAGCTCAGTCTCTTCTCCTAGATTAAAGATGGTATTTGATTTCTCAATAGTAAGCCTTATTCGCTTCAACGCATCAAACAGACGAGGTGATTGGATCATCCACCTTTTAATGCAATTAAGTAATAAAAATGCCAGATAGAGATGAGAGACAAAATACCAGAGTCTTTCAAAATTACCGGCAAAGAATTCTATGGTACAAACTATTCTATTTTCTGACCCATTGTCTTGCTCTGCTTGCCAGACAGTTGTCGCAAAAACAGGCATATAGTTATCTTTAGAGGTGAGAGGTATTTCCTGCTCAACAACTGCCTCTGGTGTGACGTGCAATTTCTTTTTGAGGCGATAGATACCTAACGGGATAGCAATGTGATCACTGGCATCTTTACCGATTTCATAATTGTTCAGCTTGGTTCTATGACTTATTAAAAGCCTCGGTGTAGCTGCTCCTGCGCAAAGAATGACTCGTCCCGTTTCACTCAGAAGGAACTTAGTAGCACTGTTAGCTTTTGTCTTACCTGTATACTTTACATGAACAGCCTCACATCGAGATTCTCCTGTTTTATTCTCTTCAAATTCTAATTGTGTTACCTGGCATTGTGTTTTTAGCTCAATGCGCTTATCAAACCAATCAATTAGCGAAACTCCACTATGGGTACGTTGACCAAATCTATTAAATGGAGTTGCAAATAGGTAAAGTTGATTGGACGTATCATGGGGGAAGTCCTGATAACTGGGAATTCCTCGGCTGTAATGGTGGGGATTTGGGGGATTAAACCCTTCTAATGCTGCTGTCCGAAGAATTTGCTGAGTAAGCTCGGTATTTTGCTTCTCGGGATCAATGCAATCAATGCAATTTAGCTTGGCACCTAACTCATCTTTAAGCTTATCCCAGTAGGCTACGTCCTTACCAATATGTCTACTTAACCAATGCGATGACTCGTACATCATTGCATAGTTGATGGAGCCGCCACCGCCCATGGTACAGGCCCATCCCGAAATGATAGGAATATCATCAGCTGTTAGGGCATTATGCAGCTGTAAAATCTATCCCTCAGCGTATGATTTCGCCCAGCTGTTTTGATGAGTAATATCACTCGTATCAAAAAACGCTTTGCCAGCCTCCAATACAAGGATCTTTGAGCTCAGATCATCCTTATCCAAATATTTACTTAGAAAGCCACATGCCCCATTCCCAGAACCTACTATGATCATGTCATAGACATTGGCATCCGTTATCTTGCTCATGATTTTACCTTTGCTACAAGACTTGAGGAATCAAGAAAATTGGGTCTTATACTATCCCTAAAGAGTGAGGTTCTCTCCTTGATTGGAGCATACTCTGAGTGCTTGGAAGCTTGAATCTATGGAGGATGCTAAATACTCTATATAAGTTACCTGCGGTACAAAGTGCCAACCTAAAAAAGACTCATGTATTAAATGTCCAGAGTCTCGACTTTTTAACTGTTCATTTAAGAAGGAAACATCATCCCTGGAAATACCGTCAAGGGTAAAGGAAATTATCCCCATCAGTTTAAACAATGTGGTGCTGCCGCAAATCAAACACTGTGTTTCCTTTCGATTTGGAAAGCCCCAAAGAGCAGATGGATGGATGCGGATACCAAAAAACTGAACCGTGTTATTGATTTCAGGTGCTAGTAACAAACTGGGTTGACCTCTAATAAAGGGGTGAAATGAGCATGGCTTATTAAGTAGGCCTGTAATTTCACTTTCAGCCCACTTTCTTTTATCTTCTGCTTCCTTTATACTCTCATCTATATTAGACGAGGCTCTCTTTATCAGGCATGATTTGATTACTTTTGTTCTTTGCTGAGAATCTCTTTTTCTGTTGCTGAGTATTTCTAATAACAGAATATATTTACAGCCTAAGCTATGTCCTAACCAATAATAGTTGGCATCATTTGCATAAAAATTTAATTGATGATCAGGTGCTTCATCACATACCAGTTTTTTAATAATTTCGACACGGGCTTCATAGAGATCTATCAATATCTGGATTGCAACGGGCCAGTGCTGAAAGCTAATCGGATTAAATGGAAAGGGATATACGATTATTGAATAGCCTTTTTCATAAAGCTGTTCAAAGAGAAATTGGTATGGACGTTGTGGAAAAGATCCAAAAACGAAGGCACCAATAAATTGAATAACCCCTTTGGGGTTGTGATGAAAAGCAATCTTGATTTTTGAGCCTTCAGAAATGGGAATAAAATTCACCATGATATTGATACTGTGTTTGAAATTACTAGGACATTGACTGATTTATAGTGGGAACCCAGTTATCTTTCAATAGATAAAGTTTCAGGTATTATGGACAATGAAAAAATAATTTTTACGAGTGGTGTGAGAAAATTTTCTTCCCATACTGTCCTCTTGCCTATGGGCAAGAGGACGGGGGTATGGGATTTGCTTCAACATTCAAGGCCCTTAAATACTCAGACAGCTTACGCTTCATACAAGGTAAATTATCGGGGTGATACATAGCTGGATCTTCAATTGGATAACGCAGTCCAGTCCCTAAAGCTGTTGGTGTGATAAATGAGTTGGTAAGTAAGAGGCTTTCATGAAGTACGATCTGAGGACCTCTAGAAAAGCTAAATAATTCTCCAAAAATTGGTATATTACCAAAGATTGCTCGCCAGAGCTCGCCTACTATCGGAAAGTAGGCTCGGCCTCCGTCTAAAAGGGCTTGATTTGTAAATGTGGAGAGATCAAAGAAATCTAATGCTTGGGTATAAACAGTTGTATTTACAATTTGCTCACCCACTCGCGAAATCTCATCATTATTTGATCCTGTTGAAGTAAAACTAGGATCACGAACGGTTAAATTAATATTGAGTTCGGCAGAGTTTAAATCACGTAAGACACCTGGCGTAAACGTTAAATTAGTACCAGTGTCAACTATAACAGGAACAAGATTTTGATTTGTTAAAGCGATAGTTAAACCAATTATCCTTGACAAAGATAATGAACCTTCAAGAGACCCATCAGTATTTGTTGATGGATCATTCTCTGTTTGTGATGCATCTTCTGTTTCTTCATCAGGTATAAACTCATCAATCTGGTCGCTGAGCGTCTCGGCCTCAGCAAGTATCATGTTCAAACTTCTTGGTTCTGGCGCAACTTCCACTAAACTCCGCGATCTAGATTTCACTGAGGTCTCCACCCCACTAAGTGTTGAAATTGTCGTTCTGCCAACCTGTGCAAATGTGACACTCTTGGTTTGAGCCACTCTATCTTGGATTCTTGTCAAGGTGGGCCCTACAAATAATTCTTCGATATCACGCTGAAATGCATTACTAACAGACTGTAGTTCGCTATTAAGGTTATCAGCAGTTCGTTGGAGTTCAGCAGGGGCAAACCCGTTGGGATTAGACAGAAAATTCGCAAATTGAAATGCAAATTCTAAGGTTGTTTGACGGTCTGTATTGTTAAGACGTTTTACAGCATTGATACTGTCAAAGTCTGCAGGACTGTTGACTGATTCATCTTCATCAAAATCGACTGGTATCCAACTCCAAATCTCACACTTGCTATCATCCGAACTTTCTAGCTTACATTTAGGTTTAAGACCTCGCGCCCGGAAAGTTCTTTCGAATGGAGGACGATCGACCTCACGCATAGCATCAAAATAGGGCTGATAGCGTGCATCAAAGGATTGAAAACGGCCATCGACTATTTCCCCATCTACGATACTAGCGTATAGGTTTTGATAGTATTGTTCAGGGTCTTTTACAGCCTTAGCCACCAAAAAAATATCCAAGAGTGATAATCGTCGAGGATTTGCTAGCGCATGTTCATACCCGATAGATTTTGCTATTTCTAGAAAACCATGTTCATCAAGGGTTGGGAGCGGACGTGGCTGTTGACCTGGTTCTAAAACTAATGCTTCTTTTGCTAATGTGCGCAAAGCTTCTAACTGTAATATATCAAAGGTATTGCGCACTAGCTGTTGAGTTAAACTAATGTCGCCTCGTACATCAACCATGACCTCAGCCAACTTCTCGGGCTTCTCGCTTGAAATTTGTACCCCCCATAGTTGCAAGTCAATTCCAGGCAAGCGGAGATCAAGTGGTGCAATCAATCGATAAGCTCGATCAATGTAATCTTTAGTACCTTGCAATAATATAGCGTTGCCACCACCACGTCCAACTGAGAGCTGCTCCCTTGATACTTGTCCTAATGGAGGAATCTCATTTTCAATGAGATGTTTGGCACAGCCTTTTTCGTTGACAAGCAGCGCATTTACTAGCTTAACTATCTCATCTGCATTTCGATAATAAGATAGATCTATTCTCTTACTTTCAAGTCTATCCCCTTCTTCATGACTGCTTAGGGGGATATCTTTAAGACGCGAACAAGGGTCTTGTACTTGCTCTTTTGAAGCTACTTGCTCTTTTGTATTGGCAAGCAGACTCGCTCCGTTAACAGGCCTTGCAGCTAAGCCACTGCTTAGTGTCAGTATTGCCCCCAATCCCAACAAGCTCCAAAACCTGTAGTAGTCCATTTTTTATTTTTCCTCCTTGATGCCAATAACTTTACAAATGGAAATAGACTATTTAGAGTTCTCTTCTGGGTTGCAGCGCATCATTTTATCGTCGTCAGTAAGATAACGGTCGTTAGCAGCAAGATAACGCTGCTTTTCTTCATTACTAAGCATTTCAAAGACCAGTCGCTCGTAAGAATTAGGAGTATTTAATCGAGTTGAGTTAAACCCAAGTGACTCTAAGTACTTACCTAGAATAACCTTGCTAACGCAATATTCTCCTTTTCGATAAAAGGACTCATCTGAAATTGGATACAAAAGTCCTAAACCCAATGAAGTTGGAGTGATAAACGAGTTGGTGAGCAATAGACTTTCATGAAGTACCGTCTGAGGTCCTCTTTGGTAGCTGAATAGGTCTCCTAGCACCGGGGTATCACCAAAAATGGCTCGCCAAAGCTGGCCCACAACCGGGAAATAAGCTCGTCCACCACTTAAGGTTGCTTGATTCGTAAATGTGGAAAGATCGAAAAAGTCTAAAGCTTGAGTGTAAACTGTTGTTTGAACTTCATGTATACCTACTCTGGTAATGTCGTCCCTATCTTTAATTGCATTTTCATCAGCTGTTGAGGAAAACGCAGGATCACCTACCTTTAAATCAATATTTAGTTCAGCTGAATTCAAGTCACGAAGAACTCCTGGCGTAAAGCTTAAATTAATCCCAGTCGTTATTTCTGTAGGCGTTGAACCTTGTGCCGACGAAAATGCAGCAATTAACCCAATTAGCCCTGACAGAGGCAATGGACCAACACTTGCTCCAATGGTTGTTATGGGGCGTGTCTCTTCACCAACCAAAGCATTCAATGCAGATGCACCTAATACTTCATTAGGTATAAATGGACTAATCGAGTTTTGAATTAATCTGGCTCTTTTTAGTAACTCTTCGAATGTTTGTTGTTGTTCGGGAACATCAAAAATATTCTCTGACTGCGATATAATGTCAGTCTTGACACCACTTAGAGTAGCTATGGTTGTTCGTCCGACTTGAGCAAAAGAAACCGACCTACTACGAGAAACTCGTTGTTGAACATTAGTTAGGGTAGGTCGAACGAATAATTCCTCAATATCTTGCTGCAATAAATTAGTAAAGTGTCGTACCTCACTATTTAAAACTTCAGATGTTCGTTGCAATTCGGCAGGATTATAGTCTCTGGGGCTAGATGAAAAATCAGCATAGTGAAATGCAAATTCTAAGGTTGTTATGCGATTGGCATTAGCAAGAGTGGTTACTGAATCTGGATAAAGTTCTACCCATGTCCACATCTCGCACTTATTGTCTGGGTTATATGCCTCACACTTTGGCTTGAGTCCCTGGGAACGAAAAACCCTTTCAAAAGGTGGGCGACCGGTTTGCTTGACGATGTCATAATAAGGCTGTAAACGTTTATCTGAGGTTACAAAACGCCCATTTTCCATTTTCCCATCTACAATCGCATTGTATAGGGCGTTGTAATATACAGCAGGATCTTTGACAACCTTACCCACTAGGAAAATATCTAAGATTGATAGGCGACGAGCACTGCTCAACGCATTTCTATATCCTAGAGAATTAGCAACCGCTAAAAAAGCAGGATCAAGAGGAATGATGTCCGGGGGCAATTTTTCCTGCTCCAGATATTGAAGACCAAGGGATAATGTTTCTTGAGCTTCTAATTGAAGTAGCCTAAACGTATTTTGAACTAACTGCTGAGTTTGACTAATTTGCCCCCGGACATCCACCATTACCTTGGCAAGTTTATCAGGGTTATCACTGGAAATTTGCACTCCCCACAGTTGTAAATCAATCCCAGGCAAAGGAAGGTCAAGCGGTGCAATTAATTGGTGGGCAAGCTTAACGTAGTCCTCATCACCACGCAGCAGTATGACATTGCCTCCCCCTTGGCCAACTCCACGTCCAAAATCAATTCCAGATTCGACGGTGTCCGTATTAGGATTATCCTCGATAACGGGATTGACAAGTGAGTTTACTGGTAACTGGGCTGCACATCCTATAAATTTCTTTGGATCCTGCTGTTCTGTTGGAGAATCACTCTTATTCATTTCGGAAGCGCCCATTGTTGGGGGATCATCCTTACGCTGTGCCTCGAAGAAGAATCTGTTTATCAAGTTGACCACATTTTCCGCGTTTCGATAGTAAAAGAGTTCTACTCTTCTATTTTCGAGGTTATTTTGATTTACATCTTTAAAAACAGCAGCACAGTACTTTAGAGGGTCTTCGAGGTCTTCTTCTGTTGGGCGTGTTGCTGTTGGAGCTGTTGCCGGGGTACTTGCCAGTATTGTCGATGATTGACTTGGTTGCTGATGCTGTGTACCAGCATCAGCAACGGAGCCGAGGGCAGACTTAGCTATTAATCCATGGCTTAATACTGCGATCGCACCTAAACCTAACAAGGAAAGTCTTCCACCAACACTCATCTTAAAAGACCCTTCTACTATTAGTGATTATTCCATTGCATTCTCTTCAGTATCGATGAAAAGTGTAGTACAGTCAAATTTAATCAATCTTGGTCATGAATGACCGATTTTGGCTTAAAATCAAAGATAGAGCATCTATTCAGTGTAGGTTTTTTGAGCCTTGATAATGCAATGAAAATTATCATTTAAAAGTTTTATCATTAGCTCAGCTACCTTTAAGGGCACCATAGTAAGCATTGTAAGTAATATTTTCTCTTCACTAATAGCGATTGATTTCGGTTTGAAATTTTCAGAAATATAGCCAGAGATATGGATAATCGGGAATAAACGACCAAATCCAAGAGGAATCTTGGATTTGGTCGTTTAATACTACAAAAACACCTTGATACGTAATATATACTAGCGATGTTAAAGAGTTGGGATTTATAGTTTCAGAAACTTTTGAAGTATAAAACTTCTAGAAATCATGTATTACAAGATTTAGCCCTGACGGACGGTAGTCCTCTTTAGGAAAGGATAAGAAAAATAGACCAGAGATAACCTCTGGCGACCGATAAAGCATCCTTCAAGCATCGCTTCTATCCTCAGTCACAAGATGTCCCGTTCAGCCCCTGCATGTCCAAGCTGTGATTCTGAGTCGGTTAGTTTTAATGGTCATACCCGTCATGGCAAACAGAACCATAAATGCCGGGATTGTTGCCGTCCGTTTGTCCTGAATCCTCAGTGGCACCCCTTAAGCCAAGAGCAACGAGACCTGATTGACTGTCTGCTTCTGGAGCGGATTTCCCTGGCGGGCATTGCTCGTGTGATGCAACGCTCAGAGGATTGTATCCAAGGCTATGTCAACCAGAAAGCCCACACGGTCGCCACGCAAGCGAGGTCACCAACAAGCCAAAAAAGCGCCTAATGGTTCAAATGGATGAATTGTGGTCCTTTGTCGATAATAAAGGTCATGACTAATGGGTTCGGTTGGCGTTATATGCTGAGACTCGTGAGATCGTGGGGGTCTATATTGGTGACCGGAGTGGAGCGTCAGTTCAAGCCATCTGGCTGTCCCTATCCGCCAGATATCAACAATGTGCTGTATTGATAACGATCGGTTGAGTTCCTATCCAGTGGCGCTACCCAACAAACGGCAGCGGCCTGTCGACAAGGATAGTGGTCAGACCAGCTATATTGAGCGATTTAACACCACGATGCGGCAGCGGGTAGATCGATTGGTGCGCAAAACATTATCCTTCTCGAAAAAACTCAAAAATCACATTGCTGCAATTTGGTATTTTATCCAACGCTACAACGAGCAAATACGTCGCAAACAAAGACATCTAACGTCTTTTTCTCCATCCTTTCCGTAATAGCACTACCATGGGCGCACGCCTGGGCTTGGATTATAAATCCATAACTCAATATTTATAAATCAGGAATAATTCTCAATAAATTAAGAACTACGATAGTATAAACGGCATCTGAAGCGATCGCCTGTCATGCGAATCAACGTTTCCTATAATCAATACGCCACGCTGCTAGACGAATTTCGTCAAAAACGCTGGATTACAACTCATCAGGATGGCAAAGCCCTACAGACCGATTGGCATTCACCGTTTATTGCGGGGCACAACCGTTTCTTTAACCTGCGTCCTGATCTCAAAATATATGACTGGAATCAAACATTTTTAGAACGGCTAGAACTGTTTGAACCGGGTCTAGAAAGCCATCCTGTCATCTTGATCTTTTTGCTCAAGGGCCATTTGCAAGCTACCCATCGCGATACTACATATCATTGTGAGACCCAGGTGAAAGCAGGGCATAACCTGCTGATGCTCAATGGGCTGGGCAAACAAGGGACCTGGATCTGTCCCTATGGGCTAGCGAGCCACACAGTAGAGGTAATAGTAACTCCTCGAACGCTAGCGACCTATTTAGATAATGAGTCGATGACGGCTCTGGTCACGCTGCGTCATCGACTGAGTTCAAATCTGGACCTGCCTTACTTTCATGTGGGGGCGGTTACGCCTGAAATGCAAATGGTGCTGCATCAGTATCTGCACTGTCCCTATAAAGGCGTTATGCAGACGCTCTATTTAGAAAGCAAAGCGGTTGAGCTGATTGTGCTAAAGCTGGCGCAGATTCAGCACATGGCGCAGGAGGGAGATGCTAGAGAGACCCATGGCACCAGGCGTCGACTTAATTTCCAGGATAGAGAGCGGGTTTACCAGGTCCGAGAAATTTTGCTGAGTGACATAGTCCATCCACCATCGCTGCAGCAGCTGGCTGACCGGGTGGGGATCGGTGACTATAAGCTGAAGCAGGATTTTCGGATGGCGTTTGGGACGACAGTGTTTGGGTATTTGCGATCGCACCGCCTAGAACAGGCCCGCCAGCTCCTGATAGAGCGCACCATGAACGTTTCCGAAGTCGCCCAGCTAGTCGGCTACAGCAGCCTGAGCAAATTTACCGCCGCCTTCAAACGGCAGTTTGGCGTATTGCCCAGTGCCATCAGCAAACGCTGACATCAGACTTAACCAAGAAACACCGTCTCAGGACAAATGGCTAAGCCCCGGTTTCATGGCTTCATGGAAATGTAAGTGACTGTGATGCTGAGTCCTGTGGTTGTGAGCATGGTATTCATCGTGGATGTGTTGGTGCTCATGCCAGTGTCCGGCCTGAAACAGGGTAAGGCGTTGAGGCTTTAAGCACAGGTACATAGCCATAAAAATGACAGCCCCAATGAGACTACTATAGAGAAAATGATAGTTGGGAGAATAGTTAGCTAACCCGCCTGCCAGTGGATAGGCTAACGCCCACCAAAAATGGCTCCAGGCAAATTGAGCACCATATACTCTTCCCTGGGCTTCTTTTGCTACCCGACTAGCAATTAGGGTCTGAGTAGGCACATTAACCAGGGTGTCTCCCATGCCAGCTAAAGCCCATAGCAACAAGAGAATATTAAAGCCGACAAGATTGGCCGTCATCTGCGTTAGGGTAATTAAAATTCCACCAATGCTGGTTAACAAAATGGGACTGCGCTTCTTGTTAGCATTACCCAAACTAATGGAGGTAAGGGTGGCTCCAATGCCAAAGGCGGCCATTACCCAACCATATTCGAGCTTACCTAGCTGCAGCGTGCCCTGAACATAACCCACTGTATTGCCAAGAATTTGTGCCCCTGCGATCGCAGCGATCAGTTGCAGCATAAGCGCATAACGGATGGGCGGATCGGTAAATAAACAACTGGTTCCCGTTCTAATGTTTCGGATGACGGTTTCAACAGCTTTGGTATTTGTTTTTTCACCTGCAGCCCCATCTGCCCGCAGCTGCCCTGGTAGGGTAGCAAGCAAAATGGCCGCCACTAAAAACGTGATGGCATCTAGAAAGAAGACCTGACGTGTGCCCACCCAAGCGGCAATACTTCCTGCCACTCCAGGACCTAAAACGCCCAGTAGCTGATAGGTGGCACTAGATAGGGCAATGGCCTTAGGACATTCGTCTTCTGTTGTGACTAGGGGAATGGTGGCTTTATATGTGGGAGTGAAAAAGGCATAGAACTCATTTAGCGAGAATACAATCCCATAAATGTGCCAGGGTTGATTAATAAACGGTAGTAAACAGACAATTCCCATGCGGATCAGGTGCGTGGTGATCATCAGGCGTTTACGATCGATCTGGTCTGCGATCGCTCCCGCAATTGGAGCTAATACAACAAAGGCTAATACCCGTAGAGTCAGGGCTCCAGCTAAAATAGTGCCTGACTTTTCACCCGCTAACTCAAACGCTAATAAAGCCAGCCCTAACCAGGTAAGGGATTCCCCCACCAGATTGATGGTTTGAGCCATATAAAGTCTGGCAAAAACGGGGTTAGCCAACCCCTGCAGCCATCGAGGACGCTGTTTCCACATACTAAAAATCCAAATTTGTCAGAGCTTTTCAAACACGTCAAAATGAGTTGTTCAGGATCCCTCCTAAGGGCATCTGAATTTATTACATTTACTATATCTCCCCTGGGGGGATACACAAGGTAAAAAATATGCTGTTGTTGATTTGGATAAGAAGCAGCGACGACAGGTTGCTAAGCTGCAATTCGCCACCCTTGAGATTGCTGCTGTGCATTCCATAGGCTGGCATAGCGCCCCTTTTGGTTTAATAACTCCCAACTGGTCCCTTGTTCTATATTCTCACCGTCCTCCAACACTAAAATTAAATCAGCGTCAGCAATCGTGGTCAGACGGTGGGCAATAACAATGACGGTTTTATTGGCAATCAGACGATTGATGGCGGCTTGGACCGCAACTTCGCTCTCCGTGTCCAGGGCCGAGGTGGGTTCATCCAACAGCACAATGGGCGCATCTTTGAGACTCGCCCGCGCAATGGAAACTCGCTGACGTTCTCCCCCCGAAAGGGTACCGCCAATTTCACCAATGCGGGTGTCATAGCCATGGGC
>JBHJIL010000015.1:0-7459 GCA_050043465.1 Leptolyngbyaceae cyanobacterium
CTTGATCTACCCCATCGGTCAGGGTTCGTTCTCTGATGGTATGCCTCTAGGTATCTCTGGTACCTTCAACTTCATGCTTGTCTTCCAAGCTGAGCACAACATCCTGATGCACCCCTTCCACATGCTTGGTGTGGCTGGCGGCTTCGGTGGTTCCTTGTTCTCCGCTATGCATGGTTCACTCGTGACCTCTTCCTTGGTTCGTGAGACCACTGAAGTTGAGTCCCAGAACTACGGCTACAAGTTTGGTCAGGAAGAAGAGACTTACAACATCGTTGCAGCACACGGTTACTTCGGCCGTCTGATCTTTCAGTACGCATCATTTAACAACAGCCGTTCTCTGCACTTCTTCTTGGGTGCATGGCCCGTTGTCGGTATCTGGTTCACTGCACTAGGTATCTCCACAATGGCGTTCAACCTGAACGGATTCAACTGCAACCAGTCCATCATCGACTCTCAGGGTCGTGTGGTCAGCACTTGGGCTGACGTGATCAACCGTGCCAACCTGGGTATGGAAGTAATGCACGAGCGCAACGCTCACAACTTCCCCCTAGACTTGGCTGCTGGTGAAGCTGCTCCTGTTGCTATGACTGCTCCTGCAATTAACGCGTAAAATTCAGGCTTCATAGCAGACTGACATAGGAGAAAGCGGTGCTGCCCAGACTGGACAGCGCCGCTTTCGATCGTTACTATTGGCCCGCTTATGGCCATCAAACAGTAATACCTGCTATGAGGCTATTCGTTCTACGTCATGAACAAGGAAGTCGTGAGCCATGAGCGTGTTAGGAAAAATGGATTTGGCCTCTGCTAATAAATCTTTGAGCTGGATGATGTTACCTGGCGCGTAGCGGGGGCTAAAGTGAGTCAGAATCAGCTGTTTTACCTGGGCAGCTAAGGCAACTTGAGCGGCCATGGTAGATGTGGAATGTAACCGCTGATAGGCTAGTTCAGCGTCCTGATGGGCAAAGGTAGATTCGTGGATAAGTACACTCGCCTGTTCGGATAGTTCGATGGCGCGATCGCAAAAAACAGTATCTGTGCAGTACACCAGCTTGCGACCTTGAATGGTCTCCCCACAAAGTTCCGAACCATTAATGACCCGACCATCGGCCAGAGTTACAGCTTCTCCTCGTTTTAGCCGTCCATAAATCGGGCCTGATGGAATCCCCAAAGCAGCTGCTCGCTTGACATCAAAATGCCCCGCCCGATCCTTTTCCACAATCCGATAGCCAAAGGCAGGCACCCGATGTTCTAAGCGCTGACAATATACTGAAAATTCTCCCTCGTCTAGAACTTTACCCGGCTCCACCGTATGCACTTTGATCGGATAAGAAAAGTGCGTTTGAGAATAGCGGCGGCAGGCTTGCAAATACTCGTTTAACTTAGGCGGTCCATAGATATCAATACGCGATACATTGCCTGCTAGACCACAGCTAGCTAGCAGTCCCATCAACCCAAAAATATGATCCCCATGCATATGGGTCACAAAAATTCGTCGAATCTGGCTGGACTTTAGTTCACTTCTAAGAAACTGGTGCTGAGTGCCCTCACCACAGTCAAACAGCCAAACTTCCGCTCGCTGCGGCAGCCGCAGAGCAACACTTGACACATTGCGTGCCCTGGTTGGAACACCGGAACTGGTACCCAGAAACGTAATTTGCAAGGGAATGGAAGTATAGAAACTGAAGAAAGATATGGCTCCACCATTATCCTCGACAAAGGCAGGATTTGAGTGTGTTCTTACCCTGGTAAATCACTCAGCGGCCCAGAAACCTTTATGGGCGCGCCCATCAAACCTGTTAGCAACTCATTAAATCGATAGCCTGTCAGCCTACTGATATACAAAAGTGGGAGATCTTCCGGGTCAAAGCATCAAGATCCCCTGACTTTAATCGTTTTTCTACAAACTAAATCAGATCGACAGACACGTTTAACACCAGGCATTAGGTAGGTTTACCCAGAGCTTGAATCATAAACCCATAGCAATTTAGTAAAGATTCATCACAGAAAAAAGTGTACTGATTGTTACAATATCCTACGGAGATTGATAAGAAAGTGCGCGCAACGCATTCTCGACATACCTCCATATGAGAGATAATCGCAAAGTCAAAAGACTTTTGAAATCGGTTCCTACTTAGGGCCGATTTTTCTTTTGGTGGATTATTTAGCACAAGGTCGATAACTTTACGCCCATATTTTCTTCCTACAGCGATGCTTCAACCTAGCTAGGGAAGCGTACTTAAAGCCTGCTGCAAATACTGAATAAAATGATCGCTAGCATGGTCGATTAGAGCCGGACGCACCTGCTGACGGTAGGTGCGATTAAATAGACTGCCGCTGATTACATCCCGTTTAATTAATAGATAGGCCCGAATCCGTTCGGAGATTCGTTGACGCACATCCGGACCGTTGACAATCATTCCTTTGGCAGTAACCTTGGCGTCAAACATATCTACTAAGTAGCGTCTAACCGTACCGGGATAGCTAAACTGAGCGGCTTCTAGGATGGCAGACTCAATCGACAGCGATGGATTTTCATACAGTAGTCTGCCAACGGCAAAGGCCACTAGATCAGAGGCATAGTCTTGGTCGGAGGCAAATTTGGTCAGTAGCTCGCTGAGCTGAGCTGGCTTGTAGGTTTGGATACCATATTTGTCCAAGTAAACCTCAATGGGCTGAGCCGTATCTCCAATGGCAGCAGTGTACTCACGACTGTCATATCCTCGCCCTGTAAATACTTTTGAGCTGAGCCACAGCGCTCCATCACTCAGGGTAGATTTCCAGTTTCCACCCCAGGTTTGGTCAGATAGGGCCGCAATAAAATGAGCAAAATCGATGCTTTGTCCCATGAGCACCACAGTTTGATCGTCTAGCTCACCCTTAATAAAGTTGGGGTTGCTGCCAGCGACCATCTCCCAAAATCTATTGGCGTAGGACGCCCGAGTGTAGGCTCGTAACGACCGAACTATCTGTATGGAGGATGCTTGGGGGCGCTGCTGCTGATAATCATCAATAAAGCGCAGCATTTTGTCTAAACTTGCTGCCATGGATCTGCACCATTGACTATGCCTGCTAGGGTAGCGCTAAAAAGCATCAATCCCAATTCGTCAGCATCTCAGACCATTGACTCAGGAGCCCACGGATTTGAGCTCGTCGGGATTCAAACGTAGCTGCCATCCAAATCAGAGCGATGCCCAGCACAATACCGACGGCCCATAGCATGCGACCATCGGTGTCGACAAACATCATGACGGTCCGCACTGTTTGCAACACAAACGTGAGGGTACCGACGTATAGGTAGGCCCTTACCTGTTGGAACAACCCGAGACCGATCAACCCCAAGCTGATGAGCAGACTTACCCCGATAAAAATGGAAGAGGCGATCTCTGCTTGAAAGATGGCAGTAAGCCCGATTAATAAGGTGGCCAAACAGCGGAGATAATGGCGTTCTTGACGGGCTGACAGTGACTGCCAACGAGGATCAACTTCTAGAATGTACAGTGCCGATAGCCCTAGCAGGGTGCCTGACCACAGCGGCGTTAGCCAGCCGTTGTCCAGGAGATAGCGCAGCAGTGACCAGTTGAGCAGTCCTAGACTTACATAGCTGAGACGTACCGCCCGCAGCCGCTGAGCCATGACGGCGTAAAAAGCCCCCACCAAGAGTAAGCTTTGGGTTTTGATCGTAGTGGCATTGAGCAAAATAGATAGTATCGGCCACCCCAAAGCCATCCGTCGCCAGGGTCGCTGCGGCCAGCCTAAGCGCTGCCAGGGCTGTGCATGCACGATAAAACTCAAGCCACAGGCCAGTAAAGCTCCCCACCTACGAATCAAAATAAGATTAGGGAACAGCTGGTCCACTCCGTAGGGAATGGCAATGGTGGCAATAATCAGACCGCTCCAGGTCCATTGTTTGTAGCTGTGGTGATCGTTGGGAACCGGCTGCCCCCCTTCGGCAGCAGATTCATACACTGGAAACCAGTGACAGTTACCCCTGAGCCAGGCGTAAATAGATAGCAAAGTGGCTACACCAAGCCACAACCACAGACCGGTGGGGCTTTGACCAGCCATCATAGCCAGAGCCGCCAGAGTGACGGCCAGCATCCAATGGAGCAGGGAAACGGTCTGAATGGCAGAGCGCGTCAGCCCAGTAAAGCGCTGCATCCAAGGACTGCAGAGAAGATATAAGGGTGCGATCGCACCCCCCACCAGAGCTAGCAACGTCAGCCCGTCCCCCGGCTGTCCACCGCTCGTCTGCAGCATGCGATGAATCACCAGCTCATAGATGCCCAACGACAGCAGCCCCAGACCGCCATAGCCCAGAGAACGCAGCGCCAGCTTTCGTCGAGCCACTGCCAGAGCAGTAAGCCCCACAGCGAGGGAATACAGTCCGGTCGTTGCCGTAAAACTCAAATGGCCCAGCCCCAGACCCAAAGCACCATAGGCCAAGGGAATATAGTGCCAGCTCGATAGATAGGAGCGCTGGCGAGCCGCCACTGTCCCCAGCAGCTGTGCCCCCAGTCCCAAGGTAACCAGCGCCATGCCCAATGTCTGTGGATTGAACTCCCGATAGCCCAGGAAGATGCCCATGGCCACCAGCAGACCTAGCTCATAGGCTGCTTCCCAATAATCCAAATTAGTTCGCCGACCGACAAACCTGGCCAGCACCAGGGTCATAGCAGCCGAGCCATAGTGCAACAGCCTGGCAACATCGAGAGAAATTGGCCGGACATATCCCCCAGACGGATTAGGCGCTAACCCATAGACCAGCAGCAGCACCAGGGTGAGTCCCAGACTCAGCAATATAGCCAATGTCCGACTCCAACCATAGCTAGCAGCACCATAGGCATTAAGCAATGGTCGTGGTGATTGATTTAACCGTCGTGCCAGCAAACTTAGGGCGACTGCAACTATGGCCACCAGCAAGCCAAATTGGGCCTCGTGCTCAGACCGGTCCATAAACCATAGCCAGATAGCGGCGGTATGCCCTGCCCCCACCCCACAGCCCACCGTGAGCGCTGGTAAATAGTTTTGAGCTGGCCAGCGACAGCTATGGAGCCATAGCAATAATGCACCACACCCAAGAGCAACCGTCGCCATCTGCCACGAATTAAGCAGCAATCCCTGGGCGGCCAGCGCCAACACCGTCAGTGAAGCGGCCATTTTGGGATTATCTGTAGCAAACTGTCGCCGATGGACCATCCAAGTTAAGACAGTCGGCACAGCTAACCACCCGGCGTTGAGCCAGCTTCCCCAGTTATTAAGTAGCAAACTGTAGGCCAGCACACTCAAACCAATGCCCAGATACCAGCCTGAGCACCGCCATTCGTGGTACCGATGGGTGGCAACGCTGGCGACCCATTCCATCAGCGTTAGCCCAATTAAAACCATGGCCCACCGAGTCTCAGTCCAGCCTCCCAGCTGTAAGCTAATGGCATATAGTCCGCTGAGCACCGTCACCAGCAAAGAACCGTGGGTGCCGTAAATGAACCAGGTGGCCGACCGGCGTAAACGCGTCATCGCTGCCAACGTGGCGCTCATCCCAGCCAGACTGAGGGTCAATAAAAATGATTCTGACTGGGGCACTGCACACAGTACTAGTACAGCAGCAATACCCAGACTAAGCTGCTCCGTCAGACGCCCCCAAACATCCAGACCCCTGCGTCGAAACTGTCTAGAGATCGCAAGCATGAGGGCGACATAGCCATAAAGCCACACCCCAGCAACATTAAGGGCGCTAACCGGCTGCGGGCTAAATTGCCCTATGGCCGTCAGCAGCCCCTGTCGGAAATCTAAGGGCAATAGCAGCCACAGTAGCCCACAGGCTTGCAAACCTATGAGCCACAGTGTAGCCAGTGCGGTCAGCTGCCGACGTTCTTGCGATCGCAGCCGATCCACCAGCAGCCACACCGCTAAACCGCTGACTCCTATGGCCTGAAGGGGCTGCTGTTCTACAGCCACTAGCCAACCCAGCCCCATCAAACCGGCTCCCACCTGGGGCAGATGCGATCGCTGTAGCCGACAGAGCATCCAGCCACAAGTACCGCAGGCCAGACCTAGCTGATAAAAAGGAACCTGGGCAATCCAAAGACTGCGAATCAAAAGAATCAGGAGTGCGATCGCAACTAAAAGTCCACCGCCCTGCTCCCTTGGCTCTGACCCATCTGATTCACCACCGGCAGCCCCCGGCAGCAGCAAATTCATAGCGCTGCCTACGGTGCCCAGATAGGTAGCCAGTAGCGGCCAGACAGCAAAGCCCCAGCCCCAATGCAGCCAGCTCAACCCCAATAAATTTAGACCAGCGCGCCGCTGAGGAGCCAGAATTAGGGTCAAGCCGCTCAACCCCAGCCCCGCTAAAATCGCCAGTCCGGCAGACGCCTTTATCACCCCCAACGCGTCTATCATCCACAGATTGACAGGAATCAACAACAGCGTCGCTGCCTTTAGCATTTGGGCCGTAGTCTGCAGCTTGGCCTGACTCGCCACCCAGCGACTAGCCCCACCAAACGCTAGGGTATACACCAATAAAATGGCGTACTGACCCACCACAGCAAAAGACTGCCATTGACTGGCCGCCAGCACCGCTGACGAGAGCACCACCAGAAACACCCCCAAAAACAGCAGCCACAGCACGCTCATTTCAGCCAAAAATGACTGCACCAGACGGGATTTGAACCGTGAAAAAATGGGCGTACTTGGAGCATGTGCCGAAGTTACAGCTGTGTTAGCAGCCGTATCGTCAACTGCAGCCATCCCCTGCCCTGGGTTAGGAGCCTTGTAGGGAACGGGCAGACGACTGCACAGCTGGCGGCCAATACTCACGGCTTGACCGTCAGACAGTAGCCCCAGCGCCATCCACCGGTCCAACTCCTGCAAAAGGTGAGCATTAGCTGCTTCAGTATCGAGGTCTATCGGTATTTTCAGCCACATAATTACCCCAGGGGTTGAGGGATACAGGAACACATCTTGATTGTGGCGAGCCCACCCATCAACGCCCATGAGTGTTACGAAGCGTATATGGTGGCCGGCCAGATAGCCGCACTAAAACGAGACACACCGAAGTAAGCCGAAATTTCTCATATCAAACCCTCAGCTTCTATTCCCCATGGCCCGCTCCCTCCAGCCTCCAATTGTTAAGTAAATTAACGTTCTACCTATTCGTGCTTAACAAAGCTGTTGCATTCCCCATGTTTGGTTAGCTTCTGTGAGATTATTGGGCTCAGATGCAGCTGGCGCATGGGCGTATGTCAACTCTGCACTGTCTTTTAACTTGACTTAGGGACAGTGATTTTTAGAGATGGCCTCCAGCCTAAGCGGTCTGGCCAGCGTTATAAATTCGAATTTCCTGTCTTACGACTGTCCATTTCATAGGAAGACGTTCTTATGGCAACTAGTTTTGCAAGCGCAACTGGAGCCCCCGAGGTGGGTAACGTTGCGACTCCGATTAACTCCTCTGCGGTTGCAC
>JBHJIL010000016.1:0-151415 GCA_050043465.1 Leptolyngbyaceae cyanobacterium
GAGCAAAGAACAAAAATTGGTAATACACCAAAATTAGTTCTTTGCACTCAACCTCTTCTGACAAATCAATCAGCATCAGAAACGCGCTGATATTATTGGCCAGAATTTTAAAGAATAGAGAATCAGTCACAACTTTTACAAACTTGATCCGCTTACTTTTATATTGGCTATATTGCTTAAACGCAAAACCACCGAGAGCAATCACCAACGACAGCGTTGCCACCAGCACAGGCATAATTTGCTGTGCCTTATCTTCTTCCACCTCGATTGACTGCAGCGCTGACGGAGCATTGACTGCAATCATGATGGCAGCAATCAGGAGTAAAATATTTGGCAGCGTTTTAATCAACAGCGCCGCTGCTGCACCAATGGCCGGTGCTATCAGCATCAGTCTGTCCCGCAAAGTCATACTGGTCTGCGTATTGGGAAAAAGTAAATCAAGATCGAGTTTTGGAATATTCTTGTAGAAGTAAACATACATCTTGCCAGGTTCAAACTGTTGATCTAGGGCACTATTTTTCTTCTTTTTTGCTTTAGCGCGAAAGTGGCCTTTTCCCTTAAATCGGATCAACAAAACCAGACGCTCAAAGATATCAATGGTTCGTTCTTTTTTCCAAAAGAAAAGCTTCTTAGTTGTAATTGTTTTGCTGACATCGCTCCGGTAGTAGCAAAGCAAGTCTTCAAAATCATTAAAATCTACTTCAGTTTTGAGCTGCACAAGCGATTGGTCCTGCAGTGACTGCTGAATCACCTCGTTTGGTACTGGATAATAGTTGGCCCGCTCTAAAATATGTTTAAAGGCATGGACAACTTGCCTAGCCATTTGCTCACGCTCTTGGAGCTGTTCCTCAAACAGTGGCTGAATTTCAGAGTTGGGGTTAAATACTCGATAGTTTTCTTTGATATCTTCTAGAAAGCTGTGAAACTGGATATGGTAGTAGGCTGAAAGCAGATTACAAAAAGATTGAAACATCTGAGCAGACTCTTTCCCTAAACAGCCATCGTCTAGACAGAGCTGGATAATATCTCTGCGCGGATATGGAATAAACGCTTCTCGAACGGCCATCGGCTCTCTGTTCTGCTCACTGATGATTATGGTAACCCACCGTGTTCGCTCACAGTTTTTCGAGAAGGTTGTTGTCAGCTAACCCGTTGACGACGTGACGGCTCTGCGGAAATGAGCGCGATCGATAGCCTCTGTAACACATGCTCTGAGAGAGTGTCAGACGATTTTGGTTAACTCAAGTGTAGGATAGGCCGAGACTGAGGAGTGCTTCAGCAACCCGTTCTACCCCTACTATAATCTAATAACAATAACCTTACTTGCACCTTAAATAAGGTCATCTGTTTTATCTAGCATCTGTCCAACTATCGCCGTATCTACATTGCTAGTAGTATCGTATTTCTTACTTGGGTTACCTACCGTCGTACTCGACTGTTTCAGCAATCTCGCAATGTAGTCCTTCTACGTCAAGCTGTCGTTCAACTAAAACTGAAGCTCCCTTCGACTTGCTCAGTTGTTGTATTTTGCTAGAAAGTCATTTACGACGGCGAGAAAATACTAACTGGATAATCAGAATTACTGCTGTAATAGCTATGATTTCAAGAAGCTTATAGAGTAACGCGATTGTTATAGAATCCCAAAGAATAAATCCGAGGATGATGAACCAAAGTACTATAAATAATACTGGAGTTACCGGATAATGGAAAAATCGCGTGAAACCATAGCCAGTCCAACCTTGAATTGGGGGATGATCAGCGATATGATGATTTATCAATTCAGTGCGTTCCTCCTTATTGCGCCAGGAGAAATTTTTCCAGTTATTACCTTTTCTTGTCACACAAGTATTTTGCTTAAGTGAGAGCTTATAATACCACCATTGTTCTAGCTCCATAATGTGGTCTTCAGCAGCATTGAGAGAACGTTGAAGAAGTGCGCAAACAAAAAGCCCAACAATAGGAATTATTTTAAGAAGAACGGAAAAATCATTATTGGCCTGATTTGGATCTGAAGCAATTAACAATGAGCCAAAAGCAGTCAACAAGAATGCTTGAGAGGTAAGTAACCAAGTTTGTCTATAATTAACTAGAGTGTTCTCATGTTCTATGGCAGATCGAATCCGTTTCCAATCCTCATATTCTCTTTCTTCAGCTCTATTGAGAGAAGGCTTAGATTCTTTATGACATGTATTTCCATTACTCATATTTTCTTATCTACTGAGGAGAAAGGTGTATAACTAAATTTTTAGCAGCCCTTTTTTTTGAATTAGATCGCCCCCTTTGCACACTTATCTGACTTAAAGCTCGACTTTATCGAAACAGGTAGAGATTTTTCTATGGAAGCATAATGATTACAGCAATTTTTCCAGCCTTTCAGCTATGTTAGTTAACCCCTGTGACATATAGAAAGTATCTTAATAAAGGCTAGAACCCCGAATTCACAGTTCTGTAACGGTCGTATGAATAGAGCAAGGCAAGCTAAGTATTTATTCAAAGAGTAATCGCCTGTGTTAATCAGCACTGAAAACACAAGTAACATACTTTAATTCAAGTCGTTGGGACTGTTTGCTCGAATTGGAGAAAGTATCCAATACTTTTTGAAAGTATTACAAATGCTATGATTTTGGTAAACCATTTGGAATGGTGAACTGTCGATTTGTGTGACAATAATCATTTCCGGCCATGCGGCCGATGGGAGCTAGCTTTTGGGTATCGACGCGATAGTTTTCGTCTACCAGGTCATCGCGGACAAACCAATGAATCACTTCACCAATCACTAAGTTAAACGTGCCAACCGGGACAATCTGCATCGTGCGACATTCAAATGCTACAGGAGATTCTGCTACCCGTGGAGCTTTTACAACTTTACTTGAGACTGTTGTTAGGTCAATGTGGTCAAACTCAGACTCACCATAGGGCAGTGGTTCTGAGGCTTCGGCAACCTGGCGAATATAAGGTTCAACGGCGAGATTGATTACATATTCTCCTGTCCCGCCTTCGCTGACGGGACGCACATTGCGCAGGGTATCTTTTTCAGAGCCGTTTGACTTGGGGGCGACGCTAAAAGCCAGGGCCAGAGGCTTATGGCCAACCGCATTAAAGTAGGAAAAAGGAGCCAAATTTGTCTTGCCGGTGGGGGAGATGCTGGAGACAAATGCAATTGGTCGGGGGACTACGGTGCCGATCAACAGCTTATAGCGTAGTGATGGGTCTAGAGACTCGGGATTAAATTCCATAGCAGGTGATGATCAAAAGCTTGACTCGAACGATACAGGCGTCCTACCCTAATTTCAAGGCAATGATTTCCGTCGTAGCCTTAACTCAGAACTCAATAACTGGCACCATCAGCGAGTGCGCCAACACTACGCTGATGGCTAACTTCCCGGATTAACAGGCAATCCAGGTCGCTGGAGGTATTATGCACCAGCCACCCCGATTTGCGAAATATCATGGCGGAGTGGCTGGCTGTTGGGTTCTGGTCCACCGGTCCCTTGCGGTTTCGATTAGCCAAGGGACCACCCGTTATCTGGAGACCAGAACCATGTTTCAAGAACCTTTCGAGGGTGCAGACGCGCCCAATTTTTCGCGTGAGCCTGAGCCCCTACCAGAGCACGATTACGAAACTATTCGCCATACTCTCTTTGGCAGTCTGACCGCCGTGCGCAACACAATTAAACTGCTCCACATGCTCCACTATGCTGAGCCCAACGACTGGAGTAAACCTTTGCCCACCGGTAGACCCAATGAAGTCATGGCCATTTTGATCAAGAAAGTCAGGGTCGATTAGATTTCGTAATTCCTGATCTGGTGTGTTGTATGCTCTGCGCCAAATCAGGGGCTTATATATCATCTATCGATTGAGCCGCAAACATTAGAATTTGCTCAGCATGTTCGATCTGTTCTGCTGCCTGCTCAATCGTGAGTGCATTCAACTGACCATAATCACCTGTTGTTCGTAGTGCCTGTGCCTCGATGAGATAGCGATGAAATTTGACCGGAACCTTTTGCGTCTTAGCAAATTCACGTCCAAAGGCAGCAATAACAGCTGAATGCTTCGAAAAAGCCATGTCTTTACCTGCTAAAAATGCCTGAGCAACATAGAACATACTGTAATACGCGCGAGACGTGGCATAGTCGGCGTAGTCTTGACTCAATAAAAGTTTTGCCGCATCTAAACTTTGCTGTGCCTTTAGGAGAAGTTCCTGTTGCTCTTCAGTCACAATAAAATTCCTTCTCGACGAATATTGCGCAGAAGAGGACTATTGCGAGTACTGTAATGGTTTTCATCCATGAATAGGCAGCTGAGCACCACGTCATACTGTAGTGAAAGATCAGCAATAATTTGGCTAGTATGCCTTATCTCTGCACCAGCATTAACAGGTGGCTTTAGGACGACTAATACGTCAATATCTGAGTCAGAGTTTGCTTCTCCACGAGCCTGAGAGCCAAAGAGTATAAGTTGTGAAAAGCGATTCTTATAAAAAGCGATTAACTCGTTTTTTAAGCTGGAGAGAATAGACGAAGTATTGATATCTACTTTCTTAGAGGTTTCCATAGCGCTGAGGTATGGGACTTTTCTCAAAAATCCATGATAAAGGCTATTGTCTAATCACATTAACCAAGGGATAAAATTGCTCTGTTAGATCTTGTCGAGCACTTAGCAGTGTAGGAAACGGGCGACTGCCGTAATCAGCACCCACTTCTAGCGGGAAAATATCAGCTTCCTCCAGCGGAGTCCACACTCCACCAGCGGCCTGGGTGATGACCCAAACAGCAGCAATATCCCAGATTTTTGGGGTGGCTTCCACCGCACCGAGGCTAATACCAGCGCCTACCGTCAGCAAATTGTAGGTGGCCACACCCAGCATTCGGATTTTGCAGGGGAACGGCTTGTTTAGAACTTTCAGACTGCGAGCACAGAGACTAAAAAACTGACTGCCTGCGATCTCATCCGAGGATGTGTGCATCGGCTCACCATCAAGAAAGGCTCCGCTGGGTCCGTCTAGGTCAGAGTTGCCCATAAAAAAGCCATGGAATCGCTGGTCTAGGGTGGGAATATACACATGGCCAAAAACAGGCGTACCTTTGTAGAGCAGACCTAAGGAAATGCCCCACAGGGGAACGCCTCGGGTGAAGTTGGTGGTGCCGTCAATGGGGTCAATAATCCAGCAAAAGTCTTCGCTAGGGAAAATATGGCTATCTTCTTCACTGAGGACACCGTGGCTGGGCAGCTCTTTTTGTAAGCGGCGGCGCAGTTCGCCATCGGCCCATTTATCCGACTGGGTGACGAGGCTACCGTCGGCTTTTTCTTCGGCGGTAGCGCTGCCAAAGTCTTTGAGCAGCTGGGCTCCGACGACGGTAGTTGCGGTTTCAGCGACGGTGAGAATATGTTGCCAGTCTGGGGTCATAGGGTTAGTCCATATCACTTTCTAGGGCAGTTGCGATCGCACTTTTTGCCGTTGTCTGAAACTCGCGAATATTCACCCGACTGACGATCGCCACTGCAATCAGCATACCGACTGCCTGGGTACCAAATACCAAACTATAGGCGGGCAGCAGCTGTGATTCTGCTACCGGACCCCCTGCCATGGTTTCTACGATGTCTTTACCCAAAGAAAGTAAGCTGCCGCCTAGCACCGTTGCAGTTCCTCGGGCAATGGCTTGAGCTAATCCCCATGCGCCGATAAATGTACCGGCCACTTCGGCCACCGTCAGGTCCAGCATTAGCAAAATCGAACCTGTGGTCAGCACGCCCGATGCTAAACCAAAGAGACCTACGCCCAACATTAGCTGTTGCGGATTGCCGGTAGTACCAAAGACAATGAGCAAAATTAAACAAAACGATGCCCACAGACAGCCAAATTTAATCGTGCGTTTTTTACCCAGTCTGGGAGCCAAGAAAAAACCGGTGGCGACAATGCCAAACAACGTACCCATGCCAAAATAGGCGTTGAGCTGGGTGGTCTCGGCAATGGCCATGCCAAAGATCTGACCGCCGTAGGGTTCTAATACCGCATCTTGCATAAACAGACTGAGGCTGAGCACCAGCAAAAATACAAAAAACAACCCGGTCTGACGGCTGGCGGTGAGAACTTTTATCGCCGCCCCAAAGGTAATCTGATCGTCACGCTGACGGCTGCGCTGCTGCAGTCGCGAATATTTTTTCTCAATGCCAAAGGTGCTCAGGATGGCCAACCCACACACTATGGACGGCGCAATGATAAACAGCCGATTAATGGAGCTACGTAGCTCGTCCAGGGTGGGAGTATCCCCCAGGGACCCCAATACAATAGTGGTGATAATCACACCGGAAACGATGCCCACCATCAGCATGCCCCAGCCGATCCCCACCAGCTTTGACTGGGTCTCATCATCCGACACATCCACTAAGAGCGCTGTAAACGGTGTCGATGTAGAGGACAAAGCTAGACCATATAGGGCAAACACGAAGGCTAAAAGACCCACCCAGGGGTAAATGCCACTGTTCCAGCCAGAAATTTCCACCCGAGCGCCAATATGCCAAACAATCTGAACGGCGATAAAGGCGGTAATGGCCATGGAAACGATGCCGAGCCAGATGTAACCGCTGCGGTGATAGCCAAACAGGGGTTTAGAATCTGACATTTGGCCTACCCAGATGCGGGCCGGGGCCATAAATTGATGCACTGCGAGCGCACCCGCCGCGATCAGCGCTGGCACCCTCAGCTCATCAATCATGACCCGATTGAGGACACCCAACGTCAGCAGCGACATGATGCCAAGGCCCATATTAAATACACCCAGGCGCAGCATCGTAAAGAGACCGATTTTGGGAATAGCCTGCTCGGGAGCCGCAAAGCCATCAGTTAAGTCTGGACTGCTCATAGCCGTTGATTTGCCAAAAGGGTACTGATTTGTAATACCCAGCTTAAACGCCAACAGCCACCAGCGAGTAGTCCTGCCAGGTATCCCTGGTGAGCGTCCTACCGACCTCTATCTGTGACCACCAATTTGCCCATAAAAAAAGCGGCAGGATATCCCTGCCGCAAAGCCAAACTAGGAGAATTAGAAACGATTTGTCCGTAGCGATCGCACCTCAGGTATTCCCAACTGAAGTGCGATCGCTACACAGCACTAGGCAGCAGAGCCAACGTTGACCTTGACTACCCGGTTGCGAACTTCAGCCGCTTTGGGCACATGTAGCGTCAGAATACCGTTGGTATAGTCGGCGCTGACCTGCTCGTGATCCACAGCGACAGGAAGATTTACTACACGACAGAAGCTACCATAGCGGCGCTCGCGACGGAGAACAGTCTTGTCATCGCCATAGTCAGCAGCAGCGCGCTCACCCGCGACTGTAATGCTCTTACGGCTAGCTTCGATGTTGATATCATCACTATTGAAACCTGGAAGAACAACTTCTACGACGTAGTTATCACCTGCATCAATTAGATCAACAGCAGGTGTCCAGTTTGCTTCAGTTGTCAGGTCTTCAAACATACTGTCAAGCTGCTGTTTGATAGATTCGACTTCTTGAAGAGGCTGCCAGTAACGGACGATCATTGTGTTATTTCCTTAGGGTAGGTTGCGTAGAGAATATTGTTGAACGAGTGGTGTTGAAGGTTTGATTCTTAAACTCGGCTATCTAGCAAGGGGATAGATGCGTTTAAAGCGTTGTTTTGTTGGATGTATTTATTATGCCTTGGATCTCTAGTAATCTGTAGGGTGGGGAACCTCACCTAGTATGGAAGAATGCCGAATACAGTTTCAGCGAATCGATAAGTCAGGTTCCCCGACAGATTTACAGCAAGACCGTTGCGAGTGAAAACTAGCAACAACAGAAAAGAACTACTCTGCTGTTTCTGGTAGGGTGCCAGCAATGTTGACCTTGACGATCTTGTTTAGCTCCTCGGCTGTTTTGGGTGCCTGCAGAGTCAGGATGCCGTTGCTGTAGTCAGCTTTGATGTTCTCATGGTCAACAGCGGCAGGCAGTCCAACAACTCGGCGAAATGTGCCATAGCGACGCTCGCGATGTAGCACCTTGTGAGTGTCGTCATAGTCAGGCGCAGTGCGCTCACCCGAAATTGCGATGCTTTTGCGGCTAGCTTCGATGTTGATAGCATCGGCATTCACGCCAGGTAGAACAACTTCTACTGTGTAGCTGTCGCCATTATCCACCAGGTCAACTGCGGGAGTCATTGTTTCAGCCGCTGGCGTTTCAAATACGCTATCAAGCTGCTGACGGATAGCTTCGAGTTCTTGGAAAGGTTGCCAGTAACGTACGATCATTGTGTTGTTTCCTCAGTTCACGATTGTGGGTGCCAAAGAGAAATGTTGTTTTGGACCTCTTTGTTTGCCTTACAGTCACTATGATGTCGCAGTGTTTTAACAACATCCAGGGGAGAGAACCTCACCTGGTGTTAGGGCTTGCCGAAGAAGATTGTTGCCATTACCCAAGTGCGGTCGTGAGAACCCCAACGATTCGATCGGTTGGCCGTACCAGGAAGGCGGCTCAGCCCATCAGTGGCGCTGTTGGGGTGGAGCTTACACAATGGAACTACGACACGGATTAGGCATCAAAACTTATTAACCCTATCTGATATGGCAAAAACAGCACTGATCACAGGCGCATCTGGTGGCATTGGTTACGAACTGGCTAAGGTGTTTGCCAGCCATGATTATGATTTGATCTTGGTGGCGCGCAGCACTGATAAACTACAGCAGGTCCAGGCTGAATTAATTCAAGCTAAAGGCATTCAGACCCACATCATTAGCCAGGATCTCAGTCATGCTGACTCGCCAGTAGCGCTGTTTGACCAGATTCAGCAGCAGGAGCTGCCGGTCGATGTCTTGGTGAACAATGCAGGCTTTGGCGACTACGGTCCCTTTGTTAACGCTGAGTGGTCTAAGCAAAGCGCTCTGCTACAGCTGAATATGGTGAGCCTGACCCATCTGACTCGGCTATTTTTACCACCGATGCTAGAGCGGGGCTATGGCAAAATTCTCAACGTGGCGTCAACGGCTGCGTTTCAGCCAGGCCCCTTTATGGCCACCTACTATGCCAGTAAGTCCTATGTGATGTCCTTTACAGAAGCTCTAGCCCAGGAGCTAGAAGGCTCTGGGATTACAGCAACGGTTCTGTGTCCGGGGCCTACCCAGGGCACCGACTTTCAAGCTAGAGCTGAGCTGGAGGATGTGGTTTTTTTTAAGAAGCTTAAATTGCCTGAGGCAGCTGATGTGGCCCGGTTTGGCTATGACGCGTTAGAGCGCAACCAGCGGGTGGCTATTCATGGCTGGTTTAATCGACTGCTGGTATTTTCGAACCGACTTATGCCCCGTCGCACGGTGACCAATGCCATCGGTCAGCTGCAGGCTCCTAAGTAGCAGGGAGGCTCCCTGCGCTACTGAATCTTCCTACTGGGGGCGAACATTTTTGTTGATAGTAAATGAAATGGAAGAGTCTACGGCTGGTCTGGACGGCAATACGTCTTTGTCTGTCTCTGACGGGCTCGGAGACGTGATCACATTTGAGGCATCGGTCGATTGGGGAGCATTGGAGGTGCTGCTTGCGATCGCAAGTCCAAGCCCTCCTAAAACTGACAGCGGCAAGGAGAACTCAGCTAGCCAATGCAGACCGCTCACCCAATTAAATAGACCGATTCCCACATAGATACAGACAATGCAGATCGCCCAAAATTGCATACTTGTTTGCCGTCCTCGTCATTGACCAATTTTTTAGCATATCTCGCTACAGACTGAGCGTTTTTCAGGTGTCCCACTTTGATCAATTTTCTATTATCTAGCTGCTAGAGGATGTCAATAGCGCTAGAGTAGGTTGAGAGGACTACCTCTGCTAATCAAAATACGTTTAATTGAGATACTGTGGACGCTGCATTTAAAGGAATCATTCGGCTCTCCAAACGGGAAATTGAACAAATGCGTCATGCCTGTCAGCTGGCGGCGCGGTTGTTAGACCACCTGGAGCCCATGGTTAAACCCGGTGTAAGTACGCTGGCGCTCAATGATGAGGCCGAGCGCTGGACCCAGAAGCAAGGGGCCAAAAGTGCTCCCCTGGGATATCCCGGTGGCGAAGGGGTGGACCCGTTTCCCAAATCTATCTGTACTAGCGTCAATGAGGTGGTCTGTCACGGTATCCCCAATGCCAAGCAAATTTTAAGAGATGGTGACATTATCAATATTGACGTCACACCGATCTTAAACGGCTACCATGGCGACACGTCTCGAACGTTTTTGGTGGGTGACGTATCCCCCCAAGCGCGTCGTTTGGTAGAGGTCACTCAAGAAAGCATGTATCGCGGTATTCAGGCGGTTAAGCCCGGCGCCCGCATTGGCGATATTGGCGCTGCTATTCAAACCTATGCTGAAGCCGAAGGTTTTTCTGTAGTTCGTGACTTTGTCGGGCATGGAGTGCATCGCATCTTTCATACCGAACCTCAGATCCCTCACTATGGCACCGCTGGCAAAGGTAAAAAGCTAGCTCCCGGCATGGTATTTACCATCGAACCCATGATCAACGTAGGGGGCCATGATGTAGAACTGCTGGCGGATGGTTGGACAGCGATTACCAAAGACCGGTCGCTGACGGCTCAGTTTGAACACACCGTAGTGGTGACTAAAGAGGGCGTTGATATTTTAACGAAAGCACCTGTAGCAGCGACTGTTTAGCCAGACTGGTTGGGTGGGAAAAAGCAGCGCTAGATTTATTTATGCACAGAGTCCTGTATCTAGCTTTAGTGTTTCTGGTTGCCTGTGGAGCCGCACCCATAGAGCCTGATGCCTCACCAAGCTCTGTTCCTGAGGCTGTGTCTGAATCGGTTTCAGATGAAGTTCCTGCCACTGATGCAGCACCGGTGGCTGATATTGACTCTGTTGCGATAACCGGTGAGGCCGGCAGCTACACGTTTGCGGTCACCATCAGCAGTAACGATACAGGCTGTGACCAGTATGCCGACTGGTGGGAGGTCGTTAACGCCGAAACTGGTGAACTTCTCTATCGTCGTATTTTGGTCCATAGTCATGTTGATGAGCAGCCGTTTACTCGCAGCGGTGGACCTGTGGCCGTAGCTTCAGACCAGGTTGTCATCGTTCGAGGTCATATGGGAGGGCTGCAGCCTGGCTATGGGGGTCAGATGCTGAAGGGCTCGGTTGAGAGTGGCTTTGAGCCGGCTGAGGAGGCTTTACCTAGTTTGGAAGCTGTTGAACCGTTACCGACAGGATGCACGTTTTAAGTCAGTACTTTTTACTTAGGGAGAGTTTTGTACTCCTGTTACTTCAGAAACAAAATGAATTAGGCTCCTGGACGTACGGACGTTCCATGGAACGTCTTTCCATACTAAACTTTTAGACCTTATACAATCTTTATTCCTTAGTTCGTGAGTTCAAATACTTTTCTTCCTTTTTTAGAAGAGATTGTGCTAAAAGTCTCTTTGCTAGTAGAGACTTTGCAACCCGACAAGAATGCTGTAGCCTATTTTGTAACAACAGTTTTCGCTAGTTCGATATGGGCAAGATATCTACTGTCATCGGGTTTGGCGAATCTAGTAACCGATGGATATGTTAGTTCGTCAGGTTAACTGCTATGACTAAATGCGAACATAAATAGTCCTGACTAACCTGACAGAAGCTATGATGTCCGGCCTGTGGAGTCTAAATAATGTTACTAAAGGATCGGGTCGCTCTGATTACTGCAGGCGACTGTCGAGTGGGGCGTAGGATAGCCAGTCTATGGGCACGCCACGGAGCCAAGATTGTGCTGTGTGGTGTTGACCAGGTCCAGGGAACTCAAATGGTTCATCGGTTAGAGCGCAATGGGGCCAAGGCGCGATTCTGCCTGGTGGATGTGACCGAGGCCGATGATGTAAATCTGGCTATTAAGGATGCGATCGCAACATATGGGCGGCTTGATATTCTGTGTAACAACGCCAGCTTTAGCCTGTTGGGAAACGACGCATCTGTACTAGACCTAACAACCGAATCCTGGGAGCGCATCGTCGAGCTGAGGCTGCAAGGCGCTTTTCTATTTAGCCAGCATGCTCTCCCCTTTCTCAGCCGAGTCGATCAAGGCGCTATCATCAACATTGTCCCCTATCCCCATAAGGGCATGCACGTTGTTGAAGGCACCAGTCGAGGCTGGCTGATGGCAATGACCCGCGATATTGCTGAAGGGGCTACTCCGCGAGGGGTGCGTGTTAACCTGATCTGGCCCCATGTAGCGGTCAGTGGAGCCACGCTATCAAGCTATCAGGCAGCTTTGGCCAATAAAGTCTTTCACATGCCCCGCCGCGATAAAAATGCAGCTCGCGCCATTGCTAGAGCTGCGTTGTATCTAGCCTGCGATCGCTCCGCAGACATTACCGGGGCGATGGTCATTGTCGATGCTGACTATCCCCGATGGGCCTAGCTTTAGGGGCTCCATCGGGCAGGTTCTCCCAAACAATCTCACAAAAATTGGGATTACTCTAGGCCGCCAGGTCTTCTTGAATGTCTAGTTCTCCCGTCCATACCTCGTTTAGCAGGGAAATACCTGCTTCGCTCAGCAAAATGTCTTCACCGTCATAGGCAATATCGTCCGCTGATCCGCCTGCTGCTATTACCAAGTCTTCTATCCAAACATGGCATGGGGTCATGGGCGTTAATTTAAGCAGCTGTTCTAGATGCTGACATACCGCCGCTGATAGCGTCTGCTGAATCAGCTGATAAAGCGAAATACCTGTACGCTGCTCTACCCCTCCAAGAATCTGATGGGCATACCAGGTGGCTTCATTGGTAGGTAGCTGCTGGATACGCTGCTCCAACTGACGAATAATAGCTGAGGCAAATTCCACACCCAGATGCTGGTGAAGCGCTTGCACCGGTCCATCTAGGTCACGTTCAACTACGCTAGAGATTTCGTGCCAATTAATGTCAGGAAAAGCTGCCTGCAGCAGAATAAAGCCGCGCTCGTTCAGGTGGCAGGTTCCCTGACTCAGGTCATAGGAAAAATCTTCTCCCGGTTGAGCACCGGCTTCGATCAACATACGAAACAGTTGGACGTTATCGGATTGCATGGCACGAACAGTAAGAGATGGGTGAGGGTTGGCGCTGCTGTCAGTTCACCTGTCAGGTGCGGATGGCGAACAGCTCGTACTGTTTTGTTCACCTACAATCAACAGCGTCTTTATTCGTTTTTCCTTATATTATTAGTTATGTTTTATAACAAGCTAGCCATTACTAGAACGAACTGGTGTGGTGATAGGTACAGAATTTCCCTTTCAAGTGCTGAACTTAATGGAAATCCAACCTATCTTTGCAGTGTAAATACTGTATGTAGCAACGTATAGCAAAAATTCTGCTAGGGGGCCATCCGTCATAGGACGGGTTTATAGCTGGTCATCATGCCGGGTTTTGCGTAATCTATGGGATATCAAATTTTTTGCTGGCCCACTGTCAGGGACCGGTCTCGATAGGCCGCATAGACAGCATTGACGTTGTACCAATTAAGAAAAATACGGGCAACTTCTAGAGACAGCTGAGGACGCCCCTGGTCAATTAGCCATTGAAGTAAAGGCTTAAGCGTCCGCTCATTGAGCAAGCCCCCCAGGGACAGCAACCCCCACAACAGCCGGTGTAGCCAGGTCATTTGGATCATCATGCGTACATCCAGGGTGGGATGCTTCTGGTAAAAGACAACACCCATGCGAGCCCGCTGGATTTCTACATCGATCAGTCGAGGCAGGTCGTCGAGGCTAAAGGGCGGATGCCAGTGGTAGCCAACGGCTTCTGGACATTTGATCAGCGTTAGACCCAAGTTTTTAAGACGTACACCCAGCTCTAGGTCCTCCCAGCCATACTGGGTGAACTGTTCGTCGAAAAGCCCTGCTTCTATGAGCCAGTGCTTTGCGATCGCAACGTTCCCGGTCGCAAAATACGCCTGGGAATAGTCCGTCACCTTAAACGGTTCTGAGGTGGGGTCTTCAAAATTGCAGGTATTGACCACTCGGCCATAGGTAAATACACGATCGTTACCCTGACGGGTGTAGTGCTTACCCAGAGCATCGGCGTGATGCTGTAAAAAGCCATCTAGCACCACCAGATCGCTATCAATAAAAATGATAGTGTCACCGGCTGCCTTCTCCACACCTAGATTGCGCGCTACGGCAGCTCCCTTATGGTTCTGCTGATACACCCTGACATGGGGGAATTGCATGGCCTGTAGCCACTCTACGGTGCCATCGGTTGAACCGTCATCCACCACCACAATTTCGTAGTCCTGAACCTGGGTGCTAGGGCGAAACGCCTGTTGCTCCATCGCCCGCAGACATTTTTCGAGGATGGGTTTGCGGTTATAGGTGGGGATGACGATGCTAAAAAACATGTATCAGTGTTATGGGAAGAGACCTTTATGATAGCGGGGTGCCTAGACGATCTTAAGAACGGTTGTGTTCCCGACGGATGAGCGTCGTAATACTGCCGTAATATAAAGGACTGTAATTTAATGGAAAATTAACTATGGGTCGGGCTGAACGGGTTGTACTTGCCTATTCTGGGGGTGTGGATACAACTGTTTGTATACCTTACTTGAAGAATGAATTTGGTGTGAAAGAGGTGATCACACTAGCGGCAGATCTAGGCCAAGGTGAGGAACTCGGGCCGATTCAGAAAAAGGCGCTGACGGCTGGGGTCATGGAGTCGCTAGTGGAAGACATGACAGAAGTCTTTGTCACTGACTATGCGTTTCCAGCCATTAAGGCGAATGCCTTATATGAAGGCCGCTATCCCCTGTCTACGGCACTGGCTCGACCGCTGATTGCAAAGGCGCTAGTGGCCGCTGCTGAAAAGTATGGTGCGGATGCGGTCGCCCACGGCTGTACGGGTAAGGGGAATGATCAGGTGCGATTTGATGTTGCGATCGCAGGTCTCAACCCCAAACTCAAAGTCTTAGCCCCCGCCCGCGAGTGGGGCATGAGTCGTGAAGAAGCTATTGCCTATGGCGAACAGTTTGGCCTAACGTTCCCGGTTAAAAAGTCCTCCCCTTACAGCATTGACCGCAATCTGCTAGGCCGCAGTGTCGAAGCCAGCGTTCTTGAAGATCCCTGGACAGAGCCTCCCGAAGAAGTGTACGCCCTGACCAAAGCCATTGCCGATACCCCCGACCAGCCCGAGTACGTTGAAATCAACTTTGAGCAAGGGGTTCCCACCGGCATCAATGGCAGCACTCTGGGACCCGTTGACCTGATCAGCCAGCTCAACCAGCTAGCTGGTACCCACGGCATTGGCCGTCTAGATCTCGTCGAAAATCGGGTCGTTGGGATCAAGTCCCGCGAGATCTACGAAACTCCAGCGCTGCTGGTGCTAATTGCGGCCCACAAAGATCTCGAAAGTCTCACCCTTAATGCCAATGTCACCCAGTACAAGCGCGGGATTGAACAAACCTATAGCGAGCTAGTGTACAACGGTCTCTGGTTTAGCCCTCTAAAAGAAGCGCTAGATGCCTTTATTGACAAAACTCAAGAGCGCGTCTCCGGTACGATTCGTCTGAAGCTGTTTAAGGGTAACGCCACTATTGTGGGTCGTAAATCGGACAATGCACTTTACACCGAAGAGCTAGCCACCTACGGCGCAGACGATCAGTTTGACCACAAAGCCGCCGAAGGCTTTATCCATATCTGGGGCCTACCCACCCGTATTTGGTCTCAGAAGATTCGTGCGTCATCTTAAGACCTGCTGCTAACTGGGGCATCTGCAGGGGATTACCCCAGTTAGCCGTATTATTTGTACAGATGTTTTGACGCTTAACAGTTGTTGTATTAATCCAAGTTAAACCAACCGGTCATCGCGACAGCCAAAGCATCTGCAGCATCATCCGGGCGTGGAATCTTGTCCAGCTTTAGTTCTCGCTGTACCGCTGCTTGTACATCCTGTTTGTCAGCGTTGCCGTAGCCGGTCAGCGCCTGTTTTATTTGAGCTGGGGTAAATTCTAAAAACGGTAGCTGGTGCTGCGCTAGCACCAGCATGACCACACCTCTGGCCTGGGCCACCAAAATAGTGTTACCCATGCGATAAAAGAACAACTTTTCAATAGAAACAGAGTCGGGCTGATATGTTTCAATGACGCTGTTGAGATCGTCATAGATAGTACATAGCCGTGAGCCCACTTCTGTCCCTGCTGGCGTTTCAATAATGCCAAAATCCACCACCTCAAGTTCTGGTTTTAGATTGCGAGTGGTGGCTGGGTCATATTCAAGAATACCGAATCCCAGAATTGCTAAACCAGGGTCTAATCCCAGGATGCGTTTTCGCATTTATCGCGCGCCGACCGGAGAGCGACCGTTAGCAGTCGGGTCGGGTATCGTGACTCCAAACACACTGCCAAAGGTTTTTTCGACTTTGTATCCAGAATCAATCGACTCTAGAGGATCCTTACGCAGACGGTGGCGCAGGCAAAGGGCGATGACGGTCTGAATATCATCAAGGGTGACTTCGCTGCGCCCTTCATAGGCGGCTAATGCCTTAGCAGCGCGGTTTGAAACAATATCGCCTCGCAACCCATCGACGTCTAGCTCAGAACAAACCTGAGAAATCTGTACCCGATACTCATGGTCAATGGCGACGCCCTTAAGACGCTGCTGCGCGCTGACAATTCTTTCTTGCAGGGCGGTCTGCTCGCTTTGGTACTTGGCCAAAAATGCATCGGGATCTTGGTCAAATTCAGCGCGCTGTTCCACAATTTGTACACGCTGAGCCGGGTCTTTCACGGTACGAATCTCGGCATGCATGCCGAAGCGGTCCAGTAGCTGGGGGCGGAGCTCACCCTCTTCAGGGTTGCCTGAGCCAATCAATACAAACTGGGCCGGGTGACGAATGGAAATGCCCTCCCGCTCTACCGTGTTACGACCGGATGCAGCCGAGTCTAGGAGGACATCGACGAGGTGGTCATCCAAAAGATTGACCTCATCTACGTACAGTAGACCGCGATTGGCCTTAGCCAGTAGACCCGGCTCAAAGGCTTTTACACCCTCAGACAGGGCCTTTTCAATATCAATAGTGCCGCACACGCGGTCTTCGGTGGCACCCAAGGGTAAATCCACCATGGGTACTTTCATGGCGCTCTCTGGTACTGAGCTGCCTTCAAATTCTTGCTGAACCTCTGGATCTTCAGGGGCTCGGTTAAAAGGGTCATTCTCAACTACGCTAATTTCAGGTAACAGGTCTGCTAGAGCCCGAATCGTGGTTGACTTACCGGTACCGCGATCGCCCATGATCATCACCCCGCCGATCTTGGGGTCAATGACATTCAAAATCAGGGCCAACTTCATATCTTCTTGACCGATTACCGCAGTGAAGGGAAAAACGGCGCGCTGGGTAGAGGTAGCAGTACTCACAGGGCTTTCTTAAAAACGTAGGGCATTTTAACGACTAGGTACAATTGTGCCACAGCGCGGCTCGTCTACTGCGGTCTTCAGCGTCTGCTCATTTAGCGCTCAGTTGAATAGGCTAAGGTGTCAGCAACAAGAGCGCCGTTTTGTATAGATGCCGCTCAGACATTGCCAATTCCTTCAATCCAGTAACGCCGTGCTTGCCGCTATTCGCGATCTATGAGCTTTATCCACATTCGTCCAGACTGGCAACTGCCCGAAAAATTAGCTACTACAGAAGCGGCTTTTCTAAATCGTCGTAAATTTCTCAAAAACCTGGCTGGGGTCGGTTTAGGGATGGCTGCCACTAGCTGTGCCGGGCGCTCTCTAAAAGCCCAAGGCAATGAGGAATTTAGCAATACTCTAGGTGAACCTCTGAGTAACTTTACGGTCAATCCAGCGTTTACGGATGTAGGTCGTCCAGTGACCGAGCAGATGTTTGCGAGTCGCTACAACAACTTCTATGAGTTTGGCCTTACTAAAAATATCTGGGAAAGTGCTCAAAAATTACCGAGCGATCCCTGGAAGCTGGAGGTTTCTGGCTTAGTTAATAAGCCGACTACCTATGACTTGGACGATTTGTACGCCAAATTTCCCTTAGAGGAGCGGATCTATCGATTTCGCTGTGTTGAGGCTTGGGCTATGGTAGTCCCTTGGCTAGGCTTCCCCATGCGTCAACTGCTAGAAGACGTGGAGCCCACATCGGATGCAAAATATGTGCGTTTCGAGTCTTTCTATGATGAAAAAATCACGCCAGGGCCGTCCTTTTCATTTTCCAATCTGCCCTGGCCCTATCACGAGGGACTGCGTATCGAAGAGATGGCCAACGATTTGGCGTTTTTTGCCGTGGGTATCTATGGCCGGACGATGCCTAAACAGCATGGGGCTCCCATTCGGATGGTAGTGCCCTGGAAGTATGGATTTAAGGGGGGGAAATCCATCGTGAAAATTGAGTTTTTAGCAGAGCAGCCGACCACGTATTGGAATACGATATCTCCCAATGAGTATAAATTCGAAGCCAATGTAGAACCCGATGTATCCCATCCTCGCTGGTCGCAAAAGCGCGAGCGCCTGGTTGGTTCAGGAGAACCGTGGGATTGGGTCAAGCAGGATACGCTCTTGTATAACGGCTATGGCGAATATGTGGCCGATCTGTATGCCTAAAGCAAAAGCGATTTCTGCATTCTGCAGTGGACGATGCCAGCTTCTGTAAAATCAGGACTCGCTACCTGATATCCCATGGATTGATAGAACGAGACAGCCGTTTTCTGGGCATGGCACCAAAGGTTGGGCAGATGACGCTCATAGCCAACGGCCTCGATTTCCTGCATGAGTAATCGCCCTAGACCCTTTCGCCTAAACTGTTTTAGTACCGCTAGTCGGCCCACCTTGCCCTGCTTTAGCGTATCTAAACGGGCCGTTCCTGCTGGACAGTCATCAACTAATGCCAGTACATGGTGACAAAGGGAATCGCGCGCATCCATTTCGAGTTCTATAGGGACTCCTTGCTCTGTGACAAAGACAGTCTCACGAATGATACGAATTGCTGAATGGTGGTCCGAAAGTTCACAACGGACAATTTTAATGGTCATAGCGAGGGCTGAATAGACAGACACACTTATTACGGTCGCTTTGCTACGCCTATTTTGCTGCACCTAATGCATATTGCTGACCCCGACCATATCAAGACCGTATTTGCATTTCCCTATCGTGGGGTCACCATTCAGATTACAAGTGGTACCCATCTGGGAGTCAAAATCTATACCGCCTGGGTTGACTACCCGACAGGAAGTGCGATCGCAGTGCCCAAAGCCTACAGCCGCAGCGATGCAATTAGACGAGCGAAACAGTGGGTAATGCAGAAGTTTACGCTTTAAAATTTGTGCCGTCTCCCTCGTCTGTTCTGCGTCTGCTTAATCTGTGGGCTCCTCAGACCTTAGATCCGGAGCGGGAGAGGTATCTTCCTTTCTTTCCGGGATAAATAGCTTCTCCAAACGTTCCTTAGACCAGCTTTCACTGACAAAAGAAACGGCGCTGATTTCTTCCAAGCGTACGAGCCAAACGGTACGACGAGAAACCTCATCATCAGGCTCGTCATCTTCGTCTGGTTCGTATACATGAACATAGACGATTTCAACGCAGGTATCATCCAGATATACTGGGACACCACTCAATCCACCCCAGGGCAGTCGAACCTGGACCTCGGTACCTTCTTGCATCGCTTCATCTAACCGCTGGTGTAGACGACCGGAGTATGTTTGCTTTTTGTTATCCCCAACGATGTAAGGTAATTGCCGGTTAGTAGTCATGGCGATCCCTGTTAGCTAATGAACAAAATCAGAGCGATTAACTCCTACTACTGATGCAAAATGACAGGCAGCTGCACTCTAGCTTAAAAGACCCATTGACTGACCATTTGGTTTCTGTAGACTAGACTATTCAACCAAATACAGTACCTAGAGCTGTATCAGTAGCGAGCCTAACACAATCATCCCGCAGCCTCAGGATAGCTGTGTATTATCAGCATGACAGTAAGCATTGCTGCACAGAGTATTTTGGCGGCCCCTATCAATATCATCTCAGGTACCTTACATAGGTGACGTAAACCAGCCGTCTGGGTAATTAACTATACAAGCAAACTTACTTAAATTACTGACTCAGGGCGATGATGCCAGGACGCTTTCTCTGTAGTGCTACTACAAAGGTACTTCCGACCATGAGGCATCGTAAACTAGCGTGCTGTTGTATGGAGCTTAATTGATGAAGGTTTAGCCAGATACCAACAACTTTTTTTAATCTAACAGCTTTATAAAGACATTCTATATATCGTTGTTTATGACGGCAGCTGACTGCTGTAGACTTTCAATCCGGGTATCCGACAAGAATCTTCTTGCAGTATTTGGCCTACACTATCGGTATGTATGTTATCTGCCTTGTCGTGGACCAGAGAAAGCCAGTTTGTAACCTGTCCACTGACAAGATACAGTTGTGCATACTGCAGATAATGTAGTTATAGTTTGGGGGATGATATAGCCTTAGTCCTAAATGATGAACTTGCAGTAAACTGCTTCCATGGAGGGAAGCGATTCTCTACGCAAGAGATGTAAGCTTAAGGCCTTCTTTCTATCGTGTTACGCTCCGTAGCATGAATTTGATTACACATTCCTTAATATTGATTAATGAGTCTAAACACCAAATTGCCGACTACTGATATGCAGGTCACCAGCATCCGCTTCGAGCGGGAGCTTATTGACAAGCTGAAAACTCTAGCAGGCAGCCGTGGGTATCAGTCACTAGTGCGTGAGGTGCTTTGGGACTACGTGCGCCAACACTCTGACGACCCTGGATTTCAGATACAGCGCCAGCAAATCCGGGCCATCATGGCGGCTGAAGCTCAACGTCGTGAGCGCTGCGCGCTAACTGGAGTCATGATTGAGCCTGAAGAAGAGATGTGGATGGCATTCACAACCGATCATGAGCTAGTGCCATTAAGTGTCGATAGTTTAGAAGATCTTGATTAGTCTTGAGTACAGGCTCGGCATTATCTTCTCCTCTCGTTAAATAAAAAGGTCATAGTACCTGCATCATTCTCTCTAGTGCGCTTCAACAGACATTGTTGAGTACGGCATAAGTGCTGTCTGTGTCATTGCTAGCGTTAGGGAGAATTTTGCTGTGAGCATATTTTTGCTAGACTGGCATCTCAATAAATGAGCAACGATGTTTGTGTAGTCATTAGCCTCATCTGGCCCAGTTTAGCTCTAGAGTTGCTGAGGTGGTGACTAAAGGGAACGTCAAGGGGGCATATGGCTTTCGAAGATGATGCTAGCTGTCTGTGTGGTAGCAACCGGTCCTACAGCAACTGCTGCCAACCCTATTTGCTCAATGCAACGGTCGCTCCGACGGCAGAGGCGCTTATGCGATCGCGATATGTGGCCTACTGTAAAGGCAATGTGGACTATCTAGTGGCTACGCGGCATCCATCAAAGCGTAAGTTTGACGACCGCATCAACCTGGTCAAAAGCATCAAGGCCACGGTTTGGGAGTCTTTGAGCGTGATCGCGACCCATCAGGGACGCAAAAGCGATACCACAGGCTATGTAGAATTTATGGCGGTCTACAGCCAGCCTGAATGGGGACAGCTCCACGAGCGCTCAAAATTTCTCAAAGATGAGGGCCGCTGGTTTTATGTCGATGGAGAAATACTATCGCCAATACTACCGAAGCGAAGTCAGCCATGCTGGTGCGGTAGCGGCAAAAAGTTTAAGCGCTGCCACGGTTAATCTGTCTACTACATACCTGTGTAGCCAATTTACGCACTGGTCGTCGCTTAACGATCCATTTGTCGCCCTGAGCTAGTCTCATTAAAGAGACATCGGCTACTTTAACGGCACATACAAGGAGTTGACCATGGATTGGATACGATCGCGCCAGTTTTTCAGCAGTGCTTCTACAGCTCTCTCAGTCAGTAAAGCCAGCCTGCTGGCGTTGAGTGTGATTTTTGGACCTATGGTTGGTTTAGCGCTAGCCAGTGATGGAGAAGAGACTCCTGAGCCTGTGAGTTCTCGCTTTACGTGCGAGATTCAAGCAGGTGAATATACGGTCATGTATCGTCCCAAAAGTGAGCCAGGTCAAGCCTATCCTTGGGCTGTTCCCACAGAAATGGGAGGTGGTTGGACTCCAGAGCGCCGTTGTGAAACCATCAGTGAGCGCTTGGAAGAGTATCGCCCAGATGGTCTGGTGGAGCTACGTACTGATGTGGAAAACGGTTACAACACGGTATGTGCAACTACAGACGAAGATCTAGATGCCTGTCGAATTGTGTTTACTGTTCCCCCCGGACAAGATCCGGTGGCTACTCGCGACGCGGTGTTTTCTAACATTACCCTGGCTGATGCAGGAACAGGTACTAGTGCGGTCAACACGTTTGTCGGCGGTGCCCGTTTACCAAACTCTGTTTTAGGAACAGGCAGCACCAACAGCGAGATTTGGGGGACGGTAGGAGAGATCTTAGGTGATCAATCGACTCGATCGGCTCGACGGACCTCCGGTATTTACCTAAAGCCCTATCTCGATCCTGCTGATGGTGGGACTGGGGCTTATTTAAATCAGTAATTTTAGCTGTGAGCTAAAACTCTTCTGGACCTTTTGTGATCCGTTGAGAGTTTGCACGCAAATAAAATTTCATTGTTGAAGATGTTTACCGTGAAGGCATCCAGCTGGTTACCTTCACGGTATGCTATTTTCCCTGAACCCTCTTTGGAATAGTCAGCTTGTAGACGTAGCGCCTGTCGGCAGCAGCTGGTTAGACCATAGCCCCTTAGATTCTAGCCATTCACGGCTAAAAATCTTTGACTGGTAGCGAGACCCACTGTCACACAGGACCGTTACAATCGTATGGCCAGGGCCCATCTGTTTGGCAATAGCGACTGCAGCACCGACGTTAATGCCCACCGATCCCCCCATAAAGAGACCATCTTGATATAAAAGCTGATAGACCACCCGCAGCGCTTCTGGATCGTCGATGCGAATTGCGTCATCTGCGGGAGCTCCTGCCATATTGCCAGTCACTCGACCGTTGCCTATACCCTCGGTGATGGAGTTGCCCTCAGACTTGATTTCTCCAGTTTTGACATAGCTGTAGAGACCGCTCCCCATCGGATCAGCAACTACACAGCGAATATCAGGATTCTTTTCTTTTAAGAACATGGCGGTTCCGGCATAGGTCCCCCCGGTGCCAGTGGCTGCAACCCAAGCGTCTACGGTACCGTCAGTTTGCTGCCATATTTCTGGACCCGTGGTGTCATAGTGGGCCTGACGGTTGGCTAGATTTTCAAACTGATTGGCCCAGATTGCATTTTCGGTTTCTTCGGCTAGCCGTCCTGAGACTTTGACATAGTTATTGTCGTCTCGATAGGGTACGGCCGGCACCGTGCGCACATCTGCCCCTAAGGTTCGCAGTAAATCTATTTTCTCTTTGGACTGGGTCTCTGGAATAACAATGACGCACTTATACCCTTTGGCGTTACAGATATGGGTCAGACCAATACCGGTATTACCTGCTGTGCCTTCGACAACCGTACCCCCTGGTTTGAGCAGCCCCTTTTTTTCGGCATCTTCAATGATAAATAGGGCGGCGCGGTCTTTGACTGAACCACCAGGATTGAGAAATTCGGCCTTGCCTAGGATTTAGCAACCAGTTTCGTCGGAGATACTATTGAGACGAATCAGCGGGGTGTTGCCAACGGTGCCAACAAAACCTTGCTTGATATCCATAGGAGCCTTTGTGCCGTAAATGTCGGGTGTGCAGTCTTTTTATCCTAATGGGGAATGGCACCTGGAACGCGCCTAGGGGAACGAGAAAACACAATGTTTTATGACCTACGGCCATATGTTTAAGGCAACTGAGGCATCTGGCACAGTATCAATTAACCCAGCCTGGGCCAGCTGTTGGGCCGAGCGTTGCCACCGAGCCTGATCGAGTTCACCTAGGGGGTGCCGGTCCCGTTGCACATAGGTAGAAATCATTTTTAGAGACTGGGTCTGATAGGCCACATCCTGATAGTCGGTGTCTACATAGCGATCGACTAGAAGCTGCGCCGTACTAGACGGATGATCAATGGCCCAGCGCCAGCCAGCAAAAGTGGCCTCTAAAAACCGGTGTATGACCTCGGGCTGCTCGCTGACTAGCTGCAGCGGGGCAAAAATCACCTGGCTGTAGGCATCAAACCCATAGTCGCTAAATGTCAGTAGATTGGGAGTCTGTCCTATGCGTTGGGCAAACCGGATAGGTTCATCCAGCGCGTAGCACTGCACAGCATCAAATTCGCCGTTGATGAGACGCTGATATTTGTTTTGATAGGGAATCTCAATCGTGTTAACTCTGGCTGGATCAATATCGTGGAGGGCTAACACTAGATCTAAGGCTTTTTGACCATCGCTGTGAACACCGATACGTTTGCCGATGAGCTGAGACAGATCGCGCAGACTGCTATTGGGCAGGCTCATGAGGGATAGGGGGGATGCCTGGAGCATGGCTGCGATCGCAACCACCTCCACTCCACGAGCCTGAGCTGTCAAAATCAGCGACTCCTCCGCACAGCCAACGGTACGAGGCTGGGATACAACCGTCTGCACCACATCTATATCGGGCGGCGCTGGGTTGATCGTCACCGTCAGCCCGTGGCGTCGATAGTCGCCACGGGTCTGCGCCACACACAGTCCTGCAAACTGAGCATTGAGCCGCCAGTCCAGCTGCATCGTCAGCGGCTGGGGTTTGAGGCCAGGGATCATACCAACCCCGGCTTGTAAAAAAGTACGACGTGAGATCAACGGTAGCGTTGGAAGTAAGGCCAGTCTATCAGTGTAGCGAGAAGATCCAACCACATCAAAGCCCCCAAACTTGGGGGTTTGGGGGCCTGGATAGCTAGTAACTTTTTACCAAATACATCCTTGAGTTTCAGCCAAACCAGCCTACTTATTAGGCTGAGGCGTCATCCGCAGATAGGGCTTAACTTCAGTAACACCCTTGGGAAACTGCTGCTTAGCATCTTCAGTAGAGATAGAGGGGACAACCACACAGTCGCCGCCGTCTTGCCAGTTGGCTGGAGTCGCCACCTTGTGATAATCAGTCAGCTGCAGCGAATCAATCACCCGTAGGATCTCATCAAAGTTACGACCGGTGCTAGCAGGATACGTAATCGACAGACGCAGCTTCTTATTGGGGTCGATTACAAATACGGAGCGTACGGTTAGCGTATTGCCAGTGCTGGAGTTGGGGTGAATCATGCCGTATAGCTCGGACACCTTTTTGTCCTCATCGGCCAGGATGGGATAGTCAACATCGGTGCTTTGGGTCTCGTTGATATCACCAATCCAACCCTTATGGGAGTCAACGCCGTCAACGCTGAGCGCAATTGTCTTGACATTACGCTTATCAAACTCAGCCCGATACTTAGCAACCGTGCCTAGCTCAGTGGTGCAAACGGGGGTGTAGTCAGCCGGATGAGAGAAAAGAACAACCCAGCTGTCGCCAGCCCACTCGTAGAAATTGATATCGCCAGCGGAAGATTTTTGAGTAAAGTCTGGGACCTGATCGCCTAGTTGAAGAGCCATAACCGAATTTCCTGATATTTCCTTAGATCAAAATGTTTGGAGCAAAGCCTTACACTGAGGCCAATTTTGCCAAGCATCCCATAAACCCCGGTATTCCGGTCGGAGTTTAGATGATTCTTAATCATCCTATCGTGAAAGGACTCAAATGGTATCAATTGCAGCAGTTGTCTACGGGGAAATATGTATATTTTTTAACCTTGTCTTGGGCAGGTTTTGGCCCTGAAACGTAATCCCGTTAGGACGTTTGCGTCTTCTATAGACACGCCTCACGCTAAAGGAATGTCAGCGATCGCTTAGAACCCTCAGATGCTTTCTCTTTGGCTGTCCGTCTCTGGTGGCATGACCATTGCGCCCAATACCGATTAAGCTTAAGAACTGTAGCGTGGAAGGGAAAACGATGGCAGAGACAGCTAAACGAATCCTGTTGGTAGATGATGAGCCAGGTTTGCGTGAGGCGGTTCAGGCCTATTTAGAGGACAGCGACTTTCAGGTACGCACCGCTAGCAATGCCGCTGAGGGACTGGAGCTGCTACAGCAGGAAGCTCCAGATGTTCTGATATCAGACATCATGATGCCTGAGGTTAATGGCTATGAATTTTTAAAGCAGGTGCGTGAAGATCCTCGTTATAAGTCACTGCCGGTCGTTTTTCTGACGGCACGGGGCATGACTAGCGATCGCATCCAGGGATATAACGCTGGCTGCGATGCCTATCTATCTAAACCCTTTGATCCAGAAGAGTTAGTGGCCATGGTCACTAACCTAATAGAACGTCAGGCGGCCCGCACTCCTGAGGCTGGAGCCGTCCCGGATATTGCCGCTATGGCCCGTCAAATTGAGGAGATTAAAGCGCTATTGACCCAGCGTGGCACCATCCCCCAAAAGACGTCGCCGATTCGCATTGACCTGACCCCTCGGGAGCAAGACGTTCTAAATCTAGTTGCCGAAGGGCTGATGAATAAAGAGATTGCCAGTCGTCTGGGGACCACCGTTAGAAATGTGGAAAAGTACGTCAGCCGTTTATTTGGTAAAACGGGCACTAACAGCCGGACGGAGCTGGTGCGATTTGCCCTAGAGCACGGACTCGTCACGACCTAGCGATATGACTGGGGCTCAGATGTTCTGAACTATGGTTATTTATCTCAGTCTATTAGATCTAACGTAATCGGCCCATAGGTGCCATTGACGAGATCGTACTCAGCCTCGCTGGCATGAAACGACACCAGCACACCGCGATTGGGCCCCACGTAGTCGTCTAAGTACCAGGCCCCTTTTAGAGTATTGAACTTAAGGTATACAGCCCCCTCGCGCTCGGGCAGGTCTAGTGTGATCGGTCGCGCCAGCCTGCTAACGTAGGCTTCGGTCGCGGCTTTACCCGCCGCAAGGGTATCTGTACAAATCCCCAGGGTTTCATAGTCAGCTAGATCGCTAAACCAGAGCAGTGCGTCGATCAGCTCTTGTTTTTGCGCCTGAGACAGCTGAGGCGGAACGACCAGGGTGCTAAATCGGGCCAGCTGCTGTCTAATTTTTTTGAGATTGGCAGATGTGGGGTTGAGGTTGAGCATAGCGTTTGGATAAATGTAGGGATCGCTATGATTTCGTGCTAGAGGGTCGCTCTTAGGCGTGGGGATGGGCTCACTAAATCATGATGATGCCGCGCGCTGTTTATTATGACACTCAGCCTACCGCTATGACACTCACCTGCGATCGCAGCCAAGAGCAGACGTCCTCCGGCTATAGTCTGCGGGTCAAAGACATGCCCACAGAGCAGCGTCCCCGCGAACGCCTGATGGTCTATGGTGCTAAAAACCTCACTCTGGCTGAGCTGATAGCAATTTTATTGGGCACTGGAGTCTGTCGAGGCAATAAGCTTTCAGCCGTCAATTTAGGTCAGCATATTCTGAATGGACTGTCTCAAGATAGCGGTTCTGTTTTGGATGCTTTGCGAGGCGTCACGCCCCAGGAGCTGATGACGATCCCAGGGGTGGGACCGGCTAAGGCCGCGACTATTTTGGCCGCGCTGGAGTTGGGAAAACGGGTGCTGCAGAATCGGCCCTCGGACTTTACTCTCGTAGACGATCCCGCTGTGGCGGCGGCTGCTCTCAGTCAGGATCTAATGTGGCAGTCTCAAGAAAGATTTGCGATCGCGCTACTTGATGTTAAACACCGGCTGCTAGGTACCAAGGTCATCTCCCTGGGCACCGCCACCGAAACCCTGGCCCACCCCCGCGAGATTTTCCGCGAAGTGATCAAACAAGGTGCCACCCGAGTGATTGTGGCTCATAACCATCCTTCAGGTTGTCAATAGCTGAACTAGCAGTCAGTTTTGGTCATGCTCTAGGCAAGTTAGCCCTCAGTATTGCGACGGTCTAAGGACTGAGTTTTATGAACTGTGGATAAAAAATCCGAGTTACGATCGTATTACGGCAGCTTCCAAAAAGTCAGGGAAAGTTGATTGGATAACGATTAAAGGCCAGTTAACGTTTGACCACATCACCCGTGCCTATAAATCAACTAAGTTGATCGGCAAGCGATTTGGCAAAACTACAAACTATCTAATGGTTGATGTGGATACAGAAAGCCCATACCATCCACATCAAAATGGCCCGCAGCCAATTTTAGATGCATTGGAAGATATAGGCCTGGTCCGATGCATAAACGTTCGCTCCAGTCTTAGCCAAGGGATCCATATTTATTTTCCTTTGCTAGAAAATGTATCAACCTGGAAGCTAGCTAAAGCTGCTAAGTCTGCCTTAGTTCATGCAGGTATAAAAGTACGCGGCGGCATCTGTGAGCTATTCCCTAATGCCAAAGGGTACGACCCGATCAACAGCATTAAATACAACGGCCACCGGCTGCCACTACAAGCTGGTTCATGTTTGCTCGATGAAGACTATCAACCCAGTTGCGATCGCACCTCAACTTTCTTGCAGCAATGGCGACTATGCGCCGCAGCGAATGAGTTTGCACCTGCAAAATCTCATCCTACTTTCAAAGGTTTCAAAGTCAACTGTCTCAATGAAGCATTTCCACCGCTGCCAAAGTTTATTGGTCCAGGTGAAAGCAATGAAATCTTGAAACAGTTAGCTAACTACGGCGATCGATACTTAAAGCTTCGAACCATACCAGAACTGGCTCAGTGGATTAAAAAAACCGTTGTGACTTTGAATGGATACGATGAATTTTGCTCTGATGAATCCAAATCAGATATTAGAAAGAACTGGTGTGAGCGTTGGGCCAAATCACATTTGATTTCAAAGCGCATTTACTCTGAGAAATCGGCAGGGCCAGACCATAACACAGTAGTGTCAGCGAATGCGTTGGAGAGACTCAAAGCATGTCTTCCTGAATTAGCTGGTCAATTTTTTAGCTCAGAGCGCCAGCTGTGGGTTGCTCTTGGCGTTCTGGGAAAGGATTTATTTTCATGTGCTTTTGGTTGGAAGACATTCCAGAAGTGGAAGCGATTATGGCGACACCTGGTAGCTCATAACTCTGCACACACAGTTATTAACCCTGAAGGTGTTAGCACTCAAGAAAATCAAGCATCTCAGCCTGCTAACACCTCCTTTGAACCCACATCTGAGCCGCCATCAGAAAACCTATTAGATAGCTGCGATCGCGAGCCAGAACTGAGCAATACGTTCAAATCAGTATTTTCGGCTACAGGCTTCTCAAAATTCACTCCTGCACCACCCGGCTGGTCAAGCTGGATTAGAAAAATTGTGGGGGAAAATGCCTAAACTGAGCCCTATTATTGAACTTGATTTAGTCCTGGAAGCATCCAGAGAGTGTCGTAGATATCGAGATAGATCCAAGGTGCACTGGAACGTTTCTAGAGCTGTTCTAAGACGGTTGAAGGTAGCAGCATTGCGATCGCTTATAGCTGAAGGAGTACAACAGCCTGCAACAACGTTGCAGGCTATGGAACAGGCATATCCGAATAACCTGCTCTATGCATATAAAACATGTTTGAATGCTCAAAGCATGAAACGTTTAGCTGCTGAGCTAAGAGTAGCGTTATAGTTTTCTGTCTACTTCTACTGAAATAATTTCTCGACCACAGCACCAAACAACTACTCTCAATTCTTGGTAGATTTGGTTTCGCTCTTCCTCTCCTAGACCATCCCAAAACGTTGGCGTTGCTATGGCCTGAACTAGCTCATCTAACTGTTGCTGATCAGCCTGGTATTGCTCCTTAAACGACTGTAAATCAATGATTTCCCTTTGGATATCATTGATAGCCTCAGCGATGCTAGAGCGTTGATTATCAGCATGCATTGTCTCGAGTTGCCGTAAATCCTCCCTCAGTTTTAATATTTTTGGATTTTCTTTCTTTTCCTCAGGTTCAACTACAGCGGCAGCAATATCAGCGGCACGTTTACAAATGGCCTCCAATATCAGTGGTTCAACACTGGTATATGGAATTGTTCCACTTTCAGGACACTTGAGCCCCTTAGATCTTTTGCCCTTACATCGAAAGTAGTAGTATTGCTTACCATTCTTGCGTGGCCTACCATCGTCACAGAGAGACAATACATATCTGCAGCTAACGCACCGACATAGGCCACTTACAGCTCTGATTTTACGTTTTCCTGAATGACGTTTATTGCTTTGGAAGCGTAGTCTTAGCGCCTTGTCTTCCGACAGTGTGATCAGGGGGGTATGAGTGTTGTAAAAGACTTCTCGTTTTTTCTCGCCTGCAACAAATCGATGTGATGTATGTCCCCGGATCGCATCCGACTTCAACCAGCTATAGAGACCAGTAGTAGTCCGTTCAATGCTGTGACTATCCCTAAGCCACCGAACCAAAGTAGGTAGCCCTTCGCCGTTTAGATAGCGGGTAACTATCTCCCTTGCAATAGGCCATTTATCCGGATCTGGTAGGCGTTTGGTATTAGTATCGTTCCATCGGTAGCCGAAGTGAGCGTTACTTCCCATGCGCCGGCATTGCTTACGGTCTCTGTCCTTTCGCTCGCGTATTTTTCGTTTGCTATTATTGCGCTGAAACTCGTAAGTGCTGCCCAGTATCGACCAAGTTAACTTTTTATCAGGATCATCGACGGACATCCCGCCGGCATCCAAGGAATGAACGACAATACCAGCCTTCTCGAACTCTCCTATCAAAGAAATCAGCTCTATTTGGTCTCGACTCAGTCGTTCAGGAGCCGTCACAACAACCTCCACTGGTCCCAACTTAGCTAGCTCCGAGGCACGCTTTCTGAGCCTTTGCATGTTCGGTCTGTTGAGGGATCCCCCAGAGGCTCTATCAAGAAAAATCTCATTACAGCCATACTCTTTTAGGCGTCGCTGCTGAGCTTCAATAGATGTTGTTTGCCCTTCATTTTCGGTCGATACTCGCCCATAACCAAGTTTCATTTTTCGTGCTGGTTCAGTTCTGGTCAGATTAGAGGCTACTTGCGGGTTAGTCATCAGCTTGACCTCCCTCGTTCCCAGAGGCTTTAAGCCTTTCTTCTCTGAGCTGGGCAACTCTAGCTAGAATGAGCGATTTTACTTTTTCAGAGAACTGTATCTTCCTATCCGGCTTACCCGCTGACCAGTTCTGTTGGGGGTATTTCCTCATCTTGCTACCCCCCATGTTTCAGTCAGACGATTATCCTCAACTGAGGGATGCAGAATCTCACTACCTATGTACGACAGGTGTACATTTCGGTTTTTTTGTTTTATCATGTGGGTTAACATGTTTGGTTAATTGATAGCAAGACATTGCTCGGTCTGGAAGCTGTCTATGTCTCGCTGCGATAATCAATTTGGAGCCGTTTAGTGAGTTATCGCTAGGCGGCTTTTTGCTGTAACTTTCGCTCAGCTTCTAAGCCTAGAAGAATGAGACGGGTTAACTTAGCGCTTTTCGTTGCACCAGGTACCTTTAGCAAAGCCTGATGAATATCGGGCTTCAATCGAGCTGAAACAACAAAAACATTATCGTGCCGCTCACATTTTTTATTCATTTAAAGCTCTCTTAAGCGTTACGCCATAATAGAACATTTCCCAAGATTTTGGTATACGAAAATTGCTAAAACGTATGTGTCGTGTACAATCTCGTTTTGTACACGATCGGTAAAATTCGCGTCGTGTGCTTTTTCATTTTGTACGCGACAGAATATCCAAGCCAAAGTTTTGGCAAAGGTTTTAGTGGTTATAAATAACAGAATAGGTAACAGGTTTTTGAGTTTTTACCTGCAGAGGCAGCTTGTTTTTACAGCTAATTCATTGACATTCTTTTATTTCGAAATATTAAGAGAGAGGAGATCTCAACTCTCAGTGATCACTATCTAGCAGCTGCCGAGGGGGCGATACCGTTATCCTGCAGCTGCTACCTTAGCCGTTCGTTTTCCTCACGCAGTAGATCTGACTCTACGTGAGCATCGGCTAATCCCCCAAATATGGATTGAAAGACTTCATTTTGGTCTCGCAGTAGCTGATCATAGTCAGCCTCAGAGCGCTCAACACCAAAGGCAGAATCAAGTCGACGGGTAACGCTCCAGCGGCCTGGGTCTGGCTCATGCGGTAACTGTCGTCGGTCAGCATGAACGTATCTACGGGTAGTCGTCTGATTTGAATAGTGGCTCGGATTGCCTTGGCTAATTCACTCATGGGATAGGCAGCTTATGTTTTTGGATACAGATGTAGCGATCGCAGTCTAATTGCCTTCCGACTTACGTCGCTTATCTGTCCGGTCCATCGTATCGGGCAATTCTTTCCTATCGGCAATAGCCTCAAGCCATAGCAAGATTGATTGCTCAAGCGCTTCAGAGATATTTGTCTCTTGATTGAGCACCTCCATCTTAAAGCGCTTAATTAACTCCTTAGGAACGTGGCCAATTACCTGGCCATATCTAGGATCTTCCTTCTTGCCACCGGGCATGTGCGTTGCTGCCTGTCTCTTCATTTTTACGACTCCAGTATGGACTAAAACCTAATGAATGCAATGGTTAGCTGACTATTTAGCTAATTAGCTCATAAGTTCTAGAACTTATGTTATCTTAGATTGCATCGACCCGCAAACAAGGGAATGTTGCATACCTTTTGCGGGCATAACGTTATTCAGGACAGCCAAATATGACAGTTTCGCTAGATAGAGCGGCCCTAAGTGTGGGTCATACTTCCCCTAAAAGAGAACTCGCGACAGTTTTGACTCTCGCAGGTGACTTTGGATATTCAACTGCTCAATTATTCGGCACTTTAGTGAGGGTAAATCAGCCGTCTTACCTGCTTCCTCTAGAGGTTGAAAAGTTACCTGATACACCAAAACAAGGTGTCTTTTCCTATGTCGATGGTGATGCTGCCGACATGATTGGTCGGTCGTTTGCGGTGGGTAGTGTTGCCCATTCAATTGATGCGGATGCATGCCGAAAAAATGCTGATAGCCCAGAGAACAAAATCGACAATTCTCTAATCATGCTGCTGGGTCTGCTGACGTACCAGCAGGGCCTGCCAACTGATATCGAGGTTAATTTACTGACCTGCTTACAGAAGGTGACAGCAGAATTGAGAGCGCAAGTTACAGAGGTGTATCGAGGTCGTCACACTATCTCTTACGGTGGTCGGCTGATGACGGTTAGCGTCAAGCCGTTAGGTGTCGCTGATGAGGGACTGGGCGTACTTGCAACGACTCCCCATGCAGCCACGAATAAAGACACCGTGGTGCTCAGCATTGGCGGCGGAACGGTTAACGTCTCTCAGTTCAAAGGAGGGAATCTGATCACCCAAAAGCCGTTTGCCGGTGGTGTGATGCGACTCTATGAGGCGTTGGCCCTAGCACCGTCACTGGTCACCAAGCTCAAGGTTCAGGGGGATGCTCACATTATTCGTGATGGTGTGGAGCGTCGGGATTTTCTCTATGGCAAGAATGCCACTATTTCTCGGTTCTCTTTTGAAGATGACTATCTAGTGGAGCTCCCCAAATGGTTTGAATCCACGCTAAAGCGCCCACTGCAATACGCAACACCGCTGTTGACCGCTGCAGATGCGGGCCTGGTGTTTGGTGGTGGGGCGATGCTCCCAGGAATTGAAGCATTGCTAAAGAAGTGTGGTTACACCGTTGTTGATGACCCCGTGAATGCTAATGTCCGTGGCTTGTTTGAGGTTGCTAAGGCCATGGTCGCCAAGGGGGGCGATCGTGGCTAAGGTCAGCGTTCGTGATGCTCTGTTGGCCGATTTGCAAGGGCGTTACCCAACAGAGTCACTGAGTACGTCTGATCGGATTTTGAAACTTATCACCGAGGTAGACACGCTCAAGGGCATCGTTGGGGTCACAGGCGATATCAGTCAGGTTGTTCAGCATACGGCAGAGACAAACTCAAATCCAACTGATGCCTTAGCCGAATCAATGATGGATAGTCTCATCGGTTCAGTCAATGTCGAATAGCCACAGTAATTCGTTATTCCACAGCAATCCAATCCATGCAACAACCACAAAATCTATCCCAGCTTAGACAGCGATTAGATGAATTATCCATACCTGGTTCGACATCTCAACTGGGAGAGCTGCAGCAGCTCAAACAGCTATGGGAGCAGACGTATAAACCCAGCACCATGACCAGCTATCACCCCGTCATTGAAGACCGTTTGCAGTTGGCTGAACGACACCACCAATAGCTCACACCAGAAAAACAAACTCATAAGAACGCACTCGGACTAAATGAGCCAATCTCATAGTGATTGTTCTCTGAGCTTAGCCGAGACTAAGGCTTCCGAGTATCAGGCCCAGCCTCAGAGAGTAGTTTCAAGCAAACCTTATCCGTTAAGAGACTATCAACTATGCCTCAAAAACCAATCACGTATTACGCTCAAACCACTGCTGTCAATGCCTTGTGTCAGCAATACGGCTCTCATTGGCAGGACATGCCTAAGCTTGAAGCGCTCACCATTGCAGCAGCGATCGCAACGGCCATAGCCAATGCTGAGAGTGATGCGCTGAATATGCTCACTTGTGAGTGCTCAATTCCTTATCTAGCGACGTGTGATGGCTTTAGGTTTCAAGACCATAACCGTACATTGACGCTGCTTGAGCAGCTAGATACCGAGCTCGATTCATCGCGAGCGGCGAATCTGGTCATTGGCATCTATAGCAATATCAATTTTCTTCAGTAATGCGAAGCGACTAGGAGCCCGCAAAAGTCCCTAGTCGCCTTTATCCCATCGACAACAGGATTTAACCATTATGGAACAGGGAACACCACCAAAGGTTTTAGAAGCATTAAAACCGGCTAGTGAAGCCGCTCCACTCGTCCATCAGGGCACTAACCAAACTACCTGGCATTCAGAGCTACGCCGCCGCTGGCGCTGGGCCGTTGGGGGTTCTATTGCTGTTGTTGCCCTATGCGGTACAGCTGCCCTCATGAGTGATGGACCTGGGCAAGAAATCAAAGGCCGATCCGGTGCTGTCGCGCCCAATAAAGAGGCGCTGCTAGTACTGACAGAGCAAGACTATGACGCGCTGAATGCACAGGTACAGCTGCAGATTGATGAATCCTATGGGCGGCTGATCGATCTAGAAGCTGTTCGGTTTCTAGCTGAGGCTGAGAAGCAAATCGTAGACGATACCAAGCCCTGCTATCGAGCGGGGGCCAGCTGCGTTCTAGACCAGTTCGAGAGTGACGCGCTGGTGATGTATCGCCAGGGTGCTGACACCTTAAACCGGCAGCTGCAGCTAGATGCACTATTGCGGCTTCAGGTTGTTGAACGCGCGCGATCAGGATTGCGCGTTGCCGATGAACCTGACAACGCACTGACCGCCGCTGCTATCCAACGGCGGCTAGATGCTAGACAGCTGACACGGGCCGCTGCTGCTGAATCTCAGGCCGCTGAGCTATTGGAGGACTGAGGCCGATGTTAGAGTTCAAGCTTTTACGCGCGGGTCTAGGGGTGGGCTCATCGGTGATGGTTTTAGCTGGATTGCTGATTGCATTTCAGCCAAAAACGGTTGCCGTGGGGGAGGTCAAGAACGGCAGTAATGCGATGGTTGAGACCGGGCAGTTTAGCGCAACGGCTCGTAAGCCGGTCTTACCGGGGCTGATGCTGTTATGGGGTGGTGTAGCAGGTCTGGCCATCTCAGCGCTGGTGAAAGAGCCTGAGCCGGTGGTCATTCCTGCCGGGGGTGATACGCCTAGTACACCCAGAGGGTCAAAGCCGAAGCCAAAACCGGCTGCTATGCCTCAGCCTCAGCCATTGCCAGGGGATACCCTATCTGAGCTGTGGTCCGCGCGGGTGAGCTTTAAGCGGCTGGCTACCCAGTTAGACCTATCGACCCGGATGGCTCTGCTTGAGCGCTCCCTGCAGCGCCATGAGGGTGGATGGATGAAGCGGTTGTTGCGGTGCCCGTGTCTGCTGGTGGTCGGTCGCCCTGGCAGTGCTAAGAGTAGCTTTGCCGGTGCTCTGGCTATTAGTCGCGAGCTGTTGATCCGTGACCTGGCTCAGACCATTGTTAGTGATCCAAATGCGCATCTTAAAGCAGAGCAGCGCGTTTGGCAACAGCACTGGAAGCTGTCAGGGGCACGGGACAACTGGGGTGAAATTGGCAAAGCGATCGCAGACATGTACAAGCGTTTTGCCGATAGCCAAGGCTCCAATCTGGTCAGCTCCATCTATGACGAGATGACGGCCTATGAAGGCAATGTCGATGAAAAACACCTCGGCGGTTTTCTGCCGCAGATTACGAGCAAGGCACGAGCAGCTCGGGAATATATCACCATCGTCAGCCACAATGACACGCTCAAATGTTTAGGCGGCAAAGCCGGTGAAGCCAAGCTCAAAGACGACATGGTACAGCTCAATTTGTGCTCAAAGTCGAATGATGAAGGCGAATTTACTCCAACCGGAAAAGGCTCGATTGAGGGCCAAGATTATGACGACAAGAACAAGCCATTAACGCAGCCGGTAACGGTGCCAAGATGGTTTGACCCAGTTATCTTAGTTCGGCTATTTCCTGAGGTTTATTTAGCCCATTCAAATAATAACGAGAGCGCATCTGAGGACGGTCATAGCGCCGTTAACCACGCCGTTAACGACCGTTATAAGTCTGAAGACTTAACGGCGGCTGAACGGCCTCTTAACGACCTTAACGACTCAGATCGTTATTACTTAACTCCCCAGCATGTAAGGTTTGTAGCCGCTCGGCAGGTTCAGTTAACGGTTCTAGAGGAGATAGGTGAAGATGTGCCGTTAACGGACATCGTTAACGCATTAACGGCAGTTAGCGATGAGATGTCTGACAGCGATGTTATTAAGCAAAAACTCAAAATGGGAGGACCTAATTACAAGAAAGGAAGATTCATTCTAAAAATCATCAAGCAAGCTATCAGTAAAAGCGAGGAAAATTAATGGTTAGAAAGTCAAGCGCGATTGTTCCCATGGGCGATGCTCATCTAGCGATTGATTCCAATCAAAACGGGATTGACGATCGCTATGAAGGCATTATCGATGCCAAGTATCGGGTTATCTCCCAGGGCAAAAGTAAGACCTACCCGATTTATCAGCTAGACCCAACGAAGCCGTTTTCTACATTCATAACGATGCGGTCGATCCTCTCGGCCATTCGTCACCGGGGGCCGATTGCTCTAGCTGAGCTAGCGGTGTTGGGGTACCTGGTTCTAGCGGGTACCGCTTTCGGGTTGAACATGCTCACGACCCACCCGGTGCGCTTTACCAACGTGCCAATTTTTGACCCCACGGCGACGGGTGCCAACATCGCTTGGTTCTTCCGTCCGGTTGTTGGGGTAGCAGCCGACAGCACCCTAGATGCTCAGATGGACATGTTTGGAGCTGAAGGCGCTGAAGCGAAACGGCAGCAGGGTCTAGACCGTGGCCGCTATGCCGTCACCTGGGAGGACTAGCGCCGATGAACCGAGTCAGGCTTAGGAACAGCGCGATCGCAATGATGCCGATTGCTTTTCTAGTCCTGGCTAGTGACCTACATGTACCGGGTTGGGGTGAATTCACTAACCCGGTTTTCTATGCAAAGTGGGTCATTAGCCGGGTCAAGGGACTGGGCGGTGATATTCAAACTGTCGCAGCCAATGACAGACGCCTAGCCGTCTGCCAGGGGGCCATAGAGCCCGGTGTGATTGATGCCAATCAAACAGCCATGCGCCAGACGCTAGCAGGTGAATCTGAGGAGCTAGCAGTCTCACTGCTGGGGACTCCGGCCTGTCGTTTAGCGGATGACACATTTCGATGGCTAACCGATGGGGGCCTATCCCTCGATGTGACCTTAGATGAATGGGGGAGGGTAAACAGTGCGAAGCTCAGCAATCAGTAAACCTGCCTTTGAAGAACTGTCCCCCGATCTGCGCTGGAAGCTGGCCGCTAAAGCCGAGCGTCAGGACTGGTTAATCACTGGGGTTTGTAGCCTAATCACTGGAGCTATGCTGCTACCGGTGGCTGTCCCTCAGCTGAATCGGTTAGCCGATGGCGCGATCGCAATCGCTCTCGGCACCGCTCAAACCATGGACCTGATAACAGGCACAGTGAGCCCTGACTATAACGACCCGGTTCAAAAAGGTGAGAACGTTGCCGGATATGTCGTAACCTCTGGCTATGGCTGGAGAGATACCACCAACCTGCCTGCCGGTGCTAGCGAAGACCACAAAGGGGTAGACCTGGCCACACCGATTGGTGAGCCGCTCCACGCTGTTGGTGAACCTGGGACCAAGGTTAAGGTTGAATGCTGGACTGATAATGGCGGGGGTGGCCTGGTAGCTGAAATTGCACCAGAGTCTATGCCTGGGATGCGGTTTCAGGCGTTGCATTTGAGTGAGTGTAAGACCGGAGTGTGGAGCGCTGGGGATGCGATCGCGTTTACGGGTGATACCGGCATCGGTGCCCCTCACCTGGATTGGAGACAGCGCGATAAAGCCACCGGCCAGCATCAGCACCCGCAGAAAGGGTATTTGCTATGGGCATTGACAGGCCGCAAGCCGCGTAGTCCATCGAGTGAGCAGTTAGCTGACTCTATCAAAGAAGACGAGGGCCTGAGGCTCAATGCCTACCTAGACCCGGTAGGCGTACCGACAATTGGATGGGGCACCACGGTCTACCCGGATGGCCGCAAAGTTCAGCTTGGAGACACCATCACCGAGCGGCAGGCTGAAGAGTATTTACAGCACGACATCAACGCAGCTCAGAAGAGCGTCACAGAGACCATTCAGAAACCGCTGAACCAGAACGAGCTCGACGCGCTCACTAGCTTCGAGTACAACACTGGAGCCATTCAGGACGGCACCTTAGCTGACAAGCTGAACGCTGGGGACAAGAAAGGGGCTGCCGCCGAGCTAGACCGCTGGGTGCATGGCACCGTAGGTAATCAAAAAGTTGTTCTACCCGGACTGGTGAAGCGCAGAGAAAGAGAGAAGACACTATTTCTAGAAGATTAGCTACCCCAGTTATGGTTTCACTTTGTCAGGTACGTAGCGAAATAGATCGCCGGGTTGACATTCAAGCGCCGCACACAGCTTGCCGAGCGTCGCAAACGTAATGGACTTGGCTCGCCCACGCTCGATGTTTTGAATATTTGTCCGTGACTGTTCGATCATTCTGGCTAGCTGGTCTTGAGAGACGCCACGCTCCTCTCGAACCTGACTTAAACGTATTTCCACTGCCATCTTCCTAATTTAGCTCCCTTAACTTAGCTAACTATTGATTAGCTTACCAGAGGTTATCAGTAAACCTAATGAGTCAAGGTCCAATAGATAGCCAACTAAAATTAGGCTAACTGTTGACAGGCCAACTTATAGTTATCTATATTGTATTCAACAAGGGCACACCACGCCACGCCCATTCGCCACAGTTCAGGTCACCACAATCCTTTGCCTCTTCAACGCTATGACTAATACTATTGCCACTACACTCAACACCATCGACACTATCGCTACAGTCACTGAGCGCGCCGCTCGCATCACTGGCGCTATTCTCTGGCTGGCCGCATTCTCTGCCGTCGCTGTTACTGGCGCTTGCTGGAGCGCCACTTACGCCGCTCGCGAGGCTTACGCTATTGCCACTGTTGAGCAGGCACAGTTTATCGACGAGCTGCAGGCCGAGCGCTTCATGCTTCCTCCTACCACTGATGCAGTTCCTGTCGTCACCTTCAAGACATTCGTTACTCAGTCTTTACAAGCTTCTGCGATCGCAGTGCCTGATCTTGGTCCTGAATTAGACGGTGAGGTCATTGCCCGTAATGTTGCAGCTGCTCTGAATTCCGTGCCTGCGTCGACTGTTGCTGTTGATGAGTCTCTAATTTCTTGGTCCTACGACGAGCTGATACCCCTCAAGGCCAAGGAGCTCAAAGCCATAGCTAAAGAGCAAGGATTGCCCCATTACAGCCGGATGCGAAAGGCTGAGCTAGTGGAGGCGCTGACCGCGTAGGTCTGGGCTCTGGGCAAGCCGCCAATACTGCCTGCATCTACAGATACAGCAAAGGCCAGGGAGCCTCTAACCTCTACCCCGGCCTTTTAGTAACAACTACTGCGTAATCGAAACTATGACTAATCTAACCGATGACTTTCAAGTCCCCAACATCAGAACCCAATTTAATTCGACTCGCTCTAACTGGAAATGGCGCTTCCTTTCTCAATGTGAAGGATGGGTCGAGAGTAGTGAGTTTCATTCTTCTGAAGAAGATGCGATCGCAGAAGCTATGCGCTGCTGGCATCGAGATCAACGGCAAAAAAAAGCCTGGGATTTGATAAGCGCCGCACTTTCTAAGGCGGAAAGTCAAGGTATTTCTAATCAAACATTTTTCAATGGATTGAGCTGGCTGTATGACCAATTGCCGGAACTTCGGCAAACAGCTACTGCACCAGGAAAAGCGCTGCAGGTGTTAGCAGCACGAGATTTATTGAAAGAAGCCTTGCTTAATTCTCGGCAACACGGCATTAAAGACCATGACTTTCTTGAGGGGTTTGCCTGGCTTTGCTATTACTCACCAGAGCTATCTTCAGTCACAGGACGTCTTGAGCGAGCTGCAGATGCCTGGCTGGATGAGCATTGTGCTTAGAAGCTGGTTGAATGAATCAAACCAGCTTCTAAGCTATATCTGTTTATCGATTCATATGGGCTGGTAACTGATTTGTCGACTTCATCCATCGGTTGATGAAGTCTTGGTGTGTTGTGTGATCATGACGGTAAGTAAACCAGTGGTCAATGATTGCTCGGTTATAACCAACTCTTTGTTTCCAGTGGATGCCTTTGATCCAATTACATGAACCGTCAGTCCATTCTTTATATCGGTACTTTCTTAAAGTGCTTGCACTCAGGCCCCATAGCTTAGCGGCGTCTTTTGGTCTTAACCACTGCGTTGGGATAAGCGCTTCTGGTTGTTTTTGAGCGAGGATTAGGTGCTGCTGCAGCTCTATTCGTTTTAGGAGCTCTAAGATTTCCTGCAATATTTGAGTTTCAGCCATGAGAATCTAATGAGTCACTTTTTTAGATTCTCATGCCGGTGATCGTGTACATTTCCAATTTGTACACGATCAGCTGTAACTGTAGTCGCCAGCTGACTCTGGCTGATGTCTGGCTGATTCAGAGCGCCACCGCTGCTCAAATTCATCAACAGCGGCTGCGGCTCCTTCGTAGGCTTCATCCCTTACTCTGCTGCCAGAGCCATTCACGTTGACTGTGATGTTTAAAGTGACAGACCCACCAGAGCGATTACTACCACTGGTTGATGTTGCAGCACGAGCGAATGGAGGCGTATAGGCTGCCACAGCTGCTGCTGTGCGAGTATTGCTACTTGCCGCTGTAGCGCTACCACCACTGGCGGGCAAATACTCTCTTACCTTATTGGTGGCTTCACCAACAGTGATACGCCCATCTTCGTTGATGTCTAAGCCCGAATTCTGACGGTAGGCAGTTGTGCCGCGATTAAACAATGTGTGGCCTGCACCTTGACCAATTGCGGCGGGGTAGAGAACGGACATATACGTGTCTTCTAAGCTATTGAGCTGCCCTGCGTAAGGCTGAAGATACTTTTCAACGTAATCCAGTTGCTCTAGCTGACTCATACCAGCCAGAGCACTGGTAGACGTCCCTAAGCCCGTTGCAGTGGATGGCATGAACTGAATCAGTCCGGTTGCTCCAGAACCAGCGCCATTCCGAATGCTGGGGTCATACGATCCACCTGTTTCAAACCCCATCACTGCCATGAGGTAATCTGGGTTCGCGCCTAATCGACCGGCTACCTGATTGACCTTGTTTTGAAAATCGGCTGGCACATTTGGGTTGAATGTGCCGCCGCCGGTAGTTGGTGGCGCGGTTCCCCCAGCTGGCAACCCTTGCAACATGGTCGTCGGGTCTACCCAATCGCCATCAACCCTGACTCGATAGTCTAGATGGTCTCCTGTAGACACCCTGGCTGCTCGCGCACGAGAACTGGTATGAGCCACTTCTGCAATCTTCTGGCCTGCGGTTACCCGATCTCCTACTTCAACTAATGCATCAGAGGTGTGGATATACCATTCTTCAATTTCTTGGCCTCTTTCATTTACCGATTGAATAGCAATCTGCAGCTGATCAGCTAGTGGTTTTATCTGTGATACTGTGCCGCTTCTCGCTGCTAAAACATCCGTTCCACCGCTAACACCTATGTCGATGCCTTCATGAAAGTCTCGACGTCCAAAGATGTTTCGCCAGCCAAATCCGGATGTAATTCTGGCATCGTCTAGGGTCATCCCTCTAATGGGAAATTGCGCTACACCTGAGCCTCCACCCGCAGCAGCGCCCATCATGCCCATGCCGCTCATCTGCAAGGTGTTGACCATTGTGGCAATATCAACGGTCACACCAGTTAGGTCGCGTAAGGTCTGGTCTATGCCCGCCATCAGGCTAACCGAATCTGCGATCGCGCCAAGATGCGCTTCCATAAGCGGGAATATCTTCTCAGTTTGCTCTGTCTGATATTCAGTAATGGCGGCCTGATGCTCTTCAGTGAGTGCGAGCAGATCAAACTGTTCTGCTGCTAAAGTAAATCGCTCATCATGAAGTTCTTTCGTAAGTTCGGTATATTCAATGCCTACACCCAGGATGTCTTCTAGAGCCTTGAGTAAATCACCTAGGGTATTACCGCCCCCCTGAAAGGCAAAGACTTGATCACCTTCGGCAAATTGGAATGTGTTGTACCCCTCGCGTGCCGTAACACCATGGCCAGGCGTGTCGTTAAAGCGAGCGGCTACACCTCGAACAAAGTTGCTGAGGGGACCATCAAATTTGCCATCAAAGCCAACTCCTGTATCACCGCTGGTAAATTCTTCGTAGCTTCGCATCCCAGCGATACGGCCCACCCGCCCAGCTTTCTCGGCAATATTATTATCTTTTGCCCATTGCGCGAGGGCCTTCGCAGCGTCCAGCCCTTCCATTACAAACGGAATTGCCTGGTCTTGGATGAAGGGTATGGCCTGGTCTTCGATGAACGGTAATGCTGTATCAGTAACAAAATTACCAAACCGGTTCATTACTGAAAGGACAGTCTCTTCGATAGCGGCTAGGTCTAGGTTTTCAGATATCCAGCCATAGATATTGGCCATCCATTCATCAGTCTTGGTCATTAAGTTTTGGAAATTGGCCATGACCTCCATCTGCTTGTTATGGCGTTCTGCCTCAGCCTGACGCGCCGCATCCGCTGGAGATGCATTTAGCTGCGCTAGCAGCTTATCGACCTGGCCTGCACCGTCGGCTGTACCCGTTGGGAGCTGCCCACCGTTTGAGATCGCAATATTTGACAGCTGCTCAAAAGCCCTCATATCTTGAGCGGTGGCATCACGACCGATAAGGCCGGGCAGCAGCTGGGTACCCATCAACCGCTGTAGGTTGACATTGCCTGACATCTGCTCACGAACAAAATTAGGATCGGCGGCCGCCGCTGCTTGAAACTGCTCTCGGCTCATGCCGGAATATTGCATCATCTGATCGCCCAAAAAGCCCATGGCCTTGCCAGCATTGGACATCTGGGTCTCTTGATTAATAAACCGACGGTCAATTTGATGTTCTTCTACACCAGCCAGTCGTAGATAGCCTGCTTGGGTGCTGTAAGGGTCACCAGCCCCACCCATGGCCATATAGGTGCTCATCCCAGCCTGGGCAAACTGTGGGTTTTCTTTAAAGAATCGCGATGCTTGTGAGTCAGTCCCAGTCAAATTGGCTAAGACGCCCTGCAGCTGGCCAAACGCGCGATCGCTCATTAATGAGCCGGACTGAGAAACCGATTGCGTACGAGCCGAGTTCATCAGCTCGCCATACATCTGAATATTGGATTCGAAGCCAGCCGAGATGGCACCGCCCACTACCTGGGCCATGTAGTCGCGCAGGCCGTCACTCCCGCGATCTCCACCGGTCTGAACGTAGCCTTGGTACAGGTCTATCGTTGCTTCAGCGTTTAAGCCGAGTGCCCGAGTCAGCTGCTGAATAGCAGGAACTAGCTGGGCCGCTTCGCCAGCATTGCCAGCTACCCGACTCGCCTGAAGCCGACCCATTTGAGATAGGGTTTCTTCCGCTTTGTAGCCCTGTTCGCTACCAAGGCCATAGTCTTGCAGCGGTGACAGCTGATCCAGGCCACCGAATCGCCTGGCTAGGTCTGTCGCATCAGCGGTATAGGCACGGGCACCGCCAGCGCCGGTAGATAGCCCCTGCAGGAAATTACCAGCCATGCCGCCGATGCTGGCACCCGCCGCCATGCCAGCCGGACCAAACGGTAGACCAAGTAGCCCACCGACCGCGCCGCCGGCAGCACCGAAAAAGTTACCTTGAGCAACCTGATTAACGGTTTGGTTGCCCAGATTCATCAATGCATTAGCTTGCTGCCAGGCTAGATTACGTCGCGCTGTTTCGTTTGTTTTACGAGCTGTATCAGCGCTTTCTGAGGTGATCTCTGTTAGCTGTCGAACCGCATCAACTAGCTCGCGCCAGGGGACGTCACCACCGGTTGAACCTAATGCATTTTGCAGCGCGTCGTGGCTAGCCGCAGAAGGAGGAGCCATCCCCGGAGACATCGCGCCACCGGACATCCCTGCAGCCCCAATATCAACACCACCTTGCATTCTGCGCAGCGCTTCCGCTTGCTTGCGTTCAATATCCTGCAGGTTGCTATCAAACGACGGTGCCTCTGTCGCATCAAATATCAGCTCAACCTTACGCTTATCCATGGGTCAGTGATAGAACCTACGTACCAACCAATTATGACGCCAATACAAATGTGTTGATAGAAACTAAGCAGCGCCTTTCCTGGCAAACGGCTCGGCAATACCGCTAAAACAATTTGCGTTATCTCTCATGACATAACGTATGCCTGTTCATGAGTGTAAAAAATCCGTGTCGCGTACTCTTTCAACTTGTACACGACACAACAATCCATTTGTATCGCTGCGATAGACTGATGCGATCTCATTTATCAAATAGCAATGGTTAAAACTGTTCCTCGCTACGAGCCATCCACAGAACTGACGTTAACAGAATCTAGCGCCATCCGATTTGACCTACGGGTTATGACTAGAGCAGGTGGAGTGCTGATTGATTTTGGCGAGTTTGGAGATCTTGTTTCTTACAACGATTCTCTATCGGTGGAATCGCCAGCGGGAAGCTTTAACCTCAAAATGAGAGCAACGCTAGCCAATGAAGAGCTGCTCAAAAAGCTGCACCCTGGCATGTTGATAGAGATTTACTGCGCGAGAAATGACGATCCGCTACTCAATGTAGAAGCGTTCGTGCCTGCTATTGAGACACCGCGAGTATTTCAGGTTCAAGAAGATGGCTCTGGTCTGGCTGAGGAGTTTAAACCAGTCGAAGGAGACGTGCAACCACCGCCGGAACCGGAAGAGGCTGACTATCTTGATAAGGCTCCGTATCTGCTACTGCGCGGGGTAACAACTGCCTATGGCCGGTCCACTACGGTAGCGGCTGGATCTGGCGCTGAGACCTTACTTACTTTGTCCGGTGAAAGCTATGGGAAAGTGTACCGGGATGCTCAAATCATGGTGGATGAGAAAGCACCAACGGCACTAGGCAAAGCGCTCGAAGTTCGCAGCAATGCTCAAGCACCTTGGACCGTCGTACCTCTGTATTACGGCATCCTTAGGCATTGGATAGAAGACTTTTGGGATGAGCCGACGGGCTGGGAAGCAAGGACTAGACCGATACCGGTACCACCGGACATCATGGCCAAGATCTCTGAGGGGTCAGCCTGGTCCGCGCTGCAATACCTGAGCGTCCAAGGCCTGTTTCACATGTTTGTGGATCATACAGGTGCTATCTGCTGGGAGAAGCTGCCCTACTCAGCAAAATGTGACGCGCTCATTGATGGACCGCTAAAAGAATTTGGTTCTGGCGAGCTACGCAACTGGGAAGATCTGCCCTCAATTGAAGTGCCCAGCTGGATCCTCACGACCTGGGCCGATCGCATTAGCGTCGATCGCCTAGCCAACTACGTTCGCGTAAAGCTTACTGGTTATGGCGGCGCTGCAGCTGGAGGTTCTACGCTGCACGCAGGCCAGGTTCACAATATGGGCTCTATTCGACAGTATGGCGGCCCGCGCACAATGGAAGTTTTCTACCCAGCCAGTCGGGGCCCCATTGCCTTAGAGCAAACCACAGGCCAAACGGATAGAGACTTACGATTGCGGTCATTCGTGGACCGATGCGTGCTTGAGATCGTTCGATGGTACGACAGACCTATTCAAAGATGTATCCTTGGGCTGCGCGGTGATTCAGTTTGGCGAATCAATACAAAAATCTCAATTACAGAGGATTGGGCTAATCGTGATGCTGTTCCTGGCGAGTACTATGTTATTTCGCGTGCCCACAACATCAATCTACAGATGGGTCAGTGGACTACTCAGTTAGAGTGCGTACGAGATCGCAGGACCCGCTATCTAGGTATCGGCTTAGAGCCGGTCGAACCGGACCAGATGGGTACAGAAGAAGATGGCCTGGAGCTGCCGACAGAGCCAGATGAATACTGGTGGTTTGATATCAATGCTCAGGGCGGGAACAATATCGTTCTAATTGAAGATTGGGAAGCCTTGGTGAGTCCACTACGGGCCGAGCAGAAAGAAACAGTAACCTGATTCGTTGCAGTAGTTCCCCTGGTCACCCGAAGCAGTCGCTATAGAGTGGTTTGGGTCAGTGGTAGCGACTTAGGCTTTGCTGCGGTAGCGATAGCTGATTTCATTAGCCTGTGGCCCATGGGTGAGATCGCATCTATCTTACCGATTTGTCACTGTGAGGGTGCGATCGCTACCAAGCCCATCGGCCTATATTCATACAGTCCCGATTAGAGTTCAGCTTGAAAGTTTCAGGCAGTTTTGTATTACACAAATAGGTAAAGCGCAGGTCGGCACTGCTCAGATCCGCTCCACTCAAGTCGGCACTGCTTAGGTCGGCGTAGCCTAAGTCAGCATCGTTCAGGTTGGCACCGTTCAAGTCGGCGCTGCTCAGGTCGGCAAAGCTCAAGTTGGCATCACTCAGGTTGGCATCGCTTAGGAAAGCAAAGCGCAGGTCAACACCGTTAAGATCGGCATAGTATAGCTTGGCTTTGCGAAGGTCAGCCCCGTTCAGATCGGCACTATTTAGGTTGGCAAAGCGCAGGTCAGCACCGTTCAGATCGGCATCGACTAATTGAATTGTGATAGCTTGATTCTGCGGCTGTTGTGGCCCGTAAACTACATCTACAGAAACCAAATTCATCTGAGATAAAAACTTGATCACCTGTCCCTTACGCTCTCCATTCAAGTTAGGATCATTTAGCAGTGTCAATGTTGTTGCAGTTGTAAGGGTGCGCAATCTTTCATTCTGAGGATCACGCAGATCGCCATCTACATCTAGAAAAATAGTAGATAGCTGATTAAGGTATGTTGCTACTGTCTCTTGCTGTAGCTGCTCTAATTCCCGTTGCTGTAAATTATCTTGATAGCGCTGAGTTGCAAAAAACAAAACGACTGGAATCGCAATCACTCCGAGAGCTTCCAAAGTGGGACTAAGCCTTTCGAAAATCTTGAATAGGTCCGCACGATATACCCATTTAGCAGCTGGTTCAACGCCACGCCTCTCAGCGGATATCAGTCGTTGATTGAGCAAAAATAGTAACCGTCGCCTACGACTCTTTACAATTCTCTGAGCTTGTTTTTCATCGTCCCATACTGTGCCGGAGCGCTTTAGTAGCTGGCGGTTGTGACGCAGGCGCTTTGAGATTTGACGAGTTATTTCGGCCTGTTCTTTATCAGTAGGGCTTAGCCACCGTGCAACATTCGGTCTAATTGTATGAAGGCTCGCAGCCAGTATGGTCTTAGCGTCAATCTTTCCCATTACCCGATGTACCGCCCTGTCATGCTTGCCGATTTGTGCCCCAGCAACCGTTGAATCTCAGCGTGAGGCCGACCGGTGGCCGCCAAGTTAGTTGCGAATGAGCGCCTAAAGCTGTGTGTGCTGATGCCATCTAGATCGCCTTGGGCCGCTGCTACAACCTCATTGAGCACCTTATGGGCTGCCTGCCGTGACACATGGGTTTTACGCTGTGAATTCCGATAGGCCGGAAATAGATAGCCACTCTCAGGGAATTCGTAGGCGTTTAAAAATCCTCTGAGCTGTGGCTGTATGCCTATCTCTCGTCGGGTGGGAACCTTTGCCTTCAGTACATTAATCACGATGCGGTCTGGCTGTATGTCGCTCACATCTAGAGCCAACACTTCAGAAATACGGCTGCCGGTGAAATATGCGATCGCAAACACACACCGCCACTTTGCATCTGGCAGGTAGTTGAAGAACGTTACCAACTCATCCTCTCCCAAATGACGTGCCTGACCCTTACCATCTTTTTTCCGAGCTGGTGCGATCGCTGTTTGAGAAATATCGAAATCTGCTGTCGTGAACATGAGACTGATGAGACTGGGAAAGTATGACGATAATCCCTAGTCTAGTTTACGTTTTACAATTTCGTAAATTAAGAAAGTACGAAGTTTCAATGGTTTCAGGCAATAGTCTTCAAGTATGTCCGTAGAATGCTACTTTTTGAGCAACTGTCACACTCAAAAGGAGCTGTTTACACGTTATTTCGAACACTTTTAGTCTTGTTGTAAGACTAAGTGAGACAAGATCTTCTACCTGTAAACAAGTCGGTTTCGTCATAATGGATAGGCAGTAGTACAGAGGTGCTATCCATGGCTTATACCAAGCATTTATTCAGCTCTGATCAACCCAAGGGAAATCCCATATCGTTTCGATTGCCGGTCAGCATCGATGCTCAGGTCAGGGGCGCTGCTGCTGGTGATTTATCTGGATGGCTGTGTCAAGCTGCGATCGCATATTTAAATCGCTCTATTGAACTAGAGGCAGTGTCGGCCGAGCTGGAACGCCCATGGACTAGCGAACAGTTTCGAGCAAAGCTGAGGCGGTTTCTAGTTGCTCATGGGACAGAGCTTACACATGGATCACCCCTCTGGGAGATTTGCCAGGAAGAAGTGACGCCCGCACAAAATAGCTCCTAGCCATAGCTATGCGTCAACACATAACGCATTCAAATCCTGGCTATTGAATATCCCATTCCTCTCGCAACGCCTCAGCAAATTTCACAGGCTCAAATCCTGGCAGCTTGACCACCCATCGTGCTGCCTCACGCATTGTCAATGGATACAACTCCCGCAACGCCTTGAGGGCAGATATACCCGTATTTACTGCTTCCCCAGCAGAACGAAATTCACCTTGCCGAGCAGACTGAAGTGAGTAATTAGCTAAAAGCTTTAATGACTCCGCAAAGTCCTCTTTAGCATCTTTGCAATATCGCCTCACCGTAGGAACTGACACACCATAGTGAGTTGCCAAGCTGGCCATGGATTGCCCTGCAATATAGCAACGCCGAAGCTCCTGAATCTGCTCTTCGCTGAGTTTTTTGGGTGGTGACATAGGCCATATGAACTAGCTGTCACATCAATAATAGCGTCAGACCTTATATAGAGTAGGCAATGCAGTCATTTTTGACCTGCCGTTTTCTGGAGAATGCAAAATAAGCACGATACGCGCAACGTATATTGGAAGGGAAATACAGCGATTCTGGAGAGTAGGGGCTGTGATCGCATTGCTTTTACCCATAAGAAAGCCTCGATGAAATCTATTCAGAGCATCTCTTACAGATAGCAGTGCGATCTCAAATCTACCCAAAGCCGCATCCCAGTTCGTTGGGGCTAAGACTCGGTTAGCGGCAGTGGACGTTCCAGCACTGCCGGTGAGTAATGAAACCTCAGCGGAGCCAATCTCTACGGAGCCAATCTCGGGATAGCCAATCTCAGTGGAACCTATTAGATGGATTCCTGAAACATATGATTTTCGAACCCAATGGACTTCATCCGAAGAAGTCGCCAAGGCAAAAAACATCCCGGATGCCCTCAAAAAGCAGTTAAAGCTACCACCCTACGATACGAAAGAGCCTGAATCTAACAACATGACTGAAGAAGAGTGATTACTACCTGTCCTTACAGCCCCTGATTTCATTAATCCTTAACTATCAAAGACGCCTTCAGAGCCTTAACCAACCGCTCAAAGGTTTTTTGATAGGTATCATGGTCCTTCCACTGGCAGAAGTCACCAATATTGCGAGTGTTTTTGATCAATCGTGTCCAGCCATCACCCGAATCCATGACAGCGTTATCCAGCCGAACAGGAAACAGAACAATTTGATTATTGCGCTCTCGCTCCTTTTCTAAAGCTGTTTCAACTTCCTGTTCAACCCATTGGCTGTTTACTGAATTTTCTGAAAGAATGAGTAACAGTTTGTCATAGCGGCAAATGGCCTCATCAATACCGTCACGAATTTTGGCACCGATAGGGAGATCTTCTGGCGCATACCAGCAGCGAACCCCTTTGTTTTGGAGATCGGCGTAAAGTCGCTCTGCAAATTCCTGATCCTTACTGGAATAGCTGATGAAACAGGAATAAAACTGGAGCGGTTGATTGAATAGTGAGGGAATGTAGTCAATGTAGGTGTCAGGCAAGCCGACTCCACGTAGAAAGGATAGGGGCAGCTGGCCAGACTTGGCTAGTGTACGGTGGTCAAGAATGCTGGGAGCATAATGAAAGAATGTTTCTAGCCCCTTGACATTACTTAGATCAAGATCGGCTAGAACAGTGTATCCGAGTATGACCTCACTGAGATCAGCGCCATGAAGGGTGACTCTACGGAGGTTCACATCATCTAGATCAGCACCACGGAGATTCGCATTATCGAGACGGGCACCTCGGAGGGTAGCACTATTGAGAGTGGCGTTACTGAGGTTAACACCACTAAGGATAGCCTCACGGAGAGTCGCACCTTCGAGACTAGCATTACTAAGGTTGGCCTCGCTAAGATTAACCGTATCAAGTTGAGCACCACTGAGATAAGCACTATTGAGTTGAGCACCGCTGAGATTAGCACCTTGAAGCTGGGAACCACTGAAGTCAGCCAAATAAAGATTGGCACCTCGGAGGCAAACATCCCGGAGGTCAGGAATAATGCGAGGGTTTTCCTTACGCCAACGATTCCAGACCTCAACTCCCTGCTTTAGTATCTCTAGGTGCTCTTCAGTGGCCACGCTGCTTCCCTCGCTTGCTCACGCTACTGTAGCGAACTATCTTATCCCTGCCTATTTGCTTTAAGGCTGAATCTACAAGCTGTAGTCTCATTTAGATACAGATGAACTAGTCGGTATGCTGAGCAGTCATCGTTGCTGACTTATGCTCCAGGAATCGGCTAATTTCTACGGCTGACTTGTTTGCTTTCTGAAGGTTCGAAGCTGCATTTTTGCACGACGATTCCAATAAAAAGAAGTGAAAAACGCATATGGTATCACCGCAATTCTAAGCGGCTCACTTCCTAGCGTTTCAGCATGTGTCAGGGCTTTAGTAGGCGCTTTTGATCAGATACGTATCCTTGACCATCGGCACGAGCTATTTGAGTAACCAAAGTTAGTCGTGTGTTTCTTGGAAGAGAGTTGTATTCAACCTTAATTGTCAAAGGGATTGTGACCTTAAATCTGAATAGGTAATCGCTATTACAAAACACATTAACTTAAATCAATGGAGTCAATAGAATTTAAATACTTGTTCTTTTTACATGTAGATAGGTCCTTATCAAAAAGTAAGTCTTTAAAGGCTGCCATCTCAGGACAAAAGCGCAAATGCCCACTAGGCAACGGAGCTGTGCTTTTTATTTCTTGCTACTTAGATAATTAGTTCAAATACAGTGCTCACTTATCCACAAAAATGGAGATTTCATCCACAGTTTTTCCACAGGAATAGCTCACTTATCCACAGGAATAGACTATTTTATTATTCTTCAGGTTTGCTATCATTTGCCTAGCTATCGCTAAATATCAAAATAACAAGCGTGAAAACTAAGGAAGAAGTTGCTGATTATTTAGAGTTGCATTTAGAGGCATTACGCAAAAGACGTGAGCAGCTTCATGCTGCCTTGAAAAAGGCAGATGTAGCTATTGATAGCATCTCCGATGTTATTCAGTACTTCGACTCTGATGAGGCTCAAGAAATTGATGCTATGTTATCTGCCTCATCTGGTGTTTTTGGGCCAGATGACTTGAGGCGACCTCGATACAGAGACATGAGCTTATCCGAGGCGATATCCAAGGTTTTTTGGGAGCAAGAGGATCAAAGACTCCCTCTCAATATTGAAGAGTTGACAGAAAAAATATATGCAGTGGTTTTGACCGACGTAGCTACAGTCAAAGCGTGCCGCGCAAGCCTTACAGCGACGCTTTATAGAATGACGAAAAATGGCTCTCCAGAGATAAGTAAGGTCAGGAAAGGCGTCTATAAGTTCAATCCTCAAGCTTATGAAGAACGCATCTTAGGGACTAAATACCATGAAATCAAGTAGCCTTCTTAAATCTAAAACAGCGGCTAGGCCACCGCCAAACCGCTGTAGGAGTTTATATAAACCAGTCAGTATGGCGAAATCGAACGCGCACCCGAGTAAGAGTCGGGTGGTTTATGGAGTTGTAGCTCCTCAACTTGCGGGTTCAAGTTACGCCACTGACACGCTATATGGAGGGCATACAGGTATTCCCTTTAACCTCCATGGTAATCCCGTTTTGATTGTTTTAAGTCACGTTTGTGACACTTTGTAGTCAAGCCCTGGAGGGCATATAAATGAAAAAACTTAGTACGGTCATTCCTGAATTAGATAATTTTGAAATTCGCAGAACTGCTGATGGTGGATGCAGTGTCTATGACTTGATTGCTGTAGTCGGAGGTCAAAAAGATCCATACAACGTCTGGAAACGCCTCCGCAAAGAGTATTCTGAAGTTCTGACATTTTGTCAGAACTTCAAATTTCCCGGTCGTGGCCAACGAGCAACACCCGTCACCAACAAGGAAGGATGGGCCTACATTCTGGGATTATTGCCTGGTGTGATGGGTAAAAAGTACCGTGAAGGCGCTGCTAATTTGGTGCTTCGGTATTTAGATGGAGACGTTAAGCTAGCTGCTGAAATTGCAGATAGGAACGACAACCAAGAACATTTAGAGTGGCTTGAAGCGAGAATCAGAAGTAAGCTCACACGCAAGCACTTTACGGGTGCATTGAAAGCCCGTAACGTCCGAGGACGCGGTTACGCAATTTGCACTAACAGGACATACCTGGGTCTTTTTGGTGGAACAGCTAAGCAACTTAAAGCAAATAAAGGGCTTAGGGAAAAAGATAGCTTGCGTGACAACTTATCAATTGCTGAATTAAATCAAACCGCTTTTACTGAGGATCTGAGCGGCAAGCGCATCAACAAAGTTGACGCTGATGGAAATGATGAATGCGCATCTGAATGCTTGTTCGTAGCCCAAAAAGTTGCTGACTTTTCCAAAAATATCCTAAGTGCCTAGTTTCGAGAAAACACAAAGCGCAGATGCCATATCTGCGCTTCAATTGCATAGGCCGCATATGGATTACCAGTCTGGATTCCTACCTCTCGACTGCGGGGTCCAATTCTAGGAAGGTAGTTTGTCTTTTAAACGTTTCAGTTTCTGTATATTTCAATATAGAAAAAAGCTCATTCCTATTTTGAGTTGACTGCATTTATCAGTTACCCACGGTCCTGACGGGAACAGAAGTAGGCAAGATAGCTAGTCTATCGGTCCGAAGGAACGCGCCTCATCTTAACTCTCTACGCAATTAATCAAGATGAGGTCTGTCATGCGTATTCTTCTTTTCTCGGTCATCGTGAGCATCGCAACGCTCAGTCTTGTAGCTTTGCTGCGTGATAGCTCCTTTTGTGTTCAAATTGCTCCTCAAAGCTTTCAGCTTGAAGTTCATTGCAATTCAAGTAAAGCCCTTAGCTTGTTGCCTTAGTCGTTACCCTACAACTAACCACAAGATATATAAAACCAAGTCCTGGTTACTGTGGGGCAGCCAGGACTACACACAACTATTGCGTCACCCCCTTCTCAGGACCAATGACCTTGATAGTCGTATCCGGACTTAGCTGAATATCGACTAGACCACCCTGCCAAAGCACAGCAAGCCCAAGCAGAGTTACCCCTAAAACGATGGTGGGGATTATGATGTTGATTGAGTGTTTCATGGTTACCATCCATTGAATGCACGAACTGAGGCCACCTGTGCAAGAGGTGGCCTTTTGAATTTAGGTTGGTTGAACTCTAAAGAATAGCTCAACCAAAATTGATATCTCACTGACACAGATAGTGTACTTGAAGCCCTTGCGAAGTGGTAAACCCCTTGTGTCTAAACCCTTAGAAAGAACTCAAAAATACCGTAAATACACTTAAGCTACTCAGGGTATATTTTTATCAGAAAAACCATAAAACACTTACTCTGAGATGGACTAAAGTTCGTTGAATATTTTTGTTAAAAATTTCAATATAGATTGTCTGTAAAAATTAAAACCTAAATAATTCTTGCAATACGTAGGCGGCGAGCTAAGTTAACGTCACTACGGGTTAAGCTGCAGGCGACAACGCCCACTCCAGATTGAGTGCAGGCTTCTTAGGCTGATGGCAGTAAGCAATCAACCCACACACGAGATTCACCATGAAGTTGACCGGGCTGCGATGCCTGGAATGTTCGATCTGAGAAATGTTCTTCAACTGATCGATAATGGTCTCAACAATCGACCGTTTTCGGGCTAAGAGCTTATCAGTCAACTTCATTAGCTGGATTTTCCATGTTTCGCCGGGGCTTAGCAAAAAACTCAATGCCTCACTCGTTTAGGAGTTTCAGAGCCAGCTTTTTGGCTACATAGCCTCAGTCGGCAAACACTTTGCCAAAGAGCCCTTCAAGGAGGTCAGGCACCGGTTTACGGTCATCGGTATTGCCAGGTGTCAGCGTAAAGTTGAGCAAGTCACCATATTCACTGACCACTAGATGCAGCTTCAAGCCATAGAACCAACCTACTGACGTTTTGCCTCGGGCTGCCATCGTATCAAACACACGATGTTAGGAAATCCGTCGATTGTGGCAGACTTTATCGCTGTGATTACCTGGCCTTGGACGGTTACTGAGCGGTTAAGGCGGAATCTATATAGTCGAAAGTATCGGCGGAAAATTAACTTTGCTGTCCCGCATTGTCCTCAGGCAGGCGCTTCTGTCTGTCGTTAAGTTCAGTCGCTATAGCTGTGGAATTATTACTTGCCGCAAACCTGTGCAGCTCATTCTCCAGGGTTTTAACTAAAAGACTGTGCTTATCATCTAGCCTTTCCTGAGCGTGATCCATGTCTGCTCTATAGCGTTTAACCGCAAAAGCAACCTTCTGGGTAAATTGCGTTAAGTCTTTTAGATCTTGCCTCAAAAGCTGAATTTCTTTGGCATTGCTATTCACCCGAATCTCGAGCGTGATTACCTGCTTGGTGAATTTACCTAAGTCTTGAAGCCAACTCATAGGTCGTCAACTACGTCTTTTAGGCCATCAAGTTCCTTTTGACTACTCTTCCTCAGAACAATTATCTGATCCTGCAGTCTTCTAGTTTCTATGTCGCTTAAAGCAAGCCGTTCACCTGCTTTATCCAAAACTATAGAAATTTGGTCATCTCTTTTTCTTCGGTTCTTTTCCGCACGAGCACCTACGCCTTGAGACAAAAGGAAAAAGAGGACAAAGGGTAATGATATAAAAATGAAGGGAGTCATAGTTAAGGCTGAAAAGCCAGAAGCTAGCAAAGGCTCAAATTTTTATCCATAGACTTAATACATACAACATAACCTAGCAACTTTGATGAAGCGAGGCCATAGCTGTAGCTTCATTCAAACTTGCTTTATTTACTTTTCTACGAAGTAAACATACTGGCAGATAAGGGTTGTGGTTGCTCAGCTCAAGATAACTGTTGATTATGGGGGGCACCTGCGACGGCAATTTCTAAGGCCGTCGTGCCTGAGCTTGGCTTTTGATCCCGCAGGTTCACCGCATGAGGTTAGCCTGAGCCAGGGCGTCATGACCGTCAATGCTAAAGGGTTTGCGATCGCACGGATTATTCAAAAACTCCACCACATCGGTAATTGTCTTAAAGCCATAGACATCAAGGTCTGCTCCCACGGCAGCTTCTTGATCATTATCTTCTGGCACAATTAACCCTTGAATGCCTAACTGGGGTGATGGCGCACCCAACCGTTTCCAAACATATGAGCAAACGCATTGCAGGCTATGCCCGCGTGAGTCAGCGTGAGCGAGCTCAAAGCTGTAGTGCTTTAGAGCGCGGATGACCGCTTCAATTAGATTAGGTGGCTCTAATAGGAACTAACGAGTCTGCCGCTGGGGGAAGCGGCTTTACAAGAATTACAAGACGGCGCGCTCTTACTCGAAGTGCTTAGGGTTGGTAGGCCTATTTAGATGGCTCAGTAGCTTTTCTGCGTCTGATATCCAGCATTTCAAGAATTCCTTCCATTCCTGCTCAAAATCGCCTTGCTTACGGGCAAACGTTTTATGATGCATCTATGGGCCTGCTAGGTTCTGCATATCCGCTGCTGCCGTCTGGATGCCAATCAAAAGGCATCTGATACCTGACGTGGTACTGATTACAGATCGCCCAGAATCGCTGTGAATAATTATCCCGCTGCCCTCTGGTACACCAAGTCAGCGCACTTTCTGCAGCGCCACTGCGCCTGTCTTACAGGCCGATATAGAACACCGGAGCGCCTTTTGCATGCTGGGCATAGAAACCAGGGTCGCTGACCGCCATAGTTGCAGGATGTCCAGCTTAGGGAGATGTTCTTGTATGAGCGATCGGCAGGCGCTAAATGATATCTGATGCTTTTGACATGAAAGGATTCGTATTGCCCTGTAGTAGCTTTCTGAGGCTTCCGATCGCTTCCGATACCGCCCATAGTTCAGTAGCTCAGTTTTTTCCGAAATCAATAGGGAAATTCTAATGCGGTGATTTGCTGTTTTGGCACCAGAATACTGACACAGCAAGGACCTTCAGTGGCTTCAACAGTGCAGCAAAATGCGCCAAATTACCGCCTATATTTTCGGCTATACATATTTCGCCTCAGTCGTTCGGTAACTGTCAACGGCCAGGTGATCACGGTAATAACGGGCATTATCCATTCCCACCACTTGCGCGGGCGTTTGTATGGTCGCTGTTTGGTCATCAGTAACGTCCTGTCTAGATAAGACTAGCAGAGCTAGCAGTGAATCAAATACACAGCCCACCCAGCCACTCACTCGTCTGAATAGAAGTGGCTTTAGTATTCCCATGCAGCCGTATTGAGATTGGCTTATTCACCTTCATAGATTGATCCCGCTTGCTAGTTCAGACTTGATCCCGCTTGCTAGTTCAGACTTGATCCCGCTTGCTAGTTCAGACTTGATCACCCTTCAGGCAGTGTGGACCCGAGTGAGACCGATCTTGAGCTGACACGACAGCTGTTACAGGCTGCCAACATTTTAGGAATTCCTTTACTCGATCATCTTATTCTTGGCAACGGAGAGTTTACTAGTCTCAGACAAACGACCATTCTCTGGAATGGACAGACAGAATAATTCGTCAAACGATTGAGGCAGCAGCTCCGATCCGGATGTGTGGCTCGGTATGCGCTGTTAGTTTGAGCGATCGCAGGGGAGCTTGACAGCAGTAGCTTTGGGCGGTGTGGACCGATAAATGCTTCATCAGTTTGCTGTATCTTAACTTTATTTGTCTTATGTTTCGTAACAAGACAAAGAGTGATGCTTGTTCAGTATTTGTGAGATGTTGTTTCACTAGAGTTCACATTAAACTCGTCTTTACAGCGGGGTATTGAGTCTTCTTTAAGGCTCAGCACTAACAGAGCAGCCTTATCTATAGTTCCTTTGGGCATAGCCATCGTTGTTGCGACGACTGTTATTCTTTTTTCACACTTTTCTACAAGCACTGCTATCAGAGTCTTCAGTCAAAGCTATCTACGACAGCTCGCTTCCTGTCGTAACATTTGTAACGGCTAGTCAGTGGTTAGCTCCGTTACATGTTGAGGCTAGCAGCGCTAAATTAAAAGGCGCTACAGTAAGCGGCCAGTAACAAATCTATGGGTCGAGCATACTTTACTAGCTATCGACCGTCATCAATCTTCGGTACCTTGTTGCGAGTAGGAGTCTTGGCACTGTATCTCCGGCATAGGTTTTATCTGACTGTTGAGTATCCTCGCCGTCAGCGTTGGGAATAGCTAATTTAGCAGAATTCTATGTTTTCAGAATTCTTCAAATTAAATCTTCCCGCAAAACGGCAATCATTTGTTTTTATTTGCCTACAGTTAACTCAATATGTTTGGGGTTAGATATCGCTCATGACCATCTCTCCATCTAGCCTAATGCCGGATATCAAATTCAATAATTTACGGGGAGACTTCTTTGGCGGGATCACAGCAGCCGTTGTTGCCTTGCCTCTGGCGCTAGCTTTTGGTGTCGCCTCTGGAGTTGGCCCGATTGCCGGTCTTTACGGCGCTATGTTTGTTGGCTTTTTTGCCGCTTTATTTGGCGGTACGCCATCTCAAGTATCAGGCCCAACAGGTCCGATGACGGTTGTTATGGCCTCTACAGTGGCAGCACTGCTGGCCAAAGATCCAGAAACCGGTCTGGCTATGGCCTTTACCGTTGTTATGCTGGGGGGCCTGTTTCAGATCCTCATGGGGGTGTTGCGTCTGGGTAAGTATATTACTCTGATGCCTTATCCCGTTATCTCTGGTTTTATGTCAGGGATCGGAGTCATTATTATCTTGTTAGAGCTGGGTCCCCTGCTCGGGCACGAGACGACTGGGGGAGTCCTAGACGCGGTCCGTCAGTATCCAGCCGCTATCAGCAATATTGATCCCGTGGCTGTGGGGTTGGGTCTGCTGACTCTGCTAATTGTCTTTGCGGCCCCGCCTAAACTTAACCGCATATTTCCAGCCCCCTTAATGGCTCTGGTGATCTGCACTTTAATCTCGGTGCAGTTGTTTCCCAATAGCGACATTCCCCGTATCGGAGATATTCCCTCAGGTCTACCCAGTCTGCAGCTGCCTCAGTTTACTTGGGTTCATCTAAAGGACATGCTGGGATACAGTCTGATGCTGGCGGTACTAGGGGCGCTCGACTCATTGCTAACATCACTGGTTGCAGACAGTATCACGCGGACTCAGCATGATTCTGATCGTGAGCTAATTGGTCAGGGCTTGGGTAACTGTCTAGCTGGTCTGTTTGGCGGACTACCTGGGGCCGGAGCCACTATGCGCACCGTTATTAATGTGCGCTCCGGTGGGAAAACCAATCTGTCCGGGATGATTCATGCGATTACCCTGGCCGTGATTGTCCTAGGGGCTGGCGGTCTTACAGAACCTATTCCCCATGCGGTACTGGCCGGAATTTTGATCAAAGTTGGTATCGATATCATTGACTGGGGCTTTTTGAAGCGAGCCCATCACCTCTCTATGCGAGGGGCCGGACTGATGTATCTGGTGATGGGGTTAACTGTATTTGTGGATTTGATTACGGCTGTGGCTGTAGGTGTATTTTTGGCTAACCTACTGACGATTCAGTCAATTACCGATATTCAGGTCAAAGATATGCGGGCTATCACCCGTGGAGATAATGTAAACTGGCTCACCCCTAAAGAGCGATCTCTGCTGGAGGCGGCTAAGGGGCGTGTTCTCATGTTCCACCTGAGCGGTCCTATGAGTTTTGGTGCGGCGAAATCTATCTCTCGACGCATGGCTATTGTTGAGAACTACGAAGTTCTGATTTTGGATCTAACGGCTGTTCCTAAGATAGGCATTACTGCGCTCATAGCCATCGAAACGATGATTAAAGATGCCCTGGCTAAACGTCGAGATGTGTTTCTTGTGGGGGCCAAGGGGCAGGTTGCCCAGCGACTAAAGCGCTCGGAAATCTTACAAAAACTGCCTCCGGCTCATCAGGTGCCCGAACGGGTAATTGCTCTAGAACGATCTCTAGAACTTATTTGTGACTATGCGACTCCAGCAGAAGTCTAAGTGCATGGGTTTTGACGTACCGAGTTGCATACATACCCAGATTTGCAGAAAGCTCCTAAACTAAGGGCTGTTCTTTATCGAAAGACCAATGGCTCCAACCGATAAGACTAAATCCAAAGCTAAGTCTGAGACTCCAGATACTCCTCCTCCAGCCGCAACAGAACCGGCTCCAGCTGTGGCTGAAACGCCGGTCGATACTGAAAACCTAGATACCGTTTTTAGTGCGCTCAAAACACTAATGACAACGGTAGATAAGTTGCAAAAGTCCCGTCAGGATGTGGGGGATATTAAACCTTTAATTGTTCGTATGTTAGATGGAGAACTGTTGTCTGGAGAAGAACTCGAAACGCTCAAAACAGGCGTTAGCGGTCTATCTAAGCTAGTGCGTATCTATAGCGACTATCAAACAGCCCTTGAAAAAGCCCAGCCTGCAAGAGAGATTCTAGATACGGTATTGAAGTAGTTCTAGACTCGTTGCTTGGCATAGTGATTCTGACGCTTGCTATGCAACCGCCTCAAGCGTCTATTGGGTTTTTCGATTTAAACGGCTATCGCGTAAAGTCATCCGGGTGATAATGCGGGTCTCTGCTGCAATTCTTTAGAATTTGTAACACAATAGGGGATGACCCGTGATGCGTAGCCGATCCCATGACCACCACCTACACCGAACGTTTGCCCGAAAGTTCTGCCCCATTAGCGGCAGGTGGTCCAGACCCACAGCGGTTTGACTGGTTTGAAGCCTGGTATCCCGTTCACTACGTGCAAGATTTAGATAAAGCAACACCGACACGGTTCACCCTGCTAGGTCAGGATGTTGTGATCTGGTGGGAGCCCCAGACGCAAATCTGGCGAGTTTTAGCCGATCAGTGCCCGCACCGACTCGCTCCGCTCTCAGAAGGACGCATCAATGAAACTGGGCAGCTGGAATGTCCATATCATGGCTGGGCGTTTTCGGGTATAGGTACCTGCGAACATATTCCCCAGCAAGCGTCAGGGGGCGAGGCTCACGTATCGGACCGTGCCTGTGTACCATCTATGCCCACCGAGGTTCGGCAGGGACTGCTGTTTGTATATCCAGGCAAGCCAGAAAACGCCGCGCGGGTGGACGTACCTATTATTGAGCCCGTTGAAGCGGAACCCGACGGCTGGGTCATGCTCAATACGTTTCGTGATTTGCCCTACGACGCGCTCACGCTCTTAGAGAATGTGCTGGATGCCAGCCATATTCCCTACACGCATCATAAGACGGTGGGCAAGCGAGAGAACGCAGCGCCGATGCAAATGGATGTGGTGGCATTAGGCAAGCAAGGGTTTCAGGGTATTTGGCCAGAAGGTCCGCGCAGGGGCAAATTGGGAACGCAGCATACAACGTTTGTCGCGCCCGGTTTGATGTATCACGATTTAACATCAAAACAGTTTGGCAGGACGCTAACGGTGGTCTATGCGACACCTATGCGCAAAGGAGAATGTCGTCTGTTTGCTCGCTTCCCATTTAAGTTCTCATCCAAGTTGCCAGGTCTTTTTATCAAGCTGACACCCCGCTGGTACAGCCATGTGAGCAACAATCGGGTGTTAGAAGACGATCAGATCTTTTTGCATATCCAAGAGCGGCTACTAGAAAAGGCGAATCACCGTCCCTATGCGCAAAGCTGTTATTTGCCGACCCAGGCCGATCGATATGTTGTTGCGTTTCGTAAGTGGATTAGTGATTTTGACGCCGATCCATTTAGCGGAGAGACACTCCCACCCCAGCTGTCTACCGATGCGCTGATGGATCGGTATCATTCTCATACAAAGCACTGTGGTAGCTGCGGTCCGGCCCTCCAACGGATTAAAACCATTCGTAAAGGAGCCATCATTGCTAGTGCGGTAATCTGGTCTGTTTTGCCACTCGTCATCGCAATTTCTGGCTCAATCACTCCGCTAACGGGCTCTCTTTTGGGAGGGATTCCTTTGGTGTGTGTAGCTCTGTGGCTGTGGTTAGGCAGCTTGGAGCAGAAATTTTATCAAGGCGATCCGGTGCCACCTCGCAATTTGGCATAGGACTCAGTAGGGGCGTTCCATGCAATGCCCCTACTACGCGCACCTGCTAATATTTTGTAAACGAACGTATCCTCTGGTGCAGCGTGGTTCCTATTCGTGACGAAAACCCAGTTCAGATTACGCCCTATGTCACATATGGGCTAATCTTTCTCAACATTTTAGTCTTTTTCTATGAGCTTTCGCTGCCGTCGCCAATGGAGCTGACGGCGTTCTTTCGGACGTGGGCGGTAGTGCCGGAGCAGCTAACAGAAAGTTTTTGGGGCGGTCAGTCGATTCCGTTTGACCTCTATGAATGGTCCACCCTGTTTACTAGCCAGTTTATTCATGCGGGCTTTCTCCATTTAGCCGGTAACATGCTGTACCTGTGGATTTTTGGCAATAATGTCGAAGAACAGCTGGGGCGGGCGCGATTTCTCTTATTGTATCTGGCCTGTGGTGCCCTGGCTGCGCTGTCGCAGTGGTACTTTGGTATGTTTTCTGAAGTTCCGTCTCTGGGAGCCAGCGGTGCGATCGCAGGTGTAATGGGAGCCTACATATTCAAATTTCCCAGTGTCCGTATCCTAACCATTATGCCGCTGGGATTTCTATTTTTGCCCATTAGGATTCCAGCCATATTCTATTTAGGTATTTGGTTTTTACAGCAGGCTGCCTACGGCGTGGCAAGTCTCAACGCCCCTGCCAATGTTGGTATGGCAGATGGTGGTATTGCTTACTGGGCTCACGCTGGCGGATTTGTATTTGGGGCAGTCCTAGGGCCATTGTTGGGACTGTTTGAAGGTTCTTCGGACGGGGCTGAAAGCAGTTAATGGGATGACCTTGCTGATCCCCGAGACGATTTTATTTGTCACAGCCAGACTCTTAGCAAGTTTGACAGACCGTTTTATACTCTAAAGAAGCAACGACAGTGTGATTTTAATGCAGAAATAAAGCAAGCTGCATCCTTGCTCTTTGAAAGTCCCTTAGCTTTGAACTGCAGCGGTTACAGCTCCGTCTGTTCTGCAAAATTATCGATAAAAAATCTCTCTAATGTCGCTTCACATACCTGTTTTAGCTAGTGCTAAATCGTACCCAGTACCGTCTACGAGGAATCCGCAGTCGTCTAAACACCTAGTCTCTCAGCCCTCGGCTTCTACGACACCAGGTCACTCTCCCCTCTCCCATATTGTCAGAACCCTTGGCACAATGGTCTTGGCGTAACATACAACGAATATGACCGGTTTAGAACTGCTGGCCGAACCAGTCGCTGAGGGCATTGCCAGCTTCGCATTCGATCTCTTACCAAAGGCTGGTACAAAGGCAATTTCTGAGATACAGAATCTATTTTTTAACGCGTCTAGACAATATGTGGACACCTATAGGAAACGACATTGCCAGCTTAAAGTACTGGGAATGCGAGAGCCTATAGACCTGACCCAAATCTATACAGGGATTAAGTTTCTTGATGAAAACGAAATTCTTGGCTTTGAATCACCTCAAGCCTTGGAGGAACAATACCGTCAAACACGATTTCGTGGCCGTAGAGGTCGTCGCAACAAAAGTAACAAGCAATCTGGTATTGATGTTGCTAACAAAAAGCAATATCTGATGGTTCTTGGGGGACCGGGTTCTGGAAAATCAACATTCTTACGAAAGCTTGGTTTAGAGGCACTACGGACATTTCACTATGAATACACTGCGTATCAACATCGCCATATTCCCGTATTGCTCGAACTTAAACGATTTGAGTCAGACACAATCGACATTCAAGCACTGATTGCTCAAGAATTCGAAAACTGCGGATTTCCAGCACCTATGGATTTTGTTCAGCAGGCGCTCAAACAGGGAAAATTGCTGATCGTATTAGATGGGCTAGACGAAGTTCCCACACCAAACTTGGACAACGTCATTATAGCCATTCAAGATTTTGTCGACCGCTACGATCAAAACCGTTTTGTCGCTTCCTGTCGAACGGCTGCCTATCGTGGAGGATTTACTCGCTTTAGTGATGTGGGTATGGCCGACTTTGATGACGAACAGATTGAGCAATTTATCATTAACTGGTTTAGCAGTGAACAAGATGCACAATGCGCCACCAGCAAAAAATGCTGGAAAATCTTACAAGACAGTAAAAACAAAGCAGCTAAAGAACTGGCCCATACCCCCCTGCTGTTAACCTTTTTATGTCTGGTTTATGATCGCTCTCAGCGGTTTCCTACCAATCGCAGTAACTTATACCAACGCGCATTACGTATTCTTCTAGAAGAATGGGCTGCAGAAAAACGGATTGAGCGCGATGAAATTTACGAAGGTCTGAGCATTGAACTGGAGGAAAGCCTGCTATCAGAAATTGCCTACGCTGGATTTGAGTCCGATCAGCTTTTTTTCTCTCGACGAGCACTCACAGTGCAAATCTAAGAGTTCTTAGCCAGTAATTTAAATGTACCTAAAACTCTAGATGGAGAGGCTGTTTTACAGGCGATCGAAGTTCAGCAAGGCATATTAGTAGAAAGAGCTGAGGACGCCTACTCGTTTTCTCATTTAACCCTCCAAGAATATTTAACCGCTCAGTGCTTAGCAGACAACAATCATTGGGATAAGGTAATCTCTACTTATGCAACAGATAGACGCTGGCGACAGGTACTGCTTTTAGCACCAGGGCTATTGTCTGGAAAGCGAGGAGCTAATGATTTCTTGCGAGCCCTTGAACATAGGGCAAATCAGTGCATGACCTCTATTAAACTACAGCAGTTGCTACAGTGGACAACAACAGTGACTGCAGGCTCTACAGACTGCTTTAATCCAGCTGCTAAGCGGGTAGCCGCTATTTATCTGGCCTTAGCTCTCAACCGTGAGCTAGACCAAGATTTAGCCCGTACCCACGCCCTTGACCGTGCTCGGGCTCTGGCACTCGCATTAGAGCCTAAACAGGCTCATACGATCGATGTCAACCTTGCTCGTACGCTTAACTCGGAACTTACCCGAGCCTGTGAGTTGGATCTAGACATCGCCCGTGCTATTACGCGGGGTATCACCCTTACAAAGCGATTTGCGCAGCTTAACATCCTAGCCTCTGTTAACTGTCTGGAGCTGCTCAAAATGCTGCAAAAGCTTAGATCAGCTATTCCTACTAAGGGAACATCTGAGTATCAAAAACAGATGTTTCAAACCAGGATTCTTAAACTCTGGTTTACTACTTTGGGAATTTCGCCTGCCGATTGGCAGCTGCCTTCAGCCGATGCCCAAGCGCTAGCAGATTATTTTTACATCTGTGAGTTAATGATTCGATGCAAACAAGTTGCCGTCCGCGTCTCGCCTAGCCTATGGACAAACATTGAATCACGCATGGCGAGCACCTATTTAACCGTATAAGCGATGTGGAGAAAAATTAAGATTTCCTTAGTTGAAGTAACTAAGGAAATCTTCTCTTAGATACGATTTATCTCTAAAACGTTGTCGCACAGCACGCTTTGGGTATTTCTGATTGTATACGGGTTGGGCTGATATCAAATTAACAGATTAGTTAGTCTCGTCACATTGGACTGATCGTAAACCTTGCCGCAGCCCGCTGAATATTTGTTGTTCAACACGTCAGATATAGCAAAACGGATCTTATTCAAAGATTCTTAACTTTCTGGTCATATAAACCGTATTTGAGAGGTATATGGCGTTATACAAGCATATGAATCAGTTCGGTTCATATACAAATCATTGTATTTTGTCTATATATAAAGCTGCAGACAAGATAGTGTTCTGGCTATTGTTGTTGTAGATCTATATGGACAGACTTGAGTTAGACAAGGTAATGAGGCGAAAATGTTACCTGTTTAACCGCATAAAGAGCGATGCAATGTCTCTTCTCGGTAAGCAATGACACACAGGCGCCTCTGTTTATAAAGCTCAACTCTAGACAGACTCTAGACATCAGTGTAAGCAAATAGCTTGTTTCTACGTTCTGATGTCGATCACAATACGCTGATGTTATGTCGCGTAAATAATTTTAACTGAGGTTATTTAATCGTAGATGGACAATATTAAGGATTCTATTCGGAGCGCTCTATCTGTTGATGGTACTATCGGTGCCGCGATTGGAGACTGGAGCACAGGATTTTCTCTGGGGCAGGCCAGTGTCAACGACAGTGTCATGCCTGTGTCAAAGCTGGAACAGGCGATCGCTTTAAATTCTGAAGTGATTAAAGCTAAAAACAGAGCGCGAGATGGTCTACAGATTACATCGCCGATTGAAGATATTCTGATTACACTTAAGGATCAATATCACCTGATCCGTATTTGTGAAACGACAGAAGGTGTTTTCTTTTACTTGGTAATGGACCGCGAGAAAGCCAATCTTGGTTTAGCGCGAATTAAGTTACGTCAGATAGAACAGCAGCTGCGGATGTAATCTCTAGTTAGGCTCTAAAATTAGATAAATTAAATCTACGCTGCAACATTTTGCTTGTCATAATTTATGAGGCAAACGTTGTTGTAGCGTAGTGCTTTAGTTTATGGCTATAGCTGCTCGATAGAAGATATTTACTGTCAGGCTAGTGAAGACAGTTCATACTCCTAATGGCTTCCGAGGACAACAGCTACCCTGACGCGCAGCTAGCCCGTCCGTCAGTAGCTACACGAGTTAAACAAGCTTGGTCTGCGGGAACTGACACCAATTATGAATCACTCAGACGAACTACTTGAGATATGGGTGGCGCGCTATCTGCCGAATTTTGGAGAAATCTCTAACTCTGTTAGACATCATGTGGAACAACGTTTGCAAAATGCGATCGCAATCCCAGCTCGTCAGGCCACTGCTCACAAAATAAAGCGTCATCTAGCCTCAGACTGTGCATCTGCTAGCGCAGAGACCAAAGACCTGTTTATCGAAATGGGGACTGCTATCAACAGCTGGGAGCTTAAAAATCTCACCCCCAAAGTTTACCAGCTATACGAAACGCTCATTACTTGCTACGAGCGGTCTTTTATTTTTTCGCCCATCTTAGAGCACTTACACACCATCGACTCTGAAGTAGGACGACTACAGGCAGCCGCTCTGGTCATCCCAGAGTTTGAGAGCTTATTGCTCACGATGAGCCCCATGCTGAACGAGCTAAAAGCCGTCTATTTTTCCTCAGTCACCAATCGACATCTGATTGGATTTATGACTACACACATACACTTCACCCGGCAGCATATTCTCAGTCATTTGAACCTGGATGAAACCATCTGGCTAACGACCTATCTGCAGCTGCTAGACGAGCTGATATGTATGCCATGGCAGAAAATATGTTCGGTTCTAGCTTCCACTGGTCAGCGCCCTGAGCTACTGGCGTTGGTCAAAAAGATGATGCCAAAGGTCAACGCTATCTCGACGTTGACCTATCAAAAAGCCCTACGCACCTATCCCACCCACATTAGCTGTCAGGGACGGATTCAGTCAGCTCCTGTACAGCGCTCTAGTCTGCGCGATCTCAGCATGTTTCAAGCCTATATTTGGCTATCGGTTTTAGAAGATAGTACAGCCGTCGTTGAGAGAAAATTATTACCCATTTGCTTACAGGTATTTCCCCTGACAAAGGTGGACTGGGAGATGGTGATCTTTGCTATTCAAACAATCGTAGACCTTATCGAGCAACAGCTAACGCAGGCTGAAAATGTGCTGTTTAGTCGTCAGGCTCAAAAAATTCAAGCATTATTTCTGAACAACAGACCAAAGATGACACAGGTACCTTTGCTCAAAGAACAGCTGCAGCTAAAAAACTCTTTAGAGAATGTTAGCTATACCTGGAAACCCTCCCCAGGACTAGGCTAAGATAGCTCTAGTCTAATCCTAACTCTCGCTTGAGAACCTCAATGGACTTTTCTCCGATGTAGTTCTCACAGCAGAATACTTTGGGGGGACGAATAATGTCTTCTCTTGCTGCCTGCAGCGCTTCTTTAATAGCTGGGAAGCTAGCTTTATCTAACGCTGCGATGGTTTGAGCACTGCGCACAACAGCAGAGAGCTTTTGATCGTCTTCTGTTTGAGCTGTCATCACCAAAATCTCGTCACCGCGCAGGCTGTAGGATAGGACCTCAGCCGCGCGAAGAATACCGGAACTAAGGCTGACCAGACCCAGACAGGTATCTTTAGGCAGATCCTTGAGGTGGCCCAGTTCTTCTGCGTAGTCGTAGATGTCGATGGGGATAACGCGAACAGATTTAGGCGCGGCAATGGCTTCGGCTTCGTTGATAAAATACCGACTGGTGACCACCGTTCCTGAACGAGTCTGGGAAAGCACGTCTTCAAGTTCTTCTAGGGGTACCAGCTGGACCGGAATCCGCAGGGCCTGCTCTAGCTCACGCACCATGAGTTCACCTGCGCCAATGTCCTGGCGAGGTGTGGTCACCAAGACGCGAGCGCTGCAGCGTAAGCGCCAGTCGATTTCACCCAGAAACAGCTCACGGGCCTGATGTAAAGAACAGCCCTGGCGCAGCAGCTCATCTAGGCTGCTTTCTACAAGCTCTTGCGCCTTGGGAAATTGAGCGAGCAGGGGCGACCGGGGCTTATCGATTTCTACACTGCCCTGGGTGCGCACATAGATACCGGAACCAGGCTGGGCTTCAACAACACCGGCCTCTTCTAGCTGGCGGTATACTTTGCTGATGGTATTACGGTGCAATCCCGTCTGCATGGCCAGCTGGCGCGTACTAGGTAGACGGTATCCCGGCGGATATTGGCGGGATGCGATCGCAAACCAAATCTGATCATAAAGCTGGGTAGACGCCGGAATTTCGCTATCGGTTTGAATATGAAATTGCACCATGGCTCGCGATTGGTTGCCTGCTAACGAGAGAGTTGACTGTGGTTTGGTGACCTAGCAATAGCTCAAACCACAACCAGGCTACCCAACATTACATCGAGGTTACTCGTGAAACCGGGTTTTGAGATGTGACAATTTTAATTTCACTGGCATAGGATACAAAAATTCACAGTTAGCCCCGCTTTTGTAAATGCCCCAAATGCCAAAGTAGGGCGATGTCTTTTAATCGACCCCATGAGCACTCTGTCGATCTCAACTCAAACGATTCAGGTCAGCGCCGATGACATCAGTTTGCCCGTATACGTAGCCATGCCGGATGGCGAAGGCACCCATCACGCAGTCATCGTGCTACAGGAAATCTTTGGGGTGAATGGCCACATCCGTGACGTGACTCAGCGGATTGCCCGTGAAGGCTATGTGGCGCTAGCTCCCGCCCTCTATCATCGTCAGGCTCCTGGCTTTGAAACTGGCTACACTTCTGAGGATATTCAGGTGGGCCGTCAGTACAAGGTCCAAACCAAAGCCACCGAGCTGCTTAACGATATCCAAGCCACCATTGACTATGCCAAAACCTGCCCCAGGTAGCTGGCGATGTCGGCTGTATTGGCTTTTGCTTTGGCGGGCACGTGGCCTATTTGGCTGCCACACTGCCAGAGACTTGCGCGATCGCATCCTTTTACGGGGCCGGTATTACCGATACTGCCTTTGGTCCGGGGCCGGTCGCCTTAGAGCGCACTCCCCAGATCACAGGAACGCTCCACTGCTTCTTTGGTCGCGCAGATGCCTCGATTCCAGCTGAGGCCGTTGGCCAGATTCGGACAGCGCTAGAGCAGGCCAACGTGGATCATCAGATTTTTGAATATGAGGGAGCCGGTCATGGCTTTTTTTGCGATCGCAGAGGCAGCTACCACCCTGAGGCTGCCGCTGATGCTTGGGAAAAGGTCAAGCGCTTATTTGCCCAGAAGCTGAGCTAGCGAACGCTGTAAAGTGACGGCTCACGCGCATCCTGGTCTTTGGTCGAGAATCGCTCTGCTCTATTAAAACTTAAGATTCCGATGCGTAAAAATTGACCTACACTTGAAAAACTGACTTTTTTTATAGGAGCCTGCTTTGGTAGGCCATAGACCGTTGACTTTTTCTGCTGACGATTTTCTGAAAGCCTTAGACCAGCACGACTTCAACTTTCAAAAGGGAGCAGTCGTAACAGGCAAAATAGATAGCCACACCGACGATGGAGCCTACATCGACATCGGCGGCAAAGCAGCGGCGTTTCTTCCAGCTCGCGAAGCCTCTGTAGACAGCAGCGTTACCCTCGAAGAGGCGGTTCCCATCGGCAGTGAACGGCAGTTTCTGATCGTTCGCGATCAAGATGCCAACGGCCAGGTGATCTTGTCTATTCGCAGGCTAGAAATCAAAGAGGTCTGGGCTCAGCTCGAACAGCGAGAGGCCAACAAAGACATTTTGGATGTCACAGTTACTGGCACCAACAAGGGTGGCGTCATCGCTGATGTAGAGGGGCTACGTGGGTTTGTACCGCGCTCTCATTTGGTTAACCCGCCTGAAGACCTGACGGCGCTGGTAGGGCAAACGATTTCTGTCGCCTTTCTAGAAGTTAGCGAAGACAACAACAAGCTTGTTCTCTCAAATCGTAACGCGGCGAAAACGGCTGCGCTAGGTCAGCTTAATCCGGGTCAGCTGGTGGATGGTAAAGTCGGCTCCATCAAACCCTTTGGAGTATTTGTCGACTTTGACGGCGTACGTGGTCTGCTCCACGTCAAGCAGATTAGTAAGAGCTTTGTGCCCTCAATTGGTGACGTGTTTGAAGTAGGGCAGCCGGTTAAAGCCGTCGTCCTTAACCTGGATGAAGAAAAAGGCCGCATTAGTCTATCGACCAAGGTCTTAGAAAAGTATCCCGGTGAGATTCTCAAAGAAGCAGACAAACTGATGGCTGAAGCCCCTGAGCGGGCAGCCGACCCTGGCAAACTGTTGGCGGAGCAAGATAGCTAATGGGTAGTGTATGGGAATTAGATTTTTACTCACGTCCGGTTTTAGACGACAGCCAAAAAAAACGCTGGGAAGTCCTGATTTGTGACGGGGCTCAATCGGTAAACGATAGTCCTAGCCTGCGCTACAGCAAGTTTCTATCCAATCGACAGGTGAACTCTATCGAGCTAGCCCAGGCGCTTAAGGAAGCGGTTGAACAGGCTGGCGAATCTCCAGCTCGGGTGCGGTTCTTTCGCTACCAGATGCAAAATATGATTAAGCGCGCCTGTGATGAACTGGGCGTACCGGCTAAACTCAGTCGCCGGGCACTAACGTTGCAAACCTGGTTAGACGACCGACAGGAAAATTTCTACCCAGACCAGCCGGGCTATCAGGCGGGTAAGTCCGCGTCTACGGTGCAGCCGGTGGAAGTGGCCAGGCCGCTACCCGATGCGCTGATGGGTCAGCGGTGGGCCATGGTGAGCCTACCGGCTAAGGACTTAGCCGAGATGCCCGAGTGGGATATTGGCTTTTCCGAAGCGTTTCCGCTAGATCTAGCCGGTATCACTCCAGAGACCATGGTGCCGGGTATTCTAATTTTTTCGGAGCGGGCGCTACCCCTAGCCGGGTGGATGTCGGGGTTAGAACTGGCCTATCTGGACGTGCAGCTGGGTCAGCTCTCACAGCTGCTGCTAGAAACCGGCAGCAATGACACCTGGATTATGGCCGGACTGAATAGTCCTGACCTCAAAAAAGAGGCCGAGCGGTTTATGGCTGCCAAAGAGCAGGCCAATCAGGTCCATTTTGTTGCGGTACAAGATAGCCCCGATTCAGAATCCTTTGCTGGGTTTTGGCTCATGCAAAAGCGCACATTTGGCTAATATCTAACGGGGGCATTCATGCTAAAGCAAAAGCGCTGGTGGGAAATTGTTTTAATGTATGCGCTGCTGGGGGGAATTGCGATCGCAATGCTCCTACCTCTGCTCTGGTTAGTTAGCACTGCTTTCAAATCCGGGAGTGAAAATATTTTCGAATTTCCCCCCAGATTTTTGCCCCAAGAGCCTACTGTTAGCAACTTTGTAAAAGTCTGGCAGACCAACCCCTTTGGCCGCTATTTTTTTAATAGTACGCTGATCGCGATTATTACCGTTGGTCTCAATCTTCTATTTTGTTCCCTGGCCGCCTATCCGCTGGCCCGTCTTAGCTTTCGCGGACGGGAGCTAATCTTTTCGCTGATTGTTGCCACCATCCTCATCCCGTTTCAGATTGTGATGATTCCGCTGTACATTCTCACCGTACGGCTAGGACTGACCAACAGCTATCTGGGCGTTATTTTTCCTTCTATCGCTTCTGCCTTTGGCATTTTTCTCATGCGTCAGGCATTTCAAAATGTGCCCAAAGAGCTAGAAGAAGCCTCTCGTATCGACGGCTGTTCTGAGCTAGGCATTTGGTGGCACATTATGATTCCGTCTGTGCGTCCAGCGCTGGTAACATTGGCCATCTTTGTCTTTATTGGCTCCTGGAGCGATTTTCTCTGGCCGCTGCTGGTGCTCAATCGTCCTGAATATTACACCCTGCCCCTGGGAGTGGCCCGACTAGCTGGCAGCTTTTCTCTCGACTGGCGACTGATTGCTGCGGGGTCGGTCATCGCCACTGCGCCAATTTTACTTTTCTTTATGGTGATGCAGCGCTACATCGTCCCCAGCGAAATCAACAGCGGTGTCAAAGGCTAACCGGTCGAGACTTTAGCTTCTATGACAGCCTGTCTTTTGACATGGCGTAACCCGTAGCACTAGTATCTCTAGGCTATTTAGAGTATCGACCTGTGATAGACAGCCCCACGACTACCAAACCTGAAAGTCCTAAAAAGAAGATCAAGCTCTTTTCTATGGGGGTTGGTGCCCATGGCATTGTTGCCGTTGGTATTTCTGCCCATGGCGTTATTTCCATTGGCGTCATTGCCCATGGCATTGTTTCTATTGGTCTTATTTCCATGGGTGTGCTCTCCACAGGTTTAGTCTCTATGGGATTGTTGACCTCGGGGCTAGTCTCCATGGGTATCAAGGCAGCCGGGCCGTCTAGTATGGAGCTGATGATGGACCACAGCGGTATGGACCACGGGGATATGAACGGTGATGATATGCCAGCCGCTGAATAAGGCAGACCGTCGTAGCAGCAGACGGTCTTTGAACTTGCTCTAACCACAAGGGCACATCAGACAGGTCGGCCTAATTTTTGGGGTTTGCGATCGCAAAATTCTCTTACTCCTCGGCTGCTTTGAGATGGTGGTCAAACCACCGCAGCTGCTCCCATAGCACATGCTCGATTGACTCTTTGGCTCGATAGCCATGGTCCTCAAAGGGAAGCAATACCAGCCGAGCCGTCCCCCCCGAACCTCGTATGGCTTCGTAAAAAACTTCAGCCTGAGCCGTCAGCGTGCCAGGGTTAGAATCGCTATCACCATGAATAATCAAAACCGGCTCATTGATCTGGTCTGCAAAAAACGTGGGTGAGACCTGAATGTACACATCCCTCGCTTCAAACAGGGAACGGCGCTCAGCCTGAAAACCAAACGGCTGATTCGTTTTGTTATAGGACCCACTGCGGGCAATGCCTGCGTGGAATAAATCTGTGTGCGCCAACAGATTTGCCACCATCAGTCCACCGTGGCTGTGGCCGATAATACCTATCCGCTCAGGGTCAGCTACGCCCATATCAACTGCTTTGGCAACAGCGGCCTTAGCATCGGCCACCAGCTGAGGCACGAAAGTATCATAGGCGGTCTCAGGATCGCCGATCATAGGCATAGCCGTCTGGTCTAGAACGGCATATCCGTGCAGTAAAAAGTACAGATGCGACGCGCCATACAACCGCATAAATCGCTGGGCAGAGCCGCTTACCTGACCAGCGGTTGCCGCATCGGAGTACTCCTGGGGGTAGGCATAGAGCACAGTGGGAAGCCGTGTACCCTCTTTATAACCAGGGGGTAGATAGAGATGAAAACTCAGGGGAACGCCGTCTTCGCGTTCGTAACGTACAATGCGCTTTTCAATCTGACGTAGCTGGGGCGTAGGGTCTTCAAAGTGTGTGATCGGCTCACGGGTGAGGGGTCGGATCGTTTCGCCGACGACTGCCTTGTTTTTCTGGCCCAATGTGGCCAGGTAGTAGTTCGGGGCATCAGCGGCAGACTCAGATCGCAGCACAAAGCGAGTCTCATCTTCGGCGAAGGCAACAACATATTCATAGCGATCTGAAGCGCAGCGAAACAGACGCTCTGTCTCTCCGGTATTGAGATCGCGCAGATCCAAGAAAGGCCGGTCGCCTTGATCGGTGGCACCGCTGCCTTGAAAGTAGATTGCGTCGCCCTGTTGCCGCATTACCCAGCGACCGTTGGGCAAAACCCGAAATAAGGGATAGCCAGGATCTCCATAGCGATCGTCCTCGTTGCGATCAAACCATAAACGCGACGTGCCTTTGTCCACGTCCAACAGCCACGTGTAGCGCCAGCGTCGTATCCGTTCACGCTGGGTGAGCATGAGGGTGCCACCTTCTGCACTCCAGGTCTGCCAGGACTGGATCCGATGCTCGGCGAGAAAAGCAACTTGAGGCGCTGATGTAAAAGGGGCCTCTAACCGCATCAGCCGATCTCGATGGGAGACTTCAGCTAAAGGATTGCCACCGTCTAGTGCTTCTACCCAAAAAAGCGCGTGGGGAGCCGTAGGCCGCCAGGCCACCGAGCGCGGTCCTACAGGTACTCCTTGGGGCGGCACATTGTCAGCTACAGGCAGTGATGCAATGGTGGCAACAACTTTACCGCTAGCGTTCCACACCTCAGTCTCGCTGGCAAAGCGTCGCCAGGTCACCTCGTGGGACCAGGGACCCACCAACCGTTTGACCAAGAGATACTCTCCAGATGGTGAGAACTGAGTCATGGTGTAGGGAGCCGGTTCTCCGATGGTCTCTATCTGATTTGTTCTCGGATCAATAATGACTAGTTCAGAGGTCGTGTAGTACTCAAACAGGGCATCGTCATAGGCCGTTTCAAGCAGGTTGCGAGCCTCATAGGTCGATCGGGCCGATGCGCCAGCGCCTTCTAAGATATCGGGGCCGATAGGGATAGCGGGCGGTGCTGGTACTGGGCCCCGCTGTGGAATACGACGAACTAACAGCCGCTGCTGGTCAGGTAGCCAGTTAACGGCGTTGCCTAGCAGTGAGTTAAGCGCTATTCCTTCGACTTTCTTAAGAATGCCTTGGGTTGAGCCCAGCCAAAGACCAATGTGATCGCTGTGTCTGACTATGAGTGCAAAGCGCTGGCCGTCAGCTGTCCATCTCACCCCATAAATCTCAGCGTCTGCAGGCAGCTCAAGGGCGGATGACGCACCGCCCTCCACACGCACCAAACGCAGGGATGTGCTGCCATGGTGACCATGATGACCGTTGATAGCAGGATTGACTCGCAGACCCGCAAGCTTATGCATCGGTGCGGCTAGCTCAGCTAATGCAGGATAGAGTACCGGATCGGCAAGCAGCATATAGTCTCCACTGGGAGCAGTCCACACCCGAGGAAACTGCTGAGCGTGCATGACCGCTTGTATTGCTTCAGGAGGAGACTGCCACTGTGATACCGACTTTGAACTGCTTTCTGATGCTTCTAGACTGACTGCCATCATAAATCCTGCCACCGTTAGTGCAAGTAAGATTAAGGCTTTTATGGTTAGTCGCTTCATTGTTGCTCCCATTCCCATATGGAGGCTACCCAATATGAGCGCAACGTCTACTTGGGCAACACGTTAGGAGAGACAATATTTGTTGTTAGGGTTCCATCACTCTGGCTGTACCAGAAATACGGATCGAGCTACCGCGTTCGGGTGGAATTTCGGCTTTTAGGTGCGATCGCATCCCCATATCTTCCCCTTGTACTACATTGATAACGCCGCTGTGGGGCCAGCCAATATCCCGTAGATAACCAGCAAACGCAGCCGTTGCAGCCCCTGTTGCCGGGTCTTCATAGACACCCCCCGAGGCAAATGGATTACGAGTATGAAACCGCTGCAGCGTTTCTGCGTATACCAATGTAATGGTCACCAGGCCTTCTCGGTTCATCAGCGCGCGCCCCAATGCCAGCTCGTACGCCATTGCAGCCAGCAGTTCTCGCGTCTTCAGACCCAAAACCAAATGCTCCGCACCACCATTGATCCGGGCCGGTGGAATATCAGGGTCGAGATCGTCATCTGTGTAGCCCAATAGCTCAAGCGTACTCGATACCAGCTGAGACGAGGCTTCAGCGCTACGGGTAGGCGGTGACTGTAGTGCAGCAGAAATAATTCCCTGCTGTTGGCGGCCTTCAACCGTGATTTCAGCTTCGTTTAGTATCAGCGGGAAAGTACCGTCGCCATACTTAAGCGCAAGCGCTGCACCTAAAGCAATGGTGGCATGACCACAAAACGGCACTTCAGACTCTGGCGAAAAGTAGCGCACCCGAAACGTGTCTTTTACCGGTGCCGCAAACGCCGTCTCCGAAAAACCAACTTCAGCTGCAATGCGCCGCATCTCTTCTTCATTGGGATGCTGCCCAGCAATGACAACACCCGCAGGATTACCTCCCGTATTGCCATCTGAAAAAGCCGCAATCTTTTGCAAAAGCATAGAACCTCAATGTTCTAAACTCATTATTTTAGTGATTTTTTCCGACTCGCATTTCACCTATCTGAAGACTTTAATAAAACGAAAATGTAGCAACCTAATTTTCTGCAAGGATTTAGTTCCATCTATAAACGCTACCAATAGCGTCTCACAGTAATATTTAAAGAATAAAGGCTCTATATCTAGAGACTATTTATACTGACCATGAATTAAGTTGCTATAATCTATTAACCTTAGGGGTTAACTTTTTTAAGCGCTCTTGCTATTATGGATATAACGTTTAAAAGTAAGGAACTTGCTAAAGAATGTAATCAGCAGGGGCTTCTCCAAAAGCGTCATGGTCAGATAAGAGCAAAGCGAATTCAGCAGAGGCTGGCGGATCTTCGGGCAGCAAAAGTTCTAGAAGATTTAAGGCCCCCTTTCCCAGGGCGATGTCATGAACTTATTAATAACCGTAGGGAACAGTTCTCATTAGATTTGGATCATCCCTACCGGCTTATTTTTGAATCAGTAAATGACCCAGTTCCTCGAAAAACAGATGGTGGCATTGATTGGACTCAGATAACTGCTGTCAAAATTCTTGGAGTGGAGGACACACATGAGTAAATCGACTCATAATGAATTTCTACCCGATTATGTGTCCCCTCCAGGGGATACTTTACTTGAAATACTAAATGAGCAGGGCATGACCCAAGTCGAATTAGCTACTCGAACAGGGCGTCCTAAGAAAACTATCAATGAACTTATTAAGGGCAAGGCAATTCTGACACCAGAAACAGCTTTGCAATTTGAGTATGTTCTAGGTATACCAGCCCGTTTTTGGAATAGTAGAGAACAGCAGTATCGTGAAGCCCTAGCTAGACTAGAAGAGAAGGAGCGCCTCAAGCTTCAAATTGAATGGCTAAAGAGCTTTCCTATAAGTAAAATGATTCAGTATGGCTGGATTCTTGATAGGAAGGATAAAATCGGACAACTAGAAACTCTACTAAGCTTTTTTGGTATTGCATCATCTGAACAATGGGAAAATTTGTGGAATACAAGGGTTGACGTAGCTTTTCGTAAGTCAGAAAGCTACAAGAGTGATCCGGGAGCACTTACTTCATGGCTCCGTAAAGGTGAGATTGAAGGTCAAAAAATCATCTGTGCTAAGTATCAACGAGCAACATTTGAAAAAAATCTACAGCGGATTAGATCATTAACATTAGCTTCTCCAGAAGTTTTTCAACCAAAGATTCAAGAATTATGTGCGAATGCTGGCGTCGCCTTAGTTTTTGTTCCTCAGCTGCCCAAAACATGTGCTAGCGGAGCGACTCACTGGTTATCTACAGACAAAGCTTTAATACAACTTAGTTTAAGGTATAAGACAGATGATCACTTGTGGTTCTCGTTTTTTCATGAAGCAGGCCATATCTTACTCCATCGAAAAAGAGACTTTTTTGTTGAGTTTAATGGGAAACAGGAAAAGACTGCTATGGAGATAGAAGCAGATGTTTTTGCAGCTAATTGTCTAATTCCACAGCTGCAATATGAAGAATTTATAAAAGCTCATGCCCAAAAACTCAGTAAAGTGGCGATTAAGAACTTTGCCAATGAAATGGGAATTGCTCCTGGCATAGTTGTTGGAAGGCTTCAACATGATAAATATCTGCCGCGCAATCATTGCAATGGGTTGAAGCATCGCCTGGAATGGGTAAGCTAAACATCTGAATATTTAGGGAGTCATTGATACTCTTGATTTATTTCAGCCGGTGACCCAAAACGATAACCTTTACCATAAACAGTGTGAATTAAGATAGCTTCACCATCATGTTCTACTTTGCGTCGTAATAAACGCATTTGAGCAGCTAGGGCATTACTGCTAGGTGGGTCGCTCGTGCCCCAAACAGCATCATAAATCTGCTGATGAGTGAGCAACTGATCCGGATATTGCATCAGATAGCCAAGCAGCTGAGTTTCTTTTTCTGACAGTTCAATTGTGCGTTTGGGCAGCATGCCACCACCTCGCTTTGCAATTTGATTAGCACTGTCCAAGGTTAGGTCTTGATACTGCAAAGCTATTGTTTGAGTCTCTTCTCGTATGGGAGGACGTCGCAAAAGCGCCCGCACTCTTGCCAATAACTCACGTAATTCGAATGGCTTAACTAAATAATCATCTGCACCTGCATCCAGACCTTCTACGCGATCGTCTAAGGTGTCTTTAGCCGTAAGAAAAAGTACTGGAGTAGTCAGATGATATTCTCTCAGTCGCCGACACATCTCCAACCCGCTCAGCCCCGGCATCATCCAATCTAGAATCAGCAAATCAAACCCCCCATCCGCCGCTAGCTCGTAGCCCGCTTCACCGTCATGGGCCACATTGACGCTATACCCTTCACGCTGCAGCACCCGACTCAGCGGCTCAGTTAGCTCTACCTCATCATCAACCAGTAAGATTCTCATTAATGCGTTTACTTATCAGGCAGCGTGTACTGACCAACAATTTTCTTGGCGTAGTCAGGCACATGCGCTTCTAGCTTTTCAGGGTGATTACGCTTGACGTAGAGATAGTTGCGAGTGAAGTGAGAGTCAATGGAGAATCTTGCGTATTCCAAACCTTTGGGGCCTACTTTTTCGATGACAACACCCATGAGTTTGGCGGCCCACATGGGTAGGGTGACGCCTTTGTCGTAGGCAGGAATGCTGTTTTGCACCGCCTGTTTGCGATCGCCCTGGGACATCACCGGCTGAGTCTCCAACTGGTCAGTCATCAGATCCAACATTTCCTGACCTGTGTCGTTACGTACGACAACCCACTGCCAGCCAAAGGGGGCACCCATATATCCCACAACAAGATCCGCGAGAGAGTTCACATAGTCAAAGCAGCTCATGCAGGATGGAGCAAACACGTCTTTGAGTTTGTTGGTTTTGAGACCAAAGAAGGGGACTTTCTCAATGGAGCCGTCTTCGTGTTTGAAATGCACTCGAAAGTCTTGCATAAATTCGTAGTGCACTACGGTCTCTGGCGAGCGGCTGGTGGTGTCAAGAAACTTTTGTAGCCCCTCGCGACTGACGTTGTCTACGCAGGGTGTACCTAGTACGTAGAGCTTTTCCAAACCCAGCTCGTGCTGTACGGCTCGCAGTGCCTGAATCTGACAGCCGACACCAATAGCTAGCACCCGCTTCATTCCTGATTGCTCAATTTGATCCAAAATTGACAAGTTAGGCGACAGGGTGGGCTTATTCACCCGAGCCGCCAGGATATCTTCTGGTGTTTTGGCAATGACTGGCATCGGCTGAAAGCGGTCTTCTTTAGTGTTTTGTACACAGACGACTCCTTCAACTAGGCCGCGATTGAGCATTTCAATTGCGATGGAGCTGACAATCCCGGTCCACTGAGCGCCTTCGATGGGCTCAGTTTTACGAGCGGCCATCATCTTTTGATGCACACCGAAATACACATCGTCCTCGCTGTCTAAGTTACGACTGCGGCCATGGCTCTGAGCTTCTAACTCAGGAACCTGCTGGTTAATAAACGCACAGGCTTCTTTGACATAGTGAATGTAGGAGGTATCGCAAAGACCGCAGTCGCTACATAGCTCTTTGGCTGGACGTACAGCGCCTCGGCGTAGACCCTTAGACTTTTTATGCGCGTTAGATGCGGAGGGAGAAGGAGACGCCAGGGTCATATGAAGTCGAAAAACTAGGTTATGGCTATCTTTATTATCCGCAAAGGTTGACTTTTTTTCGCGAAAGGAGTGTTTTTATGAAGAAATAATACGGCTTATCCGTAGGATTCCGTCACTCCCGGGAAATTACGGGTTTCCTCTTGAAAATCAGGCACCCTAAAGATGGGTTGATAGGTAAAGTAGAATAGCGTTCCCATTTACGTCACCAGTACCTGTCCTGTCTGTCGAGATGATCTGCTGTTTAAATCCTGATTGTTTGGTACCGGTTAATCCTGAAGGCGTCACCGTTTGCCAATCTTGTAGCAGGCCTCTGACAGAATTGCTTCGCAATCGTTATCGGCCTATTAAACCTCTGGGGCAAGGGGGGTTTGGAAAAACCTACTTAGCGGAAGATGTTGATCGTCTCAACACACGCTGTGTCATCAAGCAGTTTGTGCGGCAGTCTAGCAATAAAACCTTTGAAAAAGCGCTTACTTTATTTACCCAAGAAGCATTGCGGCTCAATGAGCTGGGGGAGCATCCTCAAATTCCTTCGTTGCTTGCCTATTTTGAGCATGAGGGCAATTTTTATCTAGTCCAGCAGGAAATTGAGGGCAATACTTTATTACAGGAGGTAAAGAAGGAAGGCCCGTTTGATGAGGTAAAGATACGCAATCTTCTGCATCATTTGCTTCCCGTTCTGCAGTTTATCCACGATCGCAATGTAGTGCATCGGGATATTAACCCCACAAATATTATTTCTCGGGTGCCGGACAATAAGCCGGTATTGATTGATTTTGGTATTGCCAAACAGCTGGAGGTATCTTTGGCTGACAAACCTGAGCAAACAGGAACTCGTATTGGTACTGAAGGCTATTCTCCGATTGAGCAGCTACGCAGCGGCGAGGCGTATCCGTCTAGCGATCTTTATAGTCTGGGTGCTACTTGTATTTGTCTGTTTACTGGACGTAAACCTGAAAAACTTTATAGCCCCTTAGAGGGGCGGTGGCTGTGGCAGGAGCATGTGGTCGCGGCTGGACGCACGGTGACTCCGGAGCTGGCTGCCATTTTGGATCGGATGCTCAAGGATTTTATTAATGAGCGCTATCGTTCGGCGGCAGAAGTCTTTCAGGAGTTAGAGGCATTACCGGTCTATCATCGCTCGGAGCCGGGCTGGACTCGCCAGCGACCTGAGGATAAGGAAAGGCTCATGTCTGATGCTATTAGCTCAGGGCAAGATGTCAGTCGTAATATTAGCAATCAGTTATTTACTCAAGACCTAAGCTCAGAATTTAGACAAGAGCATCCACCGACAGCGCCCCCGGACAAACAGTCTGGGCCAGTATCTAAACCGATTTCCCAGCCGCGCTCAGGAGCACCTTCAGGGAAATCGGGTCCTGTTAGCGATCGCAATCGCTCCGGACCGGTATCGACAGGCCGCTCCATTTCTGGCAAACGCTCGGGGCCAAAACGCTCGGGTCCTATTTCCGGTCCAATTTCTGGGTCTATTAGCATAGGTCGTCCCTCATCGGGGTCCTTGGGCTCGTCTGGTAGATCGTCGGACAGCCAGATCTCATCGGGCATGAAGACTAGACCCCAGTCGTCGGGTCCCCGCAGCGGTCCGTCTAACTGGGTCTGTACTCACACGTTGGAAGGCCATAAATCATGGGTTTCGGCGGTGGCGTTTAATCCCAGATTTGCCATATTAGCTAGCGGCAGTCTGGATGACACCGTAAATCTGTGGGACATAAATACCGGTAATCTGATGCGATCGCTCACCGGGCATCAGCGGGGTATCAACGGGCTATCGTTTAGCCCTAAAGGACAGGTCCTGGCAAGCTGCAGCGATGACGATACCATTCGCATTTGGAATGTGGCCACAGGCAGTCCGCTCCATATATTTAAAGGACACCACCACGATGTCACCTCTGTGGCCATAGGTCAGCGCGGTTCGCTCTTGATTAGCGGCAGTGAGGACCGTACGGTCGGCGTGTGGGACCTAGAGCAGGGGCGCCTGATTAAGCTGCTTTCAGGCAACATTGGCATGATCCGCTGTGTTGACATTTCCTCAGATGAGGAGATCATTGTCAGCGGTGGATTAGATAATAAAATCCGTCTCTGGAAACGGAGTACAGGCGAAGTTTTTCGAGTTTTGTCCGGTCATTGGAATTCTATTAACGATGTGACCATCAGTATTGATGGTCGTTTGATTGCCAGTGCGGGAAAAGATCGATGCATCAAGCTATGGAGCCTGCGTTCTGGAAATTTGATCCATACGCTTAAGGGCCATACCCGTGAGGTGAATGCTGTTGCGATCGCACCTAATCAGCGCACCGTTGTCAGTGCGGGGGGAGACAGCTGTATCAAAGTGTGGGACACCAAGACTGGCGAGCTGATCGAAACTTTTCCAGAACATGGCACGGTGACTGCGATCGCAATTCATCCCAACGGTCGATTTATGGCCAGCGCTAGCTCTGATAAGACTATTAAGCTATGGCAAAAAGAATAATCCCTATCCCCCATGCCAGAAGGCCCCGAAATTCGAAAAGCTGCCGATAAGATCGAGCAGGCCATCAAGGCCAAAGTCACCAGCGAAGTCTTCTTTGCCTTTGACCATTTAAAGCCGTATGAATGTGAACTCACCGGACAGCACATCCAGCAGGTCGAAACCCGAGGGAAAGCGCTGCTGATTCACTTAGACAATCAGCTCAGCATCTATAGCCATAACCAACTCTACGGCGTTTGGATGGTGCGTAAAGCCCACAGCTATCCGACGACTAAACGTCAGCTGCGTCTGGCCATTCACAATTCAAAAAAATCAGCTTTACTCTACAGCGCCTCTGATATTGAGGTGCTCACACCCGAGCAAATTCCCATCCATCCCTTTCTAAGCAAGCTGGGCCCCGATGTCTTGAGCCCTAAACTACGTCCCGCCCATATTCTTGAATTACTCACGGCCAAACGAAACCAGCGGCGTCAGTTCACCACGCTCTACCTGGATCAGCATTTTCTAGCCGGTATCGGTAACTATCTGCGGAGTGAAATTCTCTACGTTGCCAGGGTGCATCCGCGCCTGCGCCCTATCGACTGCAGCGATTCTCAGTTATAAACCCTGGCCGACGCCAGTATCGATATACCGTATCAGTCCTATCGCTATAACGGCATTACCAATGACTTAGACCTGGCCAATCAGCTCAAAGCCCAGGGTCAAAAGCGCTCTCAGTATCGCCACTGGGTATTTGGTCGAGTCGATCGCCCCTGTCGAGTATGCAGCACTCCAATTGTTAAAGAGTTTGCCAGCAGTCGTCGATTTTACTACTGTCCGGTTTGTCAGCCGGCGCTTTCCCAATAAAATAGAGTCTAGTTCCAGAATCTTGGTAATGGCGATCGCAAACCACTACAAAACCCTAGAGCTGCCTGAATCCGCATCCCAAGCGGATATTAAACGGGCCTATCATCGTCTAGCCAAACAGCATCATCCCGATAGCCGGATTGATCGAGACGGAAATCACGAGCAGATTACTCAGATCAACGCCGCCTACGAGATCCTAGGCGATCCGGCCGCACGCAAACGGTATGACTCCCAGCGCGGTGGCCGCGCTCAGCGTGCTACCGATATTAGTGCCCAGTATCAGCAGCGCCGTAAAGCCAATAAAACTGCAGACGATGCGCTGACAACCTGGATTCGCAGTGTGTACAACCCCATTGACCGACTTGTGGGCAAAATTGTCAGCCCGCTCAAGACAGAAGTGCGATCGCTATCCGCTGACCCCTTTGACGATGAACTCATGGAAGCGTTTCAGAACTATTTAGAAGCGTGTCGTGAGCTGTTAGAAAAGGCCAAACAAAAATTTAAGTCCATGCCTAATCCATCCCAGACCGCCAGGGTGGCTGCCAATCTCTACTATTGTCTCAATCAGCTAGAGGACGGCATCGAAGAAATTGAGAGGTTTACCTATACCTACGACGACAGTTACCTGCACACAGGCCAGGAACTATTCCGCATTGCTAAACAGCTCCGGCGCGAAGCCAAAGCTGATATGCAAGCGATTCTTTGATCGGAATCACTAGAGCGACTCTGGATCGATCCCTAATTCTCTCAGACGCTGGGCGAGCCGTTCAGCCTGCTCCATAGCCTGTTCTTTAGCGGCTTCGGCCTGTTCTTTAGCGGCTTCGGCCTGTTCTTTGGCGGCTTCGGCCTGTTCAGTGTCCGTCCAATACCAGTTGCCACTGATGTCGCACCACCGTAACCAAGGACCGGGGAGGCCTTCAAAATAGCCATTCCATAATCCCAATCCAATGCCTAGCTCGTCTAGCCACACCATAGGAGTCTCGACTTGAACCGGCTGTTCTGCGTAGCGAGTGCCGATCAGCTTAAAGTATCGCAGCCGTTGAGTATAGCGACTGTAGACTAGATAATGGGGCACCCGAAGACACTGTTCATAGACCGTAAACTTACCGGGAGGTTTGGGTTTTGCTCCGTTTGCTGGCGGTTCTGGTACTGGATGGGAGCTGTCTGGCACTAGGTCGCTCTCGCCGTAAAACCGACCCAAGTCTTCCTTCTCTGTCCTCGGAGATAGAAATTCCACAACGACGGTGGGGGCCTGGCCCTCTTGCCAAACTACGTAGCTCTGGCGCAAATCGTGACCATCATAGAGGCGAGGGACATTGAGGGCCAAAAACCAGTCGGGGCGCTTGTGCCACAGAGGATGGTGGACATCGTAGTAAACATTGATGTCTGTACCGGTGAAGCGATTGTCGGCAGCACAGATTTCTAGAGATAGGGTACGACTTAACAGCTGAGGCTGATAATCATGAAATTCGTCGGGCAAACCGGGCTCCTCAGGAAACTCGCTGGGCAAATCGTACATAGTCGGCAGTGTCTCTCGCGGGGAGAGCGGTGGCTGCCTTTGGGGGATGGAGTGACCAGTAGGTAAGTTCATCGGACGATAGCGAACGTTGAGGCGGCGATACTGTCATTCTACAAAATAGGCAAAATAGGTTTGTTGGTCTGAGAAGCTGTGTGAATAATGCCCGCTTCCTAGAAGCTCTTTGACAAAGGCAGCTCTCCCCCGGCACGAATTGTTACAATGGTCGTCTACTTTTTATTTGCCGGTTTCCCATGGCTTTGCCCATCGTTGCAATTATCGGTCGTCCCAATGTGGGCAAGTCTACCCTGGTCAATCGATTAGCCGGAGCGCGCGAAGCGATTGTCTATGACCAGCCTGGAGTGACTCGCGATCGCACCTATCAACCCGCCTTCTGGCAAGACCGTGACTTTATGGTGGTCGACACCGGCGGTCTGGTTTTTGACGACGACAGTGAATTTTTACCCCACATTCGCGAGCAGGCTATGCTGGCGCTGGCTGAGGCGAAAGCGGCCGTCTTAGTTGTCGATGGTCAAGAAGGTCTCAATGAAAGCGATCGCGAAATTGCTTCATGGCTACGCCAGCAGCCGGTACCGGTTCTCTTAGCTGTCAATAAGTGTGAATCAGAAGACCAGGGCATTATTCAAGCCGCTGAATTTTGGGAGCTAGGCTTAGGTGAGCCTCACGCCGTATCCGGTATCCACGGTAATGGCACCGGGGAACTACTAGACGAGCTAGTAACCCATCTGCCCTCCACCGAGGAGCTTACCGAAGACGATGAAATTAAAGTTGCCATTGTCGGACGTCCCAATGTGGGCAAATCTAGCCTGCTCAATGCGTTTGTCGGTGAAAACCGATCTATTGTTAGCGATGTCTCTGGTACTACCCGAGACACCATCGATATGGTGGTCAAACGCAAAGAAACCGTTTATCGGCTGATTGACACCGCCGGTATTCGTAAAAAGAAAAACGTTAACTACGGTCCTGAATTCTTTAGCATTAACCGCTCGTTTAAGGCGATTCGCCGAGCTGACGTGGTGCTGTTGGTGATTGATGCTTTAGATGGAATCACTGACCAAGATCAAAAGCTAGCCGGTCGCATCGAAGACGAAGGCCGTGCCTGTATCATCGTGGTAAATAAGTGGGACGCCATTGAAAAAGACAGCCACACTATTTATGAGTACGACAAAAAACTGAACGGCAAGATTTACTTTCTAGACTGGGCCACCCATATCTACGTTAGCGCCCTCACCGGTCAGCGGGTACCCAAAATTTTAGATGCCGTTGATGAGGCCGTTGTCCAACACCGTCGTCGCGTCAGTACAGCTGTTGTCAATGAAGTGCTTGAAGATGCCGTCAGCTGGCATTCACCGCCGACCACACGTCAGGGAAAACAAGGGCGTATTTACTACGGCACCCAGGTCAGCGTGCGCCCTCCTACGTTTACCTTATTTGGTAATTCAGGCAAGCTCTTTACCGATAACTACCGCCGCTACATTGAGCGCCAGTTTCGAGAAAATCTGGGTTACGAAGGCACCCCCATCCGAGTTCTGTGGCGCGGTAAGAAAATTCGCGATCTCGATCGAGAAAGCTCCAACCGGGCTACTAAGGTTTAACCAAGCCAAAGCCCGGTCAGATAGGGCAAGCAGCGGTCCTTTTTTAGCCACCCAATCGTCACCCTCTCTTAATGGATCTCCTTCGCTCGTTACCGATAGGTTTATACCTGGAACAACCGGTGACCTGGCTGCATCGGATTGATGCTCGGGTCAAGCTAGCCTGGTTGCTCAGTTTTTTGCTGACACCGGTTCTCGCAACTATGACCTGGCGGATTGGCATAGTAGCCGCGCTCTCGGCGCTGACGCTCACTGCCCGTATTCCTTGGCGAGTATGGCGACAGCAGATGGGAGGCTTGCTGGTTTTGTTTACCCTGGCGTCGCTATTAATTATGGTGATGCCCGATGGAATTGCTGTGGTTACGCAGCCGCGCTGGCCAACAGCGGATGAAATAGCTGCTCTTGATATTCCTGTTGACACCATTGGGACGCTTCCGCCTAAAGACTATCGATACATTATCTTGGACCTTCACTGGGTCCAAATCACTCAAAAATCCCTAAAGCTTGCGGTCAAAGTCGGGACGCTTCTATTTACGCTGATCTACAGTACTAATTTGTTTTTGTTGACCACGGCTCCTGAAGAAATTACTGCTGCTATTGAAGAGCTGATGTCTCCTTTGCGCTGGTTTAAGCTACCGGTGACCGAGATTGCCCTTACCCTGACGCTTGCCCTTCGATTTATCCCATTGGTGCTCGAAGAGGTACAAAATCTTGTGCGCTCTGTACGTACCCGGGCTATTAACTGGCGTAAGCTAGGCTGGCGTCATGCCAGTCAAATCTGGCTGATGGTGGCAGAGCGTCTGTTAGATAATCTGCTGCTGCGGGCACAGCAAATTGCGGGGGCTATGAAAGTGCGTGGTTTTACTAGCCCAGAGAGCCATCAGGTGCAGTGGCATCAGCTGCACCTACGCTGGTGGGACTGGCTTTTCCTAGTGAGCCTTGTCTTCTTTTGGTGGGGACGTTTTGCCCTTGGTAGCCCGTCTTAATCTGCTCAATCCCGAAAGACATTTTTTCGTCGTATCTCTTCATATACCGTCAACTTGGTCCTTTCTTCACCCACCTCACAGTCAGACGTGTCTGCCCGACACTGGCGGCGTCTTGCCCTGAAGAATCGCAGCGGGGCCGATGTATTTGAGGCGTTGTTTTCCTCATGTGAGATCGCTACCTTACTAGAAAGCCCTGACCGGGTTGATGGCGCGCCTGACGGTCTGATTCGATATTCTCTCTGCGCGGGTGACCCCAAACAGATCAAAGATCAGCTCCAACTCTTTACCCCGCCTATCGGTGAAATTTTATCAACCTTAGAAACTCTGTTAGATATTGGGACGACGGCTCCCAACGTTGTCACAGGAGATTCCCCCCCTGACCATCTTCCCTTCATGGGAGGCTGGCTTGGCTGGCTCGGATTTGATACTGCCTGGGAAATTGAGACCTTACCCCACCTCAAAGATGACCATTTGCCTTTTCCCGTGGCCTACTGGTATGAACCGGCCCAATTTGCCATTCTTGATCACCAAGAGCAGTCTCTATGGCTGGCGGCCCAATCTCCACAGGCTGTAGCGGCAATGGAAAAACAGCTAAAGAGCCATACTGCTAACGCTCTGACGATGTCTGTGGCCGAATATCCACCCGTCACCCTCCACTCCAACCAGCGTCAGTTTGAAACAGCGGTCCAAAAAGCCAAAGAACACATTCGAGCTGGGGATGTTTTTCAAGTCAACCTTTCGCTCCGATTTGAGACAGAAACTCGCTGTTCCCCCTGGCAGCTATATCGCCAGCTGCATCACATTAATCCCTCCCCCTTTGCCAGCTATTGGCATACCCCTTGGGGCCAGGTCATTAGCTGTTCGCCTGAGCGTTTGGTTCAGATGTCGCGACGCATCGCTCAAACGCGTCCTATTGCTGGAACCCGTCCTCGGGGCAAAACCCCCAAAGCCGATCGAGCATTGGCCAAAACCTTGCAGACCAATCGTAAAGAACAGGCAGAACACATCATGCTAGTGGACCTAGAACGCAACGATCTAGGTCGTGTATGTACCTGGGGATCGGTAGAGGTGGATGAGCTGATGGTCGTTGAGCGCTATAGCCACGTCATGCACTTGGTTAGCAACGTAATCGGCACCTTGCATCCAGATAAAACGGCAGTCGATTTAATCAAAGCGACATTTCCTGGGGGGACAATTACTGGCTGTCCCAAAGTTCGCTGTATGGAAATCATTGAATCCTTAGAACCCCTGCGACGGAGCTTATTCTACGGCTCCTGCGGCTATTTAGATAGCAGAGGCTATTTAGATCTAAACATTCTGATTCGTACCCTACTGCTAGCGCCCAAAGATGGCGAAATACACACCGTTTGGGGACAGGTAGGAGCCGGGATTGTTGCCGACAGTAATCCTCACCAAGAATGGCTGGAGTCTCTGCAAAAAGCTCAGGCCCAGCTCTTAGCGTTAGGAGCCGCTATCTCGTAGCTGCTGATTTATCTAATCCGCGCCCGGAAACGACATAGATTTTGGCATCATGGTAAGTAGGGTCTATGCTCTGGCCGCTAAGCTAGATAGCTCAGTGGCTAATATGGTTGCCAGTAAAGCATTTTGCAGCATGCTCCCCCAGCGCTGTTGCTATCTGAAACGTTTAGCGATGGCTGATGTTGTGAACTATGTGCGCAAAGCTATACATTGAGTAAAACGTCTGTTCCCTGGGATAATCTCATACAAGCAGACCTTCATATAAACGGGCTTCCGTAAGGTCAATGAATAAATTAGGATTGTTCTTTGATCTGATGATGTTGTTAAATGTTATCTGCCATTGTTCTCACACTTATCGCACATACCCCTTGAATGAGCGCTGAAACTTATCTTAACCACCCTGACTTTGGGCTGTTGTTTCGGATTTGCCTGGTGGATGGCGATAAAGAGCTATTTACCACTCTCTATGCCCAACGGTTGTTTTTTCTAGCGAAAGTTGACCGGGCTGCAGGGCTACTGTTTGATCCCATCGGTCGCACAGAGGCTCGTATGATGCTGGAGCAACGCCTTAGAGTACTGCGCCAGGCCGGCCAATACAGCGACTTTGAGCATCTTAATCAGGTCTACAAGCGAACATTTCAATGATGAACGCGACCGGAATGCCCCAGGAGTCAGCGAATCATCAAACCGACTGGGATAGCGAGCTGATTGCCCAAAAGGTGAGGCAGTTTCAGCTACCTGAACATGTTCGTTTGGTAGCCATCAGTAAAACATTCCCATCTGCTGCTATTCGAGCGGCCTACGCCGCCGGGCTGAGAGATTTTGGAGAAAACAAGGTTCAAGAAGCGATTACTAAGCAGGCAGAGCTGACGGATCTAACAGACATTACGTGGCACTTTATTGGTCATCTGCAAACCAACAAGGCTCGTAAAGTTGTGCAACATTTTGACTGGATTCATTCTGTAGATAGTCTAAAACTCGCCCGCCGCCTCGATCGAATAGCTGCTGACATCTCTCGCCCTCCGACTTGTTGTCTGCAGGTGAAACTACTCGACGATCCAAACAAGTATGGGTTGACCGAGACTGAGCTGTGGCAGGCACTGCCTGACTTGGCAGAGTTATCCCACATCAGATTGGAGGGGATCATGGCTATTCCTCCCTTTGGATTGTTAGCGAGTGAGACGCAAACCTTCTTTGAGCGCGCTTATACTTTGGGTCGAGAGCTGGCAAATCATCGGGAAACAGCGCTGCCAATTCGTTACTTTTCTATGGGAATGTCCCAGGATTTTCCACTTGCGATCGCAGCAGGTGCTAATATCATTCGCTTGGGAACGACCTTGTTTGGTTCCCGTACCTAAATCCTGTAGATAAAGGGATTGGCCCATATGATTCGGCTAATTTCTAAAAAAAATCAAAATACTCGACCCTGTTTTTGAAAATGATGATCTTTTTTGAGCGATTCGTGTATACTGTGGCTCAACTGTGATGCCCCAATCATTAGGCAAGGGTATTTTCAAATGTCGACTAAAGAGGTTTAATTCTCTAGGTTGATGTTTGACACAAGCGAACTCATACTTTTTTATGGCGTTTGCCTTTTCATTACCGTTTTTATCCAAGGGATCTAAAGTTATTCCTGGGATTTAGGTAGTGGGGTGAGAACTATCAGTTATTCTTCGAACAGGTTGCTGATGTTCCAAGTCATTACAATCCGTTAAATTTCCAACGCTCTCGATAATTCCTTTTAAGCCAGGTTTTGAGAGTTTTCCCAGTCAAATTAGTACTAGCCATGACGGAGTTTCAGCCGTGAGCACCATTTTTACTAAATTACGTGACTTTGTTGGCCTCAACGATCCGGCCGACTATGAGTATGAATATGACGAAATGGACGGTGAAGAGTACCAAAATCTCTACGAGCAAGAGAGTCAGGCTCCTCAACCTCAGCCTGTTACTGGCGTAACCGCTGCCGCCGCAGACCCCGAACCTCGTGCCCCACGCCGCCGCATTCGTGATCGAGCAATGTCCACCGATACTGGTATGGTTTCCATGAATAATTCAATGAGTAGTGTAAGTAACGTGATTGGTATGCCTGGTGCGATTAACGGTATTTCTGAAGTAATTGTTATGGAGCCCCGCTCCTTTGAAGAAATGCCTCAGGCTATTCAGGCTCTACGTGAGCGTAAGTCTGTGGTGTTAAATCTGACTATCATGGACCCAGACCAGGCTCAGCGCGCCGTTGACTTTGTTGCTGGTGGTACCTACGCCATGGACGGCCACCAAGAGCGCATTGGTGAGAGCATCTTCCTGTTTACTCCCAACTGTGTTCAGGTCAGTATGCCCGTTGATGGCGAAGACAACCTGCCCATGGAAGAGCCTGCAATGCCTTCTGCAGCTCCCACACCCGCATGGGCAACTGAGCAAGTAGCTCGTATGGCCTAGGCAAACGATGATGATCAAAAGCTCAGGGCGCTGTTTAGTATCGCTTCACTGGTTTGAGCATCGTCCTGATTGCTTGCTCGTTGATTCGGGGTTGTGAGCCATTTCACGGTATTCTTAGGGTGATACACGCTCATTGGGAGGCCTCGGATCTTTGCCTGCTAAACTCGGCATAATTGGTGGTGGCGTAATGGGCGAGGCCCTGTTATCCTGCCTGCTGTCTAAAGGTATGTACACACCAGAGTCAATTTTGGTGTCCGACCTATCCCACGAACGAAGACAGCTGCTGACTGAGCAATACGATATTCGCACAACCCACAGCAATAGCGAGGTCATTGCTCACGGCGACACAGTAATATTAGCTATCAAACCTCAGGTGTTTGATGCTGTTGCTAAAGATCTTTCGGGTGCGACGCTCAGCGATCCTCCTCTACTGATATCTATTTTGGCCGGTGTTTCCCTGGCACGCTTAGAAAAAGCAGTTCCGGGCTGGCCTGTTGTTCGTGCTATGCCCAACACCCCAGCAACGGTGGGATGCGGGATGACCGCAGTCTCTATGGGAAATCGCGCCATGACAGAACATATGGAACTGGCGTCTCAGATGTTTAGCGCGGTGGGTGACGTTGTTCAAGTAGCTGAGCCCCTATTGGATGGAGTAACCGGTCTATCAGGCTCAGGCCCCGCCTACGTGGCGATTATGATCGAATCTCTAGCCGATGGCGGTGTTGCCTCGGGGCTATCGCGAGCCACGGCTAATAAACTGGCGCTGCAGACCGTTCTGGGTACAGCACAGCTTTTGAAAAAGACTGGAATGCATCCTGCTGTTCTCAAAGACCGAGTTACCAGTCCCGGTGGTACCACTATTTCTGGTATTGCCTGTTTGGAGGAACTGGGTTTACGCTCTGCTTTGATTGAAGCGGTTAGAGCCGCTAGCAGCCGTTCGCGTGAGCTGGGCAGCGGTAGCTAATCTGTCAGTGGTTCTATGGATAGACAACAACTTGTAGCTGTATAAAAAATGACAACAGATCAGCTATTTAGCTGCTGCCTAGCTTAGGTTCAGTGCCCGCCAACAGTCTAGAAATGTTGCTGCGATGGCGGATGATGACGTAAATGCCTCCTAGCAGCACCAACAAAATAAAGGGTAGCGGCTGGCCTGTAAAAAACATCAGAACAGGAGCAGCCGTGGCTGCTGAGATAGAGCCCAACGACACTATTTTTGAAAGACCAAAAACAACACCAAAAACAACAGCCGTTCCCAATCCCACAGGCCAGGCTAGGGCAAGAATCACGCCTAGTCCTGTAGCGGCTGATTTGCCCCCTGTGAAATTGAGCCAGATAGAGCGACTGTGACCCAAAATTGCCAGCAGCCCGGCTAATGTTTGGATCCACACGCTTATGCTGCCGCTATCGAGCTGCTCTAGGACGAAGCGAGCGATTAGTACAGCGGTTAATCCCTTGAGGAGATCGATGAGTAATACGGCCATACCGGCCTGTTTTCCGACTACGCGGAAAACATTAGTGGCCCCTGTATTACCTGAGCCATGTTCACGAATATCAATTCCTTTGACTAGCTTTGCGATCGCAAAGCCCGTAGGGAGCGATCCCAGTAAATAGGCCAGCAGTAGCAAACCGCCTAAAATCCACCAAATCATAAGGCACAACGTCCAATAACCTGCCCGATTTTTAGTTTAGGAGGTTATGCCCGTTTCGAAAACCATGGTCTGTGTTCTCTTAAAGCGGGCATTGTTGCTCCTTGGGGTGGCGTTCACTGTAAAAGACTGTCAACCCACCGTGGCGGCAGGTCCATCCGAGTCAATCAACAATGCTAAAAGTAATCGTCTCGCACAGGATTGGCGGGGTCAGGGGCAAATACTAGCCATAGGGGAAACCGCAGTGCCGCCAGCGGTAAATTGTCCTCTGATTCGTCAATAATTAGCATTGGCAAATAGCCAGAGTCCATCAAGCGCTCGGCCCGCTGCACCATGGACTCTGGAGACTCGAACAGCATAATGCCACGATTGGTGCCAAAGTCCCCCCGCGATATGCCTAAACAGTCTTGCAGCCAGCGTCGCCATTCTCCCAGCCGTTCGGGCGTATTGGCCAGCACCATATTGCATAGCCGGTCGCCATAGATGGCATAGAGCGCTGAGATCGCCGCCGATGCTACCAAGACGTTTTGTAATCGACTGCCCAAACTTTTAACGGCTCCTCGGCCTCCCTGGGTAAAAAACCAGTTGGATACCCGATCGGCATGAACCGTTTCAAAGGTACGGCGCAGCTGCCAGGGCGGGCCGTAGTAGTCTGGCCGAGTTCGATACTGGTCTATCAAACTACGCACGCGATCGCGCTGTTCTTCAAACCTCTGGATGGAGAACGCCGTTGTTGTTGGATCGCTTGGCGGATTTGGTGGCGCTGAGGATGGTTGAGCCGGGCGGCTAGGTTCAGGGGGCTGAGGCGGCACTAGATCTAGCTGCTCAGCCGACGATGCTAAATCTTGTAGGCTGCCGACTAAATAGTCCTTAAATCCCTGTAGCCTCACTGCCAGATCTTGAGATGACCCCGCAAATGTGGTTCGCATTTCTGCCTGGATGCGATCGCGACGACGCTCTAGCTGATCAATTTCCTGCTGCAGTTGGCGGCGACGAGTTTCCAAGTCCTGTAGTCCCGCCTGTACCAATCGAGCAACCTCAGGATTGACACGACCGGGTAGGGAACTTTCATTTGATAGCTTTGACTCGGAAAAATCTTCAGGCACCATAATCCTCAACACGCTTCACAGTAATAAACCAGATTTGGGGCCTGTCATCAATTCTAAAGTTATCCCCCCTTAAGCAAAAAGGATACAGGCTCTAACTAGTCTAGTTAGGGCCGGCGTTATCTAGCTTGGCGAGCGGGCTCCTAATCTGACATGGGTCCAACCTGCTTACAGTGCTGATTTAGCTGCTCAATCAGCTCTACCGGACTAAACAGCATGGGTAAAAAGTGGATACTTTTAACTTCACGAAAATAAAATAAAACGGGAACCGGGGTCCAGAAAACTGTCCAAATTTGCCAGTCAGCGTAGGGAAACTGACGCAAAATAGCTGTGCCTCGACATACCTGCAGCTCAGTCTCTGTAAATATCAGCCGAATTATCGTTGTCTGGACTACCAGAAACAGTCCCAATAGAGCAATGACCACTCCGACCCAACGCTGCACAAAGATCACACCAATACCGATCATCAAAATAGACAAAGACAGTCGGTAGTCCGGTTGTAGTGTGGCCGATGAAGGATTAGACGATAGCGTTGTCATAGTAGAACAGCCGTATTTGTGAATAAAGACCTGAAACTACTGTAGCGATAAAATAGCAACAAGCCGTAACGCCCTACAGCTCTGCACGAATCGTAAAGGAGTAGTCTCCTCCCGGTTCTAACTGATAGTCAAAACGTTCTAAAAACCGTCCCAAAGGTTCTTGGATCAGCGCCCGGCCCAACGACGGCTCCACGGTCAGATGTCCGCCACGGAACTTCCACTGAAATTCCCAAGCAAATTCATTAGCGCTGACTTCGCCTTCTAGTTTGCCCTGTTGCCAGGATTGATAGGTAATCCGGACGTGGGCTGTGGTTTTGGGTAAACGTTGAGCACTCACAAGTAGTTAACACAAAAGAGACCGTTAGAGTTAAGATAGCGGCCTCTTAGCCTGAGAGCTACCCTCTAGCGCAGAAAAAAAGCTTACTCCAGCCCACGCACTGTTCAAGTAATAGCTAAAGACGGTAGCCTAAAGAATATTGATTAGGTCGGATGCTGAACGTGCCATCGGTTTCTAACAACGTTCCCCCCCAACAAAAGTCCCCCAAAAAGTTTGGAAAAAAGGTTGGCATCATATACAACGATGTCAAACCGGTTGCTTGTCAGGTAACTCAAGAGCTAACCGTTCGGCTTGAGGCGCAGGGATGTCATGTGGAAACAGCAACCGGCCTAGGGGGGTTGCTGGGCTATGCCAATGCCGATGGACAAACGACCCTGACCCCTATCGATTCGCTCGTTCCAGCAACGTTTGATGCCTCTATGGACTTTGCCATTGTGCTAGGGGGGGATGGCACCGTACTATCGGCATTCCGACAGGTAGCTCCTGCGGGTATTCCTCTATTGGCAGTCAATACCGGTCACATGGGTTTTTTGACAGAAACCTACCTCAATCAGCTACCCCATGTCCTTGAACAAGTATTGGCCGGTCACTACCAGCTGGAAGAGCGGATTATGGTGGCCGTACATCTGGTTCGGAAGGGTAAAACCATCTGGGAAGCCCTCTGCTTGAATGAGGTGGTACTGAATCGTGAGCCCCTCACCAGTATGTGTCACTTTGAGGTGACCATCGGTCGTCATGCTCCTGTAGATATTGCGTCAGACGGCATCATTCTTTCCACACCGACAGGGTCTACGGCCTATTCTCTATCGGCTGGAGGACCTGTGATTACCCCAGGCGTATCCGTATTACAGCTGATTCCTATTTGTCCTCACTCCCTGGCGGCAAGGGGTTTGGTATTTCCCAGTGCAGAAATGGTCAGCGTAGAGTCAGCTAATCCAGACCCGCTGGTGATGGTGGTTGACGGTAATGCTGGCTGCTATGTAGCCCCTGGCGATCGGGTGTGTTTACAAGAAGCCAAGCTGCCTGCAAAGTTTATCCGGCTAAAAGACCCAGAATTTTTTAAGGTCTTACGCGAAAAGCTGGGCTGGGGACTTCCCCATATTGCTAAACCTACGTCGGTAGAGCTGCCATAGGTTCTCCATAATTTCTGGGCTGTAAATGGACTTGTACGAATGATCAGCACTGCCAACAATTCTCACAGTAGAGAGAAGAGAGAGTTTGTTGCCATGGGGTGTACTACTGATGTCCGTTACTCAAAATAATTAAAATGGGCATCGTAGTTGGGAGAGTTTTCTAAACAATTTTGTCGTAGACCCTGGTAATGGCTCAATCCTTGGTGGACTGTATTGGTCCAACATTTATCCTTGCCCATAAAGAGAACACCCAGCGGCTGGCCAGTTTTCTAAATCAGGTGGGCTGTCAGGTAGAAGTCCTGCGTCAGCTACATCGTTCAGACTACGACAGCTATTCTCGTAGCTATCTGTGTTTGCTTAACCACCGTAAAGCTTGGGAGCAGGCAATGCTCTCAACTCAGCCGACGCTCATTGTCGAAGCGGACTTTGTTCCGGTGGCTAATTTTGCCCAGCTGCCACCGCCTTACGATCCTTTAGATAGTCGTCTGGGCATAGCCTGGCTCTATAGCTGTGCGGCTCAGATTTATAGGATTACCAATGGCGGCTATGCCCAGGGGTACTCAACGGCGATGGTTGCCTATGTGGTTACCCGAGAAAGCGCCTGGTCGCTGATCGAACTTGCGGAAAAAGTCAGGACGACGGCAGGTCCCGAAACCTACACGCCATGGGATTCAGGCATTGAGTATTATTTGCGCGATCGCAGCTTCCGCAACTATGTTCCCTGGCGCAACTATGGTGAACATGGCGGTATTCCTAATCCTGAACATCAGCAAAATAATCTCAGCACCACCCATCGCGCCGACGTCCTCTACGGGCCTTTGGCGTTTGAGCCTTCCTATGGTGACAGGCTCAAAGAGCGCAGCTATGGTCGAGTTAAGGGTATCGGTCGACTATTACTCAATAAATATTTGCGAGGCGAAGTCCTGCGAGGCTCCACACAGCCTGCTCAGCTACTCCAGTTTGCCATTGGGCGTCAGCTGACCTGGCGATTGTAATCAAGAACCCTGGGGCTAAGGCGTTTCAGCCGTCTTACCCATTAGCTTTTTTACAATCATTTGAATCCCTAGCAAGAACAGTCCCAGCGCGGCGATGCCAAATACCCCTGCGCCTAAGGCGACAATGCCTACCACCAGGGTACGCACTGCTGCAGAAAGATTGACCACGGTGGGATTATCAGAGGTGACGGGCTTATTGGCAAATGTGGTTGCGATCGCAATCATCATGCGATAAACCAAAATCGATAAGGTTCCTGCTACAAACGCACCACTAAAGCAGCTCAAGGGAGACACCTGTTTTGTTCGCTGGGTGACGTTATCAGACACTTCTGATGTCTTTGCCATAACCACAATCCAAATCTATGGTTCTCAGTTTACTAGTCCTGTGGCCATTCACCACGGGACGCATCCCAGCTCAGTAAACGGTAGAATACAAATCCTCTTTTCTAACTTTGTCTATGCCCCGTCCTCGCAAACGGTTTGGCCAGCATTGGCTGCGCGATCCCCAGATTCTAAATCAGATTCTGGCAGCGGCGGAGCTATCAAATAATGACCGCGTTTTAGAAATCGGTCCAGGTCAGGGTGTACTTACTAAAGGACTGGTGCCCTTTACCCAAGCTGTGGTTGCGGTCGAAGTAGACCGCGATCTGGTCCGGCAGCTACGGCAGCAGTTTCAAGCATCGGAGCGATTCCATCTAATTGAAGGAGATTTTTTAGATGTCGATCTAAGGGCGATGCTGGCGGACTATCCTAACTTGCAATCTCCTAATAAAGTAGTTGCAAATATCCCCTACTACATCACTGGACCGATTCTAGAGAAACTACTGGGGCGTATCCATCAGCCTAACCCCTATCCCTATGAGTCCATTGTGCTACTGGTCCAAAAGGAAGTGGCTGAGCGTCTTTATGCTGAACCCGGCACCAAAGCATTTAACGGTCTGTCGGTACGGGTGCAATATCTGGCTGAGTGTGAGCTAATTTGCCCAGTGCCGGCCTCGGCGTTTAAACCGACTCCTAAGGTTGAGTCAGCCGTAGTGCGTTTGCGACCGCGTTCTTTTCCTCAGCAGGCTAGCGATCCCAAGCTGTTAGATACCCTGGTCAAACAGGGGTTTTCTCAAAAAAGAAAAATGCTACGGAACAACCTAAAAAGTCTGGTAGAGCGCGATCGGATAGCAGCTATGCTAGAGACGATGGACCTTGATCCCCAAGTGCGCGCGGAACAGCTTAGCGTTGAAAACTGGGTAACTTTGAGCAATCGCATCGCTGCTCTAGATGATACTTTACCGGCCGCTGATGTTGACGCTGGCTAACTCGCCATGTCATTAGGTTATGTTGCAGGATGGCCAGGGAATGGGATAGTGAGTAGCGCTGGGGCAAGATCATCCCTGTAATTGTTAGATTGAGTGCGCTGGGGTCTATGACAAGTTACACACTGCTATCGGCAGCCAAGATTAACCTATATCTTGAAATCATTGGCCATCGGCCTGATGGGTTTCATGAGCTGGCCATGGTCATGCAAAGTGTAGATTTGTGCGATCGCATTACCCTCAAAGAAGTATCTATGCCTGTGCGTCGCCTGTACTGCGAGCACCCCCAGGTCCCCACTGATGGCTCCAATCTTATCCTCAAAGCGATTGATCTATTAACCGAGAAATTTCCAGAACTGGTCCATCGTGGGGTGGAAATTACCCTTGAGAAGAACATTCCCATTGGCGCTGGTTTAGCCGGAGGGTCTAGCAACGCCGCTGCCACCCTGGTGGGGCTCAACCTGCTTTGGCAAATGGGTCTGACTCAAATAGAGCTAGAACAGCTGTCGGCCCAGCTAGGCTCAGATATTCCCTTTTGTATTCGTGGCGGCACCGCGATCGCAACCGGTCGTGGCGAAGTGTTGGACCCAATCCCTAGCCTGAGCGATCTGTATGTCGTGCTTGCCAAGTACGACAGTATTTCCGTATCCACTCCCTGGGCTTACAAAAGCTACCGAACAGAGTTTAGCGATCGCTACGCTGATATTTCCAACAGAGCCACTCTGCAAGACCGACAGCGACGGGTTCATGCTGGACCCATCGTGACCGCAATTAACCAAAAGAACAACGCCTCTATTGGCTCTCACCTCTACAACGATTTAGAGCGCGTGGTGCTACCGGCCTACGAAAAAGTAATGCAGCTGCGTCACACTATGGCCAGTCATGGTGGACTCGGCACCATGATGTCTGGTTCTGGCCCCACTATCTTTACGCTGACCACTACGCAGGCTGCCGCCGATGATATTTTGACCAAAGTCAGAGCCGACCTGCCGGATCCAGATTTAAAGCTTTGGTCGGCCTGCTTTACCGCCACAGGAATTCGTTTAGAGTCATAGAATAGAATGACTCAACTATATTCAGATTCAGATATAGTCAGGGAGCTACGGGAGCTGCTGCCGCCGCTATCCTCATCAGCTTTTTGTTCAGCCAACGTCGCCGGATGAACCTCGCTTTTCGCTCTATTAACCTGGAATCTCATGCCGAACTATGTGTCCATTTTCGGCGGGATGCGTTTGTTTGCAGCTTTGACGATGGAGATAAGCGATTTGCCATAGAAAGCGGTGCCCATGCCCAGGACTACCTTAGGTGGCTCAGTACGCGAATTGATGCCTGCCCTGAAAGCTGTGTTCATGTCTTTGACGGTCAAGAAATCGTCGGACAAATTGAGACAGAACTGCGCGGCCAAGAAAAGCTCGGGTATATCTATCTGTTTTATTTGATCCCCAGCCGTCGTGGTAAGGGCCTCAGCGATCAGCTTCATAGCTATGTGATGCAGCTTTTTCAAGAAGTAGGGGTCATCCGTGCCCAGCTCTCTGTCAGTCCCACAAATCAGACTGCTGTCAGTTTTTATCATCGTCACGGCTGGCAGGATTTAGGGCCAAGACCCGGACACACCGATATTAATTTGATGGAACTGGCAATTAATCCCCTGTAGGTTACTGCGCCGCTATCCGTGTTCTAGACACTAGCCATGTGACAAACACTTACGTAGTTGTCAGGGACCTGTCAATCCAGCTGACAATAGTAAGGCTGTGATACAGGTTTGATCCCATCAAATGAACAGGCATCCGAGTTGGCAGGGGGCTGCCCTGCTGTTGAGTTTGCTGTGGAACAGCGGGGCACAGATAGCCCAAGCCCAGTCTGCAGCTTTATCACAGCAGCATGTGGATGCAGTAGCGACTCACCTAAGCCGCCCCATGGATACGACAGAGCAGGCCGCCCAGAGCGACCGCTTTATCGGGGTGCAAATGACCACCTGCCCAATCACTGTCCCTGGCCAGACCGGTCTCTATCTCTATCAAGAGCAGGCTCTATCAGAAAGTTTAGATAGCCCGTATCGACAGCGCTTTTTACAAATCGGTCTGAGTGATGACTCTACTCGGGTTGAGTCGCGTACTTTTAAGCCTGCTATTCCCCAGATATGGACAGGATTGTGTGCCCAGAGCGAACCCACCGTCGACGCAGGCGATCTGGGGCAGCGGGTATGTACGGTTAGCTTGCGCCCCTCTGCCTTGGGCTATGTTGGCACGACTCCAGCCGAAGGCTGTCCTGTAAATTTACGGGGAGCTGTACGGCTTACCAACACGGTTGTTTTACATCAGGCCGGTATGGATACCTGGGACCGGGGATTTGATGCAGACGGTATTCAGGTTTGGGGAGCTAGTGCAGAGCCTTACCGCTACCGTTGGCAAGAGCGCAGGGACTAAACAAAATTTCCTGGGCTATCGGCAAATTTTGTAAAGCAATATTGAAGAATGCTTAGACAGCTCTCCAAATGTTAGAGTCTGCCTATAATTGTCTTCAGTGCGTCTACGGTATTAGAGAGTGGAACTGCTGATTGTTCAGCGCTGCTAATTTCTAACTTGGTATCAGGCTTGCCACCCATCCGTATGATTGTGCTAGCCTGCTGTTTGTAATAAAATCCCGACCATCCACATATCTATTGGATACGGTTTGGCAGGCCATCTAACCAGCTACAGGTGTTTTGCTCGGAGCAGTTTCATTTGTTTGAAATACTTCTGAGCTAAGGCTTACCGGTAGATGATGTATCGAAAAGGCAACTTTTTGCATGATTAACCTGAAAAGTCGACTAATCTGGCTGACTGAAACAGTGGCAATTGGAACAGCATTACTGGTTTTACTCGCTTGGGTCCTTGACTGGCTAATCTAAAGAAATATTTCTCCAACTGAATAGCACGTTCGCTACTTTGAGCTAGCCTGAAACCTGTTTTGCCATGCAGGTTTATAAGCTATTGGGGAAATCGAGTCAGATTACCGATGGCATCTATGCAAGAAATCGATGCTCCGCCTAGCAATTGTTGCGATAGCCTGGCAGTAGATGTAGTGGATATCTATCCAGGGCAGGCAACATCACCATGAATCTGGGGAAAGTCAAGCTATCACAGTTACGGGCCTTGGCTGCGATCGCAGCCACTCAAAACTTTAGTGAGGCGGCCCTAGAACTAAACCTGAGCCAGTCCACCATCAGTCATAGCATTGCCACCCTAGAATCTGAGCTGGGGGTGGTCCTGGTGAATCGCGGTCGTCATGGGGCCTCCCTCACCCCTTTGGGTGAGACCATCTGTGGGAAAGCTCAGCAGATGCTGCAGAGTCTAGAAGGTATTGGACAGCTGGCGACTCAAGCCCGCGGTGTAGAAGGCGGTCAGGTGCGGGTGGGAGCATTTCGGAGTCTGGCGAGTAATGTGCTGCCAGGTGCGATCGCAAAACTCCACACCACCTATCCCAACATCCAGGTCACTATTACTGAAATGGATGAGCTGCGCGAGTTTCAGCAGGCTTTAGTCGAAGGAAAAATAGACATCTGTGTTGCAGAGCTTCTATCCGGCGACAGCTTTGAAACATTGCCCATCATCAGCGATCCCTGTATTGGACTGCTGCCGCCAGACTATGCCATAGACACTCCCTACTTAACCTGGGAGCATCTCTACGAGTATCCGCTGATTACATCAGTCCACAGCAGCTGCACCCATAAGCTTACTCGCACGCTCCAGCAGGCAGTACCCCCGATTGATCTCCAATATCGCGTTCGCACCGATTCCACCATTGTCGGCATGGTCAGCCAGGGTCTGGGAATTGGCCTTTTACATGAACTTTCAGCCCATCCTATTCCTCAAGATGTGCGCGCTGTCCAGCTCCCCTTTCAACTCTTTCGCGTTCTGGGCGTATCCTGGCCTAAAGATGCCTTACTATCCCCAGCCGTCTATGCATTTTTAGATGTGTTTAAGGCTATCCAGGCAGACGCCTATCCAGCGGTCGGCTAGAAATTGCTCAACAGACTTCAGTTGGGATTGGGCCGCCGTCGTGGCAGTCCTAGCCACATCAGCAGTCCTGTAATTAATAACGTCAGCAGTCCCAAAGCATTGAGAATGGGATAAACAAACTCCAGGTTAACCGAGCCAAACTTACCGCGATGGAGTTCTAGTAGCCAGAAAAAGTCCTGGGCGCGATCGGCGGCCACTGCAAACTGAAACGCGGTTCCTGTCGTCAAGGTAAGCAGCAGCGGCAGCACCATAAATGGCACCATAAATCGATGGAGCTGGCGAATTTTGTGGGCCTTCATAAACGAGTTTGGGGATGAAGTTGCATACGTAAAGCAATTAGTAGCCAGGGAACAGCAACAAGAATCGTAAACAACGCTTCTCCTAGCCCATCTGGGGTTCCCATCGGCTGGCTAACAGTTTCCACTGAAATAGCCTCAGTCGCTTCTGTGGGTGTACCGGGGGCTGGTGTTTCTGACGGGGCTATCAGCTGACCATCGTTTGAGGGGTCTGGAGGGCTTGGGTCAGCCGGCTGTCCATGGAATTCTGGAGCATGGGCCAAGACAGGATATATGAGCTGAATACCCATTACCCTAGCGCTAGACATTGGCAAAGTATGATGCATTGGCAGGTACCGTAACGACTGCATCCGTTGTCACTATAGCCAACATCTTAGACATTGATTCGTCCTTTGAAATACTCTATACCCTACAGTAAGTTATAGAGTGTAGAGCTTGTTGGTAGGGCGAGTGATGACAGCTTCCTTAAAAATTGGTGCACTTTCTAAACAAACCGATGTCGCTGTCGGGGCCCTACGCTATTACGAGAGTCTGGGGCTGTTGCATTCAGAGCGAGGGGCCAACGGATATCGCCATTACGCGCCAGAGGCAGTGCAGCAGGTGCAGTTTATTAAAAAAGCTCAGGCCATTGGGTTTTCGCTAGAGGACATTGGCGAAGTGCTCACGCTTCACGAAAAGGGGGATACTCCCTGTGGATTAGTACAGTCGCTGTTACAGGAGAAGATTGACCAGTTAGAGTCTCAAATTCGACAGATGACTGAATTTAAGTCGGAGCTAGAGCAGTATCGCGATCGCTGGGCATCAAGTCAGCTACAGACAGCCTCAAGTAATATATGTCCCTTAATTGAGACAGTGGATTTGAGACTTTAGAGGCTAGTCTGGTTGACCCCCTACTGTCCCAGCATCTGTAGCTTATACAGACTTGCATACAGGCCATTGGCGGCCAGCAGCTGATCGTGGCTGCCCTGCTCTACTAGATGTCCTTGCTTAAGTACTAAAATCCGGTCAACGTTACGAATGGTAGAAAGCCGGTGAGCAATAATAATCGCCGTACGATTCTCTAGAAGCGTATTTAACGCTGATTGAATTTGGGCTTCTGTGCCCACATCTAAATTAGCAGTGGCCTCATCTAGGACCAAAATACCAGGATTGCGAATAGCGGCACGGGCAAAGGCAAGTAGCTGTTTCTCACCACCGGAGAGATTGGTGCCGCGCTCTCTGAGCATGGTGTCGTAGCCCTGGGGTAGCTGTTCTATAAAGCTAGCAACGTTGGTAGACTCAGCCGCATGGCGAATTTGAGCAGGGGTATATTCTTCCCCCAGGGTGATGTTGCTACTGACATCACCCGAAAAGAGAAACCCATCTTGCAAGATGATGGCCATTCGCTGACGTAGATCGCTCTGGGCCAGGTTACGAATATCGACGCCATCGAGCAAAATTTGCCCATCATTAACTTCGTAGAGACGACACAGTAAGCGAATAATAGAGCTTTTACCTGCGCCTGTGGGACCCACCAGGGCAACTTTCTCACCGGGACGGATTGTAAAATCTAAATCTCGCAGTACGTACTCATCGGTTTTGTAGCCAAAGGAGACATGGTTAAAGCGAATCTCACCGGGCAGCACATTGCCCCGAGCGTCGGTGGGTTCGGCCAGCACTGCCGGGTTATCAATGTCTTTGATGTCAATGGGTTCATCGAGCAAATCGTTTAAGCGCTCGACAGCGGTAAACCCGGCCTGAATTGCAGTGAACTTATCGGCAAACTGACGCAGCGGCTCGAACAATCGCTGGGCGAAGAGAATAAAGGTAGTGAGTGTACCAATCTCCATATTCTCACCTAGTACTAGCCAGCCCCCAAAGCCAAGCACGCCTGCGATCGCAATTAGCGCAATCCACTCCAACGTGGCTGAAACCGCCGAATCATAGAAGATTGTCCGGTCAACAGCGGTCACATACCGGGTGTTGGTAGAGCGAAACAGATCGGCGTTAAATTTCTCTCGCCGAAACAGCTGGACGACTTCAATCCCGGCAATATTCTCCTGCAGGTTGGAGTTAAGCGCCGACAGTTCTTCTCGGGCCTGGTAGTTAGCTTTGCGATACTGTTGTTGAAAGTAAACAATAATGGCGGTTACCGGTACCAGTAAGAACATTAGCAATAGCCCCAGTCGCCAGTCGATCAGCAGCATAATCACCACCGAGACAACGATGGAGAACATATCGCTAAAGATACCGATAGCGCCGGTTGAAAACACATCTCCCAGCGCGTTTACATCGCTGGTTAAACGAGTAATCAGCCGTCCAACGGGGGTGCGGTCAAAAAATCGCATCGATAGGGACAGCACATGGTTAAACATGTCGTTGCGGATATTGCGAGTAATATCCTGTCCCACCTTTTGCACTAAAAAGCTTTGCCAGCCATCCAGCGCCAGCCGCGTGCCAATACATAACAGCAGCAGCACCAGCAGAATATTCAACCCGTCTTGTAGAGGTTGGGCGCTCAGAAAATCCCAGGCTCCTGATTCTTGACGTACCAAAGAGATCGTTTGACCAATTAGCACTGGCTGCAGGGCCTGGGCAAAGGCCAACGGCACCAGCAAAATCAGCGGTAAAACGAGACTCTTCTTTTCTCGCAGGATGTAGGGAAGAAGACGCTGAAACAGCTGCCAGTCGTAACCCGAAGTTTGTTTGATATTAATCACTAGTCACTACGCAGTTACAAGAATCTGCTGACGAATCAAATCGATATAGGTACTCAGGTTATCTACGTTTAGGCGATAGCTGAGGGGATGGGCCACCAGACGGGCCGTGCTTTCAAACAGCACCTCTAGCTCCATCAGATTGTTTTCTTTGAGGGTGCGACCTGTCGATACTAGATCCACAATGGCCTCGGACATACCGGTGATTGGCCCCAGCTCTACCGAGCCATACAGAGGAATAATCTCAACCGGTAAATCAATACTTTGAAAATAGCGGCGGGCGCTATTAACAAATTTAGACGCGACGCGACAGTGGGGAGGCAGGTCTAGCGCAGAACGATAGGGGCCATCTTTTTTAACAGCCACCGAAAACCGGCAATCGCCAAATCTCAAATCCGCCAGCTGAGCCACATTGGGTTCCTTTTCGTAGAGCACGTCGTACCCCACAATACCCAGGTGAGCCTGACCGTACTCCACGTAGACTGGCACATCTTGGGCTCTCACTAGCAGCCCTTTGGCTCGACCGGTGCTTTCCACAATCTGCAGCTGGCGATTGCTGCTATCTAGAAATCCACTAAAGTCCAGACCGGCTCCCCGCAGCATCCGAATTGTGTCTTTGAGCAGTGAGCCCTTGGGTAGTGCAACGGTAATCATGAGGTGGTAGCGGTGGGTACTTCTAGTATGTAGTTATTTTAACAATTTGGGGAGCCGATTACGCAGCAGGCCCCACAGCTTGGGCCGCCGCTTCGGCTGCGATCGCAACATGGCTCCAGTGGGTGCCTCCCTGGCAGTAGACCACATAGGGCTCCCGCAAAGGGCCATCGGCAGATAGCTCCGAGGTGCTCCCGTCGATAAAGGTACCCCCTGCCATCACCAGCTGGCTATCGTAGCCCGGCATGGCTGCAGGTACCGGCTCTACATATGCCTCAACCGGCGAATGCTGCTGCACCGCCCGGCAGAAGGCCACTAGCTTTTTCGGGTCTTCTAGACGAATGGCCTGAATCACATCGCGCTGGGGCGCATCCATCGCCGGATTGACCCCATAGCCTAGCTGACTGAAGGTAGACGCCAGCAGATAGTTTCCTTTGAGTGCCTCGCCGACCATCTGTGGTGCTAGAAAAAGCCCCTGAAAGAGCAGCCGATTTTGATTGAGCGTAGAGCCGCCTGAGCTGCCAATACCCGGTGACGTCAGTCGACAGGTAGCCGCTTCCACTAGATCGGCTCGGCCAGCAATATAGCCCCCGGTCGTGACGATGGTACCGCCCGGATTTTTAATCAGCGATCCGGCCATCAGATCGGCTCCCACCGCGGTGGGCTCGCGAGTTTCGACAAATTCACCGTAGCAATTGTCGACAAAACAGACTGTATCCGAGTTTTGGCTTTTAACAACACGCACAATCTTGCCAATCTCATCTACCGTCAGACTCGACCGCCAGCTGTAGCCACAGGAGCGCTGGATGAGCACCATTTTTGTATGGGGTCGTATGGCTGTTTTTAATCCCTCCCAGTCCACTGTCTTGGTTGACGTCAGCGGTAGCTCTCGGTAGCTGATACCAAAATCCTTAAGAGATCCTTGTCCCTTACCCCTTGTCCCAATAACTTCCTCTAAGGTGTCATAAGGAGCACCTGTGACAGCCAGCAGTTCATCCCCAGGACGCAGCACCCCAAACAAGGCACAGCTGATGGCGTGGGTTCCTGAGACAAACTGTACTCGCACGGCAGCAGCGTCTGCTTCGACTAGGCTGGCAAAAACCCGATCTAAGGTTTGTCGCCCAAAGTCATCATGACCATATCCTGAAACCCCTGAGAAATGGTGCGTTCCCACCTTATGTTCTCGAAATGCGCTCAGGACTCGGGAAATATTTACCTTGACCTGAGAGTCAATTGCGTAAAAAATCGAAACTAGTGCTTGTTCTGTCGGCTGCAGTGTCTTCAGGCTATTCACTCGCTTACCTGGGCTAATTAATGCGGGCTCTAATTGTGACGCAAGTTGGCCCCGTAGTTAACGCTGAGATTTTTAAATGACTGTTGCAAAAGCTCAAAAACCTCCTATTAATTGGCCAACAGCGATCTTTATGGTGGCTGTACATATCATTACCTTACTGGCATTCTTACCCAGAAATTTCAGCTGGAGCGCTATAGGTGTGGCGCTTTTTCTACACTGGGTGACAGGCTGCTTGGGAATTACGCTGGGATGGCATCGTTTAGTGGCCCATCGTAGCTTTAAGACTCCCAAATGGCTCGAATATTTTTTCGTGTTCTGCGGTAGTTTAGCCTGCCAGCACGGCCCCATCGAATGGATTGGCCTACATCGACATCATCATGCTCATTCCGACCAGCCTGTCGATCATCACAGCTCCACTAAGGGGTTCTGGTGGAGTCACATGGGCTGGATTTTTCATGAAGTTCCAGCCGATGGTGACGTGCCTCGTCTAACTAAAGACATCGCCAACGATCCGTTCTATCTGTTTTGTGAAAACTACTTTTTGCTCATGCAGATTATTTTGGGTGTCGTGCTGTATCTAATTGGCGGCTGGCCGTTTGTCCTATGGGGTGTCTTTGTTCGACTGGTGGCGGTTTATCACTGCACCTGGTTTGTCAACAGCGCTACCCATAAGTTTGGCTATCAAACCTACGATGCTGGAGACTACTCGACCAACTGCTGGTGGGTGGCTTTAGTGACCTATGGGGAAGGCTGGCATAACAACCACCATGCCTTTCAATTCTCAGCACGCCACGGTCTTAAGTGGTGGGAATTTGATATGACCTGGTTAACCATTAATTTGCTATCTAAGCTTGGGCTGGCTACCAAAGTAAAGCTGCCGAAGCGTGAAGATATGCAGGCAGCTATGCTGGGCTAGCATCGACGGTTCCCTGCTAGCGACGCGACGTTAGCAGGGCTCCACCCACCAAACCAATAGCTAACAAAGACAAAATTCTAAAGGCTGTGGGCAAAAGCAGCCAAAAGCCTAGGATAATTAGTGGCCCGACAATTAACAAAAGCAGTCCTAGCCAGCCCGAAGCAGGCAGGTGGCTATACTGTTTCCACTGCTGCCCCGTCCAGCGCCACAGCCGACGATAGGGGTGGGCTCCTGACAGCTGCTCTAGGCCAAATCCATCATCTCTAATAGCGTAGATCTGCTGGCAGCGATCGCAGCCGAACGCCTCAGTAAGGGTAATGCTTTGAAGCTTGCCCCGATGCCTGCAGGTTGGACAGGGATAGACCTCGCTCAAGTCTATTTTCTGAACTAACTTTTGAGAACGCAGGGCTCGATCCTTAAAGAAATGACGATGGCGCAGCACTCGCTTGTAGGGAAGAGGGTTAATCCCAACGTAGCCATTACTTTTAGGTTTGCGAGCAATTGTTAAGATCGATTTTAGAGTTGATACAGACTGTAACGTTGTTTAGCTTCAATACTATCTATTGAAAAAAAAATCCTATAGCTTTGCGTTCAGACCACCTTTTTTAAAAAACTCCCATTAACATATAAGCGTGGATCGCTCATTTTGGAGACAAAATGCCACAGTTGCTGGCAGATTTGGACCTTCAGAGGAGCATTCCCAATATGACATTTAACCTTGGTATAGCTACCGGTGGTTTTATTGTCGTATCTCCTTATAACTCCTGTGATTGGGTGGCTTTGCTCCACCCTTTTTTTTCGCCATCGGTCGGTTCATGCACCCCCTAAGACCATCCTCCTCCAGCATCAGGTGCTCGGGCCATAGGGGACACACATTAAATGCTAGATTAAGTATTTCAAGCTATTTGAATGCTCCGCAGGGTAAACTACCGTCGTTATTCTTAGCTCAACGCTCTGCAGCAGTATTTTATTTTTAGGCTCCGCCTGCGCAGGTAGCCGTCATAACCTAGCCGATGGCAACTCCGTTTGATATCACTCTGCAAATCGTATTAGCGGTCCTAGCCGGCATCACAGCACAGGTTATCGCTGAATATTTGCGGTTACCCAGCATCATCTTTTTACTTACTCTAGGGGTTGGCCTAGGACCAGACCTACTGGGTGTGGTCGATCCAAAAGTACTCGGCACGGGTTTAGAGGTCATTGTCTCTCTGTGTGTAGCGCTAATCCTGTTTGAAGGGGGCCTTAATCTAGAGCTGAAAGAGCTGGGGCAGGTTTCTGGCAGCCTGCGTAATCTAATTACTATCGGTACATTTATTACCCTGCTGGGTGGGGGGATGGCCGCCCACTGGTTTGGGGAATTCCCATGGCCGCTAGCGTTTTTGTATGGCTCCCTGGTCGTCGTTACTGGACCCACCGTGATTACGCCGCTGCTGCGTCAGGTGCAGGTAGAACGAAAAGTTGCCACCATCCTAGAAGGGGAAGGGGTGCTTATTGATCCTGTCGGGGCGATTTTAGCTGTTGTCGTCCTAGATATTTTGCTCAACGGCGATACGGATGTCAGTTTTATTGTTGGAGGCCTGGCTCAGCGTCTTAGCATCGGCGCGGTAGTGGGCGGTATTGGCGGGGCCCTACTCGGTCAATTTCTTAAACGGGCAGCCTTTTTGTCAGAGGAACTGCGAAACCTGGTGGTCTTAGCCAGTGTCTGGGGGCTGTTTGGCTTAGCGCAAAATATCCGGAGCGAATCTGGGCTGATGGCAGCAGTAACGGCAGGACTGGTTCTAAGGGCTCTGTCGGTTCCTGATGAACGCCTGCTGCGACGGTTTAAGGGACAGCTGACGGTATTCTCTGTATCGGTCTTATTTATTTTGCTGGCAGCGGATCTGTCGATTGACAGTGTGTTTGCCTTAGGTATGGGGTCGGTCTTTACGGTGCTGGCCTTAATGCTGATTGTGCGACCGCTCAATATTTATGCCTGTACCCTTAATAGCGACCTCAACTGGCGGCAGAAACTGTTTCTCAGCTGGATTGCTCCTCGTGGTATCGTCTCAGCCTCTGTGGCATCTTTGTTTGCTATCTTGCTGACGGAGCGCGGTATTAACGGCGGAGACTCGATCAAAGCCTTGGTATTTCTGACCATTATCATGACGGTCTTTATCCAGGGGCTCACCGCTCGCAGCGTTGCCAAGTTTTTAGGGATTACCCAGGCCGATGCCACTGGGGTGGTGATTGTGGGCTGTAATCCGGTGGGGCGTCTGGTGGGACGGCTGTTTAATCAGCAGGGTGAATCGGTAGTCATGTTTGACACCGATGAAGAGGCGTGCGAACTAGCCAGAAAAGATGGACTGCGAGTATATCTCAGCAGTGCTTTAGACGCTGAACTGCTAGATGAAGCAGGCTTAAGCTCCATCGGTACCTTTATTGCGCTGACCACTAACGGTGAAGTTAATTCGGTGGTGGCTGAGCGGGCGGCCGAGGAGTTTCAGCCGCCGCGGGTGGTGGCCGTGCTGCCTCGAAACGAGAAGGACGCAGAGTCCAAAGCCAATGGAAAAGGGGGGAAAGTGACCTCGACGCCGCTTGCCATCAAAACCTGGAATACTTACCTCAAAGACGATGCGGCTGAGCTAAAAACGACCCAGCTAGATACCGAGGATTTTGAAAAGCAGCGTGACAAGCTCAATAAGCTGATAACCAGTGGGGACTTGCTCCCAATTACCCTGCAGCGTAACGGTAAACTGGATGTCGTTTTGGGGTCAGAAACGTGGCAGCCGAACGACACCATTACCTATCTCCTGCATGACCCTACACCCCAGCTGATGAAGCGACTGTCTGGAGGCAAGCGCTCTGGGCGATTAGCCACAGAGGTACTCCCTTCTAAGGAGGTGTCAGATCTGCCTAAGACACCATCTACCAAGACGGCTAGTGAACCTGCAGCCGTGCCAAAGCCGCCAGATCAGACCGCTCAGAAGCAGGCTGCTCAAGACAAAACATCCGGGGATTTGCAAACCTCATAGGAATGTTTGGGCCTGAAGTGATGCGCTCTCACCTTAGCGATCGCGCTACAACTAGCCACCAAATTGGCTATGCTGATGCAGATGACCTAGATTCCCTGAGTTTTATTTACTGATTAGCCACGTGCCTTACTGCACTTGGAGATAGTGCTCTTAATGTGTCATGTCTACTAGCCGTCCTGTTGTCACACATCTGCTTCAAAAATGTAAAGAGCTGCTAACCAGTCCCTATGGTGTAGCGGCTATTGCCTCTTTGAGCTTTCACGGCATACTCTTTGCCGCCGTTCCCCGATTTTCCTCGGCATCGTTTGCTGCTTTTAGTGAGGAAAATGCTACCTCTGAACCTCGTACGGTACCGCTGGTGACCTTATCCCCAGCAGAGCAGGGACGGCTGCCTAATTTCAATCGGCCTCAGCTTCCCTCGGTTCCCGAATTTCCGTCTAGCAGTAGTCGCAGCACCTCAATTCGGAATCTTCCCAGTGCTAGTACGCTAACTCCTCGCTCAAATATTTTTAATCGCTACAGCGGTGGCCGTACCACTAGCCCATCCATCACGCGCAACCGTCGCTTTAATAATCCTTACAGCATTTCTATTACCGAAACGCCATCACGTTCGGAACAAAGTAATTCACGTAAAGAAGAGCCCCTCGACATTCCCCCACCGCCAACTGGCGACCAGAGCACGCTTGAAGCAGAGCTTGAGATTGAAAGGCAGCAAGAAGCCGGACAGGCTCCTCCTGAGCAAGAGCAGGCTTCAGAAGGGTTACCGGTGTTGCCGGAAGACTCTGGGAATGTTTTAGAATCCGAAGACTCGGATGTAGCCTTAAATCCTGAAGCTGAAAGACAGCTCACCCAGTTGGAACGATTGCAGGCAAAGTTCACCCATAGTGATGAAGACACCACTGAAGAGGAAGTTGTCGCCAATTATGAACAGTGGGAAGCTCCAGCAGAAGGGGAAGATGCCCCAGCTGTAGCAACAGCTGACAAAGGAGAACTTCAGATCGAATCCGGGTTTAATCTCTGTGTGGCCAACCCACCTACCAATGGAGAAGTTGGAGTTTTGGTTGCTCCGGATGGCACTCCCACAGAACCTGTAGTGCTTCGCAGTACTGGTTACGATTATCTAAACCAGGTCGCATTGGATGCTATTGCCGCGAATGATTTTCCTGAAACAGAAACAGCCGTTCGCTATCCCTTTGACGTCGTTGTAGATTATGACGCCGAGAATTGCCAGAGCAGCGAAGGAATTTTAAACAACGGCTCAGATACGGCTAGTCAAGATTCGCCAGAAGAACCGTCAGAAGAATAAAGCTAAACCCGACGAGTGAGGGTTAAACCATGACTGTCGGTACCGCAGGTACTCAGAAGAGTATGGGCCTCCGCGAGGGCTTGTACACGTTCTGTCTTTTGAGGGGTTGGTCTCCATTCGGTTGGGTGGTCGTAGGCGTAATAGGTTTCTACGCCATCAATCCCTAAAGCGGCGGCGGCAGGAATGAGATCTTCGGGGGGCAAACGGTACCGAGCCGGATGGGCGAGTACGGCCAGACCACCGGCGGCCTGTATTGCACTAATCACAGAGTGCGCCTGTCGTTCTTCACCGCTGTGAGACCCTCCTTGTAAATAAGGCTTTAGGGCCGAATGCTTGGGATTAAACGCATAGCCCAGAATGTGGACATCTATGCTCAGCAGCCGGGAGGTAATTTCTACACCACACCAAAGTTTTGGCAGCTTTGATTCGGTCTGTTTGGACGACCAGCTTGATGGATGGGTCCAGCGCCAATGTTCTAACCACTGGCAGGCTTCTTGGTAGCCTTGAATCGTATGGTGGTCAGTAATTGCAAAGTCTTTTAGCTGCAGGTCAATGGCTTGTTCCATCAGTTCACCAGGGCTGAGTTTCCCATCAGAACAATGGGTGTGCATGTGGAAGTTGTACTGGTGAGGGCAGCTGTGGGCAGTCACGTTCTGAAAAATATCTTTTAATTTTTTGGCAGACTGACTGGTGGAGGAATGAGGGGTGGGCAAGGCAGAGGGCTCAGCCATAGATAGAGCTTGAAACTATTGCATGATACTAATATACCCAAGCCTCTTAATCTCAGGGGCTTAAGAGGCTTTAAACTCCCAGAATCATACACAGAGAAGATGCGTTGCATTGTGTAGTGTCTTGCACTTTTGGAGGTGGCTATACCCAGGATGGTGGTGAACACTTTATTTATCGGTCTATTCTGTGGAAAACTTGTGGAAAACCCCTACAGAACTGTGGAAAACCTGTGGGTTCTGTGGAGAAAGTTTTTATCAAAGTAAAAATCTGGTATTGCTGATCCTTGAGATAGTTGCAGCTGTCAGCAACCACTCAATGGCGGCTGCTACAGATCGGTCTATCCCTCTTAATCAGCGATCGCAAAAACCTCTGCTGTCTGGCCCCCTGGGGCCAGGTTTCGTTTTAGAGGACGAGCTGGGCTAGTCCGATGTAGCTAATGCCAGTGGGGGTCGTTTCAAATCGACAGGGCAGGACTTCGACCCCAGCTGAGATCGCAGCCCTCAGCAGCTCACCATACTTAGGGTCAGCGCTATCCCCCGGTGCAAAGCGATCGCAGTCTCCCCGATTGATAAAGTAGAGCATCACCGCCCGAGCGTCAGGCAGGATGGCGGTGAGCTCACGCAAATGCTTTTGGCCCCGAGTGGTCACCGTATCGGGAAACAGACAGAGACGCTGCTGAGCCCAGGTGGAGTTTTTCACTTCGATATAGATGGGGCGGTCCTGGGTGGTCAATAAAAAGTCAATGCGGCTCTTTTCACCATAGGGAACTTCGCGCTTGATGGTGTCGTAGGTCCCCAGCTGTTCAAAGACCTGCGCTTCTAGGGCTGCTTGAATCACCCGGTTGGGCAGCGCCGTATTTACCCCCACCCAGGTGGGCTCATTGTCGTGGACTTCGGCTAGCTCCCAGGTATAGGCTAGCTTCCGTTTAGGATTATCACTGCGAGAAACTAGAACGCGTCCGCCAATATGGCACACCCCCGTCATCGGACCTGTGTTGGGGCAGTGGGCCGTAATGGTCTCTCCTGATGTCAGCTCAATATCTGCCATAAACCGTTTGTAGCGTTTGAGCAGCGTGCCTTCTAATAGGGGTGGAAATGTATGGACCTGGATGGGGGACATGGCACGGGGCTCCTGTAGCTGGCTGGTGTATTGGCAAGTGTTCTATTGAACTGTAGGGCAAAACTTGATACTCTCTAGTTCCTGTGCGGCACAGTGGACAGGCCCTGTCTTTGCCTGCAGTGCAGCTGTCGCTACGGGGCATTAATTTTTTAGGGTTAACGTTCTCGTGACAAAACGCTCCTTAGCTGGCATTGCCGGAATTGTTGCGATCGCAACCCTGATCAGCAAAGTTTTTGGACTTGTCCGTACCCAAGCCATTGCCGCCACCTTTGCCGTTGGCCCAGTTGCCGATGCCTACGGCTTAGCCTACGCCATTCCCGGCTTTTTACTCATACTATTAGGCGGTATCAACGGCCCCTTTCACAGCGCCATTGTCCGAGGGGTTGCCAACCGTAAAAAAGATGAAATTGCACCGTTGGTAGAAACTATTACTACCCTGGTTGGTGTGGGACTTTTCCTGGTCACCCTGGGAATTGTTATTTTTGCCCCAGCCATTATTGGCGTTCTCGGAAATCGCCTGAGCGAAAATGCAGAGGCGGGTGCTATTACCCGTGACATTGCCATTTTGCAATTACGCATCATGGCTCCCATGGCGATGTTTGCCGGTCTAATCGGCATTGGCTTTGGTACCCTCAACGCGGCCGATCACTACTGGTTGCCCTCCATTAGCCCGCTGTTTTCCAGCAGCGCGGTCATTGTTGCGCTAGGAGCCATATTTCTGCTCCTGGGGGACCGCATCGCCGAGCCGCAATATGCCCTAGTAGGAGGTGCCGCCCTGGCGGTCGGTACCCTCATGGGAGCCGTCCTACAGTGGTTGGTCCAGGTACCCGTTCTATGGAAACAAGGATTAGGACGGCTGCGGCTGCGGTTTGATACCCAAGACCCCGCCGTCAAAGATGTGCTCAACGTCTTAGGACCCGCTACATTCTCATCGGGCATGATGCAAATTAATGTCCAAGTAGATTTGTTTTTTGCCGCTGCCATTCCCGGTACTATCGCTGCTCTAGACTATGCCAATCTGCTAGTGCAGACGCCGTTGGGCATTATTTCCAATGTGATCCTGGTACCGTTTTTACCCATCTTTGCCCGGCTTGCTGACCCGATTCACTGGGATGAGCTGAAGCAAAGAATCCGACAGGGACTGCTGCTCACCGCCTTAACCATGCTGCCCCTGAGCGCTATTTTTGTCACCCTGGCCCTACCGATGGTCCGTGTGGTCTATGAGCGCGGAGCCTTTGACAAAAACGCGTCCCAGCTAGTTACGTCGGTGCTGATTGCCTACGGCGTAGGTATGTTTGTGTACCTGGGGCGAGATGTGCTGGTGCGGGTATTTTATGCGCTGGGTGACGGGGACACTCCTTTTCGCATCAGCGTATTTAACATCGGTCTTAACGCTCTGTTAGATTTTCTATTAATCAGCCGGTATGGTGCCCCTGGACTGGTATTAGCCACCGTCGGTGTAAACCTAGTATCCATGGTGGCGCTGCTGATACTGCTGTCGCGAAAAATCAATGGACTCCCCTGGCTGGACTGGGCAAAACCACTGGTGCTGCTGATACTGAGCAGCGTGCTCTCGGGTATTGCTGCCTGGGCCAGCCGTCTGGGATTAGAAACCTGGCTAGGTACTGAAGGCTTTTTAATCAACCTGATTGTCTTATGTGGAGCCGGTGGCATCAGTTTGGGAATATTTGCCCTAGCGACCTTTGTGCTTAGAATTCCTGAGGCCAGGATGCTAGCAGAGCAGCGCAAATCAAAACTGCTAAGACGTTAAGGCTCCTTTAGAGCGTCTCTGGATCAATGCCTAACTCTCTGAGCTTGTCGGCTAAGAGTGCTGCTCGCTGCTGAGCTTTATCCCGCTGCTTATTAGCTTCATTACGCTGGCGGTTCAGCTCAACCGATGTTAGAAACGGCTCGCCATTGGGGGCATAGATCATCAGCGTCTCATCAGTAAGCTGAAATCGTATACCCAGACGAGGACTGACCCAATTCTCGATGTCACTAATTTCTGCATTGATTTCTATCACGCCTCGATTGAAACCAGCTAGCTGCCAATGCCAGCCCATCAGCTCATTATTGTCCGGGTCGTAGAGATAGTACTCTTCAACGCCGTAGCGCTGATAAAAAAGAGCTTTTCGAGTCATTTCCCCCGGTCGATTGCCTGGAGACAAAATCTCGAAAACGACCTGAGGTGCGATGTCGTCTTCTAACCACTGTCGGTAAGAGCCGCGATCTCCTTTGGTTCTACCAAACGCCACCATGACATCAGGAGCCTGACGTAGCTTGTTGTCACCTTCTACGGGATACCACAGCAGGTCTCCTGCTACAAATACATCCGGATCGTCAGCGAATAAGATCTCCAGATTTTCTTTAATGGTGACAATCCAGCGAAACTGCTTGGTATTATCAGCCATCGGCTTACCGTCGCTATCAGGATAAACAATGTCGGCCTGAACCTGCGAAACCATAGATGTCTTCGGAGTCATTACGCCTATGATAGCCCGTCTGCAGACATCAGTTCGAGACTTAGCAAGCTAACAGTTGGGGCAATTGCGCAGCTCTTGAATTTTGCTGGCATCTTTGAGAACAAGGGTGCGTCCTTTAACGGTGTAGGCCTCGCCTACGTATCCGGTTCGGTCAAAGAGAATTTGATGAATATGCTGGTCTAGCTTAACCGGGTCTTGGATGCGATCGCGATAGTACGCTTTGATTTCATACTCAATGCCTAGATTGCCCATCAGGTCGTGCAGTTTCTTTTCGTTACCGCTCAGTAACGCGGAGCGGGCTGCCGGATCCTGCCATACCTTCATTAGTACTGAGTAGGGCACACCGCCTAGAGTGACCGCGCCTGATGTAAAGAGCACTACTGCCGCACCCAGGGTTATCACGGTGCCAACAGCACCCGCAATGGCGACATTAATCAACCCTTTTTGAGATTTTTGACGAGCCTGGACGGACCGCAGTGAATACATAGCGTGCGATAGGAACTGGGTTGCTCCTAACTTAGCGACTTGTCCCAAAAATCACTAAGTAACCGCAGGTGAATTTATATAACCTTTATAAAGAAAGGCCGTTTTATCTGGCTGATTTGCGGAATAACGCTGAACCGACTTCGTATCACTTCGTATGACTGCCATACATTCCAAGGGTGAAGTAACAAGTTCACTGTGCTCATTGCGGATTCCCAAGCATATGGGGCTAAATGCAGTCAGGTCACCCGAGTCTAATCATGATGCATTCCCAATTGGTTTCCATTCCAACCCTGAGCGATCTAGATCGTCAGGCAATGTATCACCTACTGCAGCATCACTTTACTGGTGTGACATCAGACATATTTGCCCGCGATCTCGCTAGTAAAAACTGGGTCATCTTAATCAAAAATCAGGCTGCACAGCTCAAGGGGTTTTCTACCCTACGGCTTTACGATGTCACGATTGATGGCGAGGAGCTTAGCGTGGTGTACTCCGGCGATACAATCGTTGACCCTACGGCCTGGAGCAGCGCCACCCTACCTCGAGCCTGGATTCAAGCTATCAATCAGCTGCGCTGTCCCGATAAACGACTCTTTTGGCTGCTGATTTCCTCAGGTTTTCGCACCTATCGACTGCTGCCTACATTTTGGCAGGTGTTTTATCCTCACTACGCTCAACCCACTCCTGCTGCTATGAAACAACTGATGGATAGTCTTGCTCAGCAACAGTTTGGCCGTGCCTATGACCCGACGACAGGCATTGTCCGTTTTTCGCAGCCACAGAAACTCTCGCCTATTCTTGGCACGATCCCTGTAGAGCGCTGCCGCGATCCTCATATTCGTTTCTTTGAACAGGCCAATCCCCACCATAGTCAGGGAGATGAGCTGTTGTGTTTGACTGAAATTTGTGCTGAGAACCTGACACCTGCAGGACGGCGTATGTGGTTTAGCCGGAGCCTCGCGGCGTAGATCTCATGAATAATCAACCTGTTATCCAGTCTCAACCTGTTGCCAAAGAACCTCAGTGGGAGCAAAATTCTGTTTTTAATCGTACCGATCGGTTTGTGGAAGGTTGGTACTGGGTCATGCCTGGGCGAGACTTGCGAGTCGGGCAGGTTAAGGGGCTGATGCTAATGGGACGAGAGCTAGTGTGCTATCGTCGCCAGGATCAAAAAGTTGTTATCCTAGACGGCTACTGTCCCCATATGGGAGCAGCTCTGGCTAGGGGAACCGTGCAAGATAACAGTCTCCTATGTCCGCTTCACCATTGGAAATTTGACTCCACAGGTCAATGTGTCGAGATTCCTGTCTGTGGGGACCATGGTGACATCATGGCAGGTGCAAAAATTCGCTCGTGGCCGACGGCTGAACACTACGGCATGATTTGGGTCTGGACGGGTAGCAATCCTAAATATCCTCCGCCTTATGTACCGGAGCTAGCGGGAACAAGCTGTGATGTGTCCCTAAGCTATCGATTTGAGCGCAGCTGTCATCCCAACGTGCTGATGATTAATGCCATTGATGCTCACCATTTCAACTCGGTTCACCATTTGCCGCTTGAGGTGAAGTTCAAAGCCGAGGCTCTTAATGACAGCGCTCTGTGTCTGGACAATGTGACTCGCGGCGGTGATGCCTCTCGATTTGTTAAATTTATTCGGCCTCTCTATCGCAACGAGGTGACCTATAAGATGTGCTACTGGTATGGCAGCACCGGTACCGTCACGGTGGGGCCAGATTTTTTTCACTTTCATATTATGTTTGCTCTGCGACCCACAGCGACAGGACATACTGAGGGCTGGACGCTGCTGATTACCCCTAAACGCTGGGCTGGCCGTTTGGTAAATCCGCTAGTGCTGTGGATTACTCATCAGGTGGCAGCCTACTTTGCCACTGGTGATATTCAGGTGTTTGAAGGGATTCAGTTTGACTTTAAAACACCGCTTGAGGCAGACCGGTCCATCTTGCAGTTTGCTCGTCATGTAAACCGGCAGCAGGCGCTGACCTGGGGTGAGTGGAGGAAGGTCGTATGAGCATAGATGAGGGCATCGCCGGGTTTGGTCTCACCGAGCTGGCTGCGGATAATAAATTACATCGGATCCTATCAGCGGCCCTAGGTGAGCGTGGTGTTGCTACAACGCCTGCTGACGTCCATTCTATTTATTGGGAGGCCAGCTACTTTAGTCTGGACCGGGTCTCTATCTTTTCAGCGGCGAGTCCGCTGGAGCAGCAACAGATTTTACATCAGCTCAATCAGGAACTGCTGCAGGAATCGCTCTCCATCGAGCAAGCAGGGGTGGGATACATGGCCAAGATGGTGCTTATGGCTGAAAACGCTCAGGAACGAATGCTCTATAGTTTGTTTGCAGCGGATGAGACCACCCATCTGGCGCTGCTGCTGCCCTACGGGACGCCTTATGCTCACCCTAGCGATCCTTTTCTACAGCTGCTTTCTGAGATTGTAGATAGCGCTGACAAAGCTGTTCTCTTGTTTGTTTTGCAGGTGGTGCTAGAAGGATGGGGGCTGACTCACTACCGACAGCTGGCTAGGGGATGTTGCGATCGCACCCTAAAAAGCTTATTTCAGAGCTTTCTACAGGCTGAAGCCCGTCATCACGGGACGGGCATAACACTGTTTAATCAGACCGATCTGTCGGTCAGCAGTCAGGCGGCTATTGTGGACTGTCTGGCCACATTTTTACAAATGGTGCGGGTAGGCCCGCAGCGGGTGCTGGGTGCGATCGCAACCCATATTGGCCCACTCTCTCGCCCCCAGCGCATCAGAGTGCTGCGACAGTTAAACACCGCAGGTCATGCCCACCAGCGACTGCAGCTGCTCAGGTCGCTGATGTTTAGCGCCAGTCATGACATTGTTGAACGCTTAGAACATCAAGGTCTATTTTCCCCCCTGAGTCCAGAGGAGGCCGCTAGCTATGGTTGATGCCATCAAAACAGCCCTACAAGAGAAAGAGCTGACTATTCCTCTACAGCGCCGACTAGAACTGAACTATCGACGCAACCAGCAGCAAGACCACACCCAGCTACTAGACCAGGCGGGGCAAGCCTTTAGATATGACGAGTGCAGCGACAGCTACTGGAATCCTGAGTCTTTTTCTCTACTGTATGGGACACCTCTTTGGGACCAGGCCAGCGAGTCTCAGCGTCGGGTGCTCAACCAGCTCTACTGGGTGGCCTACTACTGCCAAATTATCTCGGCTGAAATTGCCACTATCTTTTTTAATCAGACGAGTGCAGCGGCTCTCTATGCCCATGAGAGCTTTCGTACCATCTGCGACATGCTGGATCTAGAGTCCTCCCAGGAGCGGGCTCACATCAGCGCGTTTCGCACCGTCATAGACCAGACGGAACAGGCTCTATTTGGCAAGCGCTTGTTTAGCTATCCCATGCGAGGCCCCTTTAGCGAAACCATGATATTTGCCGATACCGACCGGCTTAAGCGCCGATGGAAGCAGCTACAGCTACAGGCATTTGGGCTGATATCGTCGAGCAACAGTTTTCTGGCCTGTCAGTACTTTACTGTGCGAGGACTGCGTACGCGCAACGGCAAACTGGCGCAGCATCAGCTCAGCCGCTTCTATCAAAATCATGACACGCCCGAATAAGCTCCGATTCCAGCTAAAGTCTCGTTTTATCACTTTATGGATGAGAGTTTTCATTTTAATAGCTCAACACTGCTGTCCCATGAGGTGATTCAATGTTTGCTACCGCCAACGCAGTTTGAAAAACTGGTGGCGAATCTGGGTATTCGAGGCTGTCAGCTGGATCATCGTCAGTTTTCAGCAGCGATTAACGGTATTTTTTGGTACGACCCGGCGCTGTATGACAAGGTGTATGAATTGTTGCGATCGCACATCTTTGCCATGGACGACGCTGAGGCCCAAGCCATGATGCAGGTCTGCTTTACCCAAGAATCGGAGGGACTGCACCGCAGCTATCGCACCCACCAAGAAGCCACAGCATCCTATCAGGCGTATTTAGATCCATTGGACTATGTATGGTCCACCAATCGCACCATGGCCATTATGGAGCAGGCTTCCATTGAGGCATATCTACGCACCCAAAGAAGTGCCCTGGCCAAATTCTTTCAAAGACAACACAACCATAACAGCCAACCATGACAGCTATCTTTAACAACTGGAATATTGTTGCCAAGGGCTGGTACCTGGTAACCGCCTCGCCAGATATTCCTAAAGAGACCGTTAAATCCTTTACCATTTGCGGTCAGCGTATCGCTATTTTTCGAGGAACCGATGGCCAGGTTCGCGCTCTAGATGCCTACTGCCCCCACATGGGCACCGATCTCGGTATTGGCAGCGTTGATGGCAATCAGGTGCGCTGTTTTTTTCATCACTGGGCCTTTGACGGCCAGGGTCAGTGTCAAGATATTCCCTGTCAGTCCCATATACCCGCTAGAGCTAAGCTGCAGCCCTATGCCATCGAAGAAAAGTATGGCTTTATTTGGGTCTATCCTGACAGCGTGGCACCCACCGCTGTGGCTGAATTTGATGAACTTAAAGGTCAGGATTTATCGGTTATAGCCGACAGACCCCTGACCCGTCAGTGTCACCATCATATTTGTATGATCAACGGCATTGACGTGCAGCATCTACAAACGGTGCATCACCTGCCTGTTGACCTGGAGCTATCACTGCAGCAAGACGGCGAACAGATCGACTTTACCCTCAGTGGTGAGTTTCTCAATACCAACTGGCGAGAGCGCTGGGGTCGGGCAATTTTAGGACCCCGCTACGCCTATTCCATGCGCTATGCCCATGGCTGTTTGGGGCTGCTGACCATGATGAAAGAAGTGCGCTGGATCCCGCCGCTCCATATGCTCTATGCCTACCGGCCTACAGAGACGGGAGAAACCTTTATCCAGCCGATTTATGTGACTCGAAAACGACCGGGCCTGTTAGGCTGGGTGGTCACGCATCTGCTGCTGTGGCTAACGCGGCTGAGCTACTACGCTCTGCGGGGGGAAGACGGCAAAATTTACGACAATATTTGCTTTAGTACGGAGCGCCTGCTACCGGTAGATGAACCGATTGCCCGCTATGTGAGGTACGTGAATGCGCTGGTGCCGTCGCGGTGGTCAAAGGAATCTGTCCAACAGCTGCTTGTGTAGAACACTATGTCTTGTAAAGTCTCTTTTCCCAACAGCGATTACGGTGCCGTAACGCTCAACCCTCACACACCTTTGGCTGAAAAACTCACGGTGCAAAATTCACCGATTCTGTTTGGCTGTCGCACCGGTATCTGCGGCACCTGTTTAGTCACTGTTATGGGCGAAGTGCCACCACCTGAGCCTGATGAGCAAGAACTTCTAGACATATTGGCCCCAGATAGTCCCAATGCGCGGCTAGCCTGTCAGCTTGATATCACTCACGACCTGGAAATTTGTCCTTATGGAAGCTCCGATAACAATACCGATTCAGTTTGAAGACTTTTGGTATGTTGTTGCCCTAAGTGAGCAGCTCACGCCAACAGCTGTTTTACAGCGCACCGTTCTGGATGAATGGCTGGTGATTTTTCGAGGAGATAATGGCCAGCCGGTAGCCTTGAGAGACCGCTGTCTGCACCGTAATACCCGGCTGTCTGGGGGCACGGTGCGTCAGGGAACTCTGCACTGTCCTTACCATGGCTGGCAGTATGACAAAACGGGGCATGTTGTCAGCGTACCGGCAGAGGGCAACAACAATTTTGTCTCTAACCGCTGTGCCAAAGCCTATGACACCTGCGAGCAGGATGGCTACATCTATGTACGGTTGCGAGGCACGCTAGACCATCAGCCATTTGCGATACCCCACTATAAAGACTCGGGCTGGGAGACTGTGCGGGTAGTCAATCGCTTTGCCAACAGCGTGACTAACTGTGCTGAGAACTTTATTGACATTCCCCATACGGTCTCGGTTCATCCCGGTATCTTTCGGACGGCCCGTCAGCAGCAGCTAGCCATGACGGTGACCCGTCAGCAGGGCAGCGTCATAGCCACCTACCGCAATGAGACCAACAATCTGGGCTGGTCTCGATGGTTTCTTAACCCCGGCGGCCATGAGATCTACCATCGAGACTCGTTTCATATGCCCAATGTCACCAGCGTGGAGTATGCCATGGGGCCCTATCGTCGCTGTTTTATTACTAGCCAGTCGATTCCGGAAAGTGAGAATTCTACTCTGGTGTATACCGATGTCACGTTTAACTATGGCATTTGGACTCGGCTAGCAAAACCGTTGGTTCGATGGACAGCGCAGCGAATTATTGACCAAGATGTGGCGGTTTTAGGGGTGCAGGGGGAGGCGATCTCAAAATACGGCACCCAGTTTCACCATACGCCCGCCGACACGATTCATGTGTGGGTTGAGTCTATTAGGGATGCGATCGCAAACGGCATCGACCCGCGCACTCTGCCTGACCGGTCCACCGACGTTACCTTTTGGGTTTAGACCATGATTGTCTTTACGGCGTTTACTCTTTTAGTGGGGCTGACCGGCTGGTTTCACTGGTCAGATCTGCAACAAAAATCATTGACCGACTGGTTTTTAGACAGCGCTGGTCTATGGGTACAGGGGCTGATCGTGCCGCTGCTGCAGCTCACGTTACTACAGACGTTGTATCTACAACTGTTTCCTGTGTGGCACCGCAGTCTGGCGATATCTCCGGCGCTCGCCTTTGGTCTGAGCTTTATTGCTGTGGACTATCTCTACTACTGGAACCATCGATTGCTCCATAGCCGAGTCTGGTGTCTCCATCACGTTCACCACACGGTGACGACCATGGATGTGCTGGGAACGTCGCGTAACACCCTATGGAGCAGCTTTTTGCTGGTGTACCTGTGGGTACACGGCCTATGGATATATCTGCTGGCCGACCCGACGATCTACATCTTGGGGGTGAGTCTGACAGCGGCGCTGGACCTGTGGAGACACAGCCGATTTGGGCCTACGGGGCGAGTCTATCGATGGCTGGAGGGTTGGCTGATTTTGCCCCAGGACCATAGCTGGCACCATCAAAGACCTGCTGGCGATCGTGCTGATCATCTGGTCTGCAACTATGGAGCTAATCTCAAACTGTGGGACCGGCTGCACGGCACCCTTTACCAATCGTCACAGTGGCCGCCAACGCTAGGACAGACTAGCCGCCTGTCTCTGTGGCGTCAGCTGGTATACCCCTGGGGAAATACGTTCGCTACACTAATGAGCTGTCACAGGTATAGTCTGATGCCCTCCATTGAATCCAACGAGCGTTTGATGCTCATCATCATCTGCGTGATTCCCTTTGCCGCCTTGCTGTACTGCGGTCTCGTTTTTACCACGGTTTTAACTGTGCCTGCCGCTAAAGCTCATCCCCTGGCGTTTGGGGGGATTTTTGCCCTAATTCCTTTAGTCACGGGAGCGGCTATCTGGGTCGGTCCCCGTCGCAATTCTGGTCATGACTCGGCTCAGTAAGCTGCTCGCATTTTTTCCTAGCTTTACCGTCGGCGGAGCGCTTGTTTCGTTAGGGTATGGCATCTGTCACCACAGCCTTGGCAGCGTACTGCTCTGCATTCTTTTTATATACGGTCTGCCGGTGGTGGCCTATCGGCTTCATAGTCGGATTTATCCGCTTAAAACCGGGATTAGCTATCTCCAGGGCAATGATTATTCTCCCTGGTGGGGCAGCCATCAGTTTCAGCTGATCTATATTGCGTTTCCAGTGTTAGAAACGTTTCTACGACTGGTACCTGGACTATTTTCAGCGTGGCTGCGGCTGTGGGGAGCGAGCATAGGCAAACAGGTGTACTGGACTCCCAAGCTAGAAGTCGCCGATCGGGGGCTGTTGGTCATTGGTAACGGTGTGATTTTTGGGCATCAGGTGGGGTTGTACAGCCACATCGTTAAACCGCGACGCGACAATCTAATGCTGTATGTCAAACCCATCACTATTGGCGACGGCAGCTTTATCGGAGCCGGATCGTACATCGGACCGGGAGCCAAGATTGCCGACGGCAGCTGCCTAGCCGCTAGAAGCGAAGTCTATCCCAATACAGCGATCGACGCCCCTCAAAACCCCGTGAGCGATGCACCATGCGCCGGTTAATTAAAGCATTTAGCATCCTGTTAGCCCCCTCTGCCAAACGATTTGAGCGGGCACTTTCCCAACCTCGAGTAGCCCAGAAAGACTTACAGCAGGCTCTGTTTGATCAGCTGATACGTAGCGACTATGGACAATCTTTAGCTATCCGCTCCATAGAGGACTGGCACAAAATCCCGGTTGTAAGCTACGAGGAGCTGCGCCCCTGGATTGCGGCGAACAAATCGCTGACGCCAGAGACCGTGCTGTTTTATGAAACCACATCAGGCAGCAGCGGCGCGGCCAAGCAGATTCCCTACACGCGCGCTTTACGGACGTCATTTAATACGCTGTTTTGTATCTGGGCCTATGACTTGATCCGCAACGGTCCTGGGTTTAAGACCGGCAAGATATATATGTGTATCTCACCAAAGCTGCTAGCACCGGGAGAAGCTTCAGCAGGGCTGCAGGATGACTCTGAATATTTGGATCGCTGGCTGCGCTGGCTATTAAAACCATTTTTGGTGTCTCCTGCGGATGCCCACAGGCCCCAGACTCCTGATGTGTTTCAAGCTAGTCTGTGTAAGACGCTGCTGCTAACAGAAGATTTGGAAATTATCTCTATTTGGAGCCCGAGCTTTCTGAGTATTCAGCTTGACTATATTCAAACCCATCGGAGGTCGTTACAGGAAAGCCTGCGGGGACAGCTGTCGTCCCAGCGGTCTGCGCTACTGGACGATGATCCGATTAGCTGGGAGGCGCTGTGGCCTAACCTAAAGCTAATTTCTTGTTGGGATAGCGCGATCTCAGCCGACCAAAGCCATCATTTGGCCAGCTACTTTCCTAACACTCTGATCCAGGGCAAAGGACTGCTAGCTACTGAGGCCCCCATGACGGTTCCTCTTATAGCGGCAAACGGCTGCGTCCCTCTGGTCAATGACGTATTTTTTGAATTTGAGGATGATACCGGTCAGATTCATGCGCTGCATGAGCTGCAGATAGGTCAGTCCTACGAGGTGATTATTTCTCAAAAAGGAGGACTGTATCGATATCGAATGTGCGATCGCGTCCAGGTCACCCACTATTACAACGCCACCCCCTGTCTCAAATTTCTAGGCCGCAGTACTACCAGCGATCTGGTGGGTGAAAAACTAACCTTAGAATTTGTCACCCAGATTATGCAGCAGCTTGACCTGTCTGCTACCGCATTTAAGTGTCTGGTGCCCAGTCTGTCTCCTCAGCCCCGCTACAGTTTGCTAATTGATCGGGTGCTACCGACCACAGATCAGCTGGCAAAAAAACTAGACCAGCAGCTTGCCCAAAATGTTCACTACCGGCAGGCCAGACTGCTCGGACAGCTGCAGCCGGCGCAAGTTTGCGCGGCCCCCGAGATCCTCCAGCGGCTGATGCAGTATCACTATCGCCAGGGCAGACGGTTGGGAGATGTGAAATATCCCTATCTGTTAACCCAGCCTATTCATAGCTTGGCGGATATCTTTGCTGCCGATGGTTCCATCGTCTGAAGCAGTTTACGTTCTCAAAAAGCAGCGATAGGATGATGAAAAACTAAATACATCCGTAAACTTACTTAATCCTTGCATAAGACGGATTTTATCCAGATATCGTAGCCGTTCGTATCAGGGTTGCAGCTTTTCTGAGTGAGTATGACGACCCTCTAAATCCGGTAAGAAGCATGATTAGACACCTGAGCGCGCTAACTGTACTACTGACGGGACTATGGATTGCGCCGTCTGCCCAGAGCTTAGAGCCGAGGGTGCTAGCTGACTCATCGCGGCCAACCATTCGGGTTGGGACTAAAGAGCTGCCTCCGTTTATCTCGATACAGCCATCGACCATTCCCTATTTGTACAGCGCCGATCTGTGGCAGGCTATCGCTGACGATTTGGCCCTGCAGACAGAATGGGTGACCTATAAGTCTGTTAGTGACCTGCTAGCGGGAGTCCAAACTGGTGAAGTGGATGTGGCGATTGCCGGGATTTCGATTACGGCCCAGCGAGAGTCAGACGGTCTAGACTTTTCCTATCCGTTCTATCAGTCGGGTTTACAGCTGATGGTCCCTAGATCAGAGACCGCGCTGCCAACCCTAGCGGTGGGCATGCTGCAGTGGAAAAATCTACGCCCTATTTTCTTGATTTTTGCCAGTAGCACCCTGGTGGGCGGTCTAATATGGCTGGTGGAGCATAATCATAACGACCATTTTTCTGGCAACCCGCTCAACGGTATTAGTCAGGGCATTTGGTTTGCCATCGTCACCCTTGGCACCTTTGGCTATGGCGACGTCACACCGACTAAATTTGCAGGTCGATTTATTGCCACGCTGTGGATGGGGTTCAGCTTTTTTATTGTGGCGGACTTTATTGCTTCGTTGACGGTGCATCAGCTGAGTGAAAGTACCGTGGACCTGCAGGCGCTCAGTGGTCAGCCGGTGGGTGCGATCGCAGGTACAACCGGAGAAATCTTTTTGCAAAGTCAGCCTGTCCAGCTGATGACCTATCCAGACTTTAAGACAGCTGTAGCCGCCTTAGAAACAGGAGAAATCCAAGGTGTCATCCAAGACGAACCTGCTCTCCGGCACTTTATAAACCTCAACCCCGATGCCTTTGCACTGGCAGGAACGCTCTTAACCAATGAAGGCTACGGTCTCGCCGTTCGAGAAAATGACACCGAACTTCTAGAAGCGATTGACCGAATGATTTTGAACTACCAGCAGCGAGGATTCTTGCAAGAGCTTCATCGCAAATGGTTTCAAGAAACAGCGTTAGAAACAACTGTCAGGTAGACGCAAGGGGCAATAAAGGGCGAGCCTGGATTATCAGTTGTTTGAGCGTCTCTACAGACCTCTGCTTACGGCGATCCCCAAGCCGTATGGCTACTATCTATGAAGAATAATTAGCGTTAAACCTCGCTTGTAAGAGATTGTTCAACACTGGCTTAGTCTCATACAAAAGTTAACAACCTATCAAAAAAACAAGCGCATATTTCCTAAAACTCTGCCTTAGTAATCTTTAGTACCTCGCATCTACAACAAACGCGACTTCTGTGCTGAGTATCAGGGCCCTATGTGCTTTTGCTGCTCAAATTTTTACAGCTTGTGAGAGAACCATGACAGTTAAATGCTCCCCGACAAAATACGCTGCGCTTAAGCAGGTGCCCCCCAATCGTGATCCCGAACATCCTTGTGCTGCCCCATCTGTCCCCATCGCAGTCGAATCTGCCATTTTGAACCACTGGCCCGACGGTATTCTGGTGCTAACCCAGACCGGCCAGTGGGTACATGGAAATAGTGCGGCTAGGCGAATATGCGATCGCATCGGCCAAGACCAACCCAGCACCAGCAAAGTACCCCGAGGAATCTGGCAAGCCTGTCAAATATTGGCTCAAAGTCGCAAAAACTTCTCCAAAACTCCAATCACTGTCGAATCAGAGTTTAGACTCAAACATTCTAACGATAGCTTTCGTATTCGAGCCCGATGGATGAATGTTGACAACAAAACTCATCCCTACATCTTAGTTATCCTAGAAAACCAAAAACGGTCCAAACAAAATTTAGCGACCACCGAAGTCATCCAATACGATTTGAGTCCTCGCGAAGCAGACGTCTGGATACTCCATCGTATTGGCGCGACGTACCAAGAAATCGCAGATCGACTCTACATTGCAGTGAACACTGTTAAGAAACATATGAAAAATGTTCATGCCAAACAAAATCTGGTTTCACTAATAGAAGACTCTTTTGTGGATACACTAGCAAGCTAAGTCAATTTACTTTGTTTTTGAAGACCGTCAACTGATGCATGTGTCACTGTTGTGTTAAAAAGTACCCACTGGGGTACTACGCAACAGTCTCGAAGAGAATCATAATGTAATAGTAAACCGTCACGAGAAGATTGTTTAGGGTCTTTAAACTCTTAAGTTTCTCCTATTAACGAAAGTCACTCTTCTCCTAACCGATTGAACGTGTCCATATCTGCTACTGGAAATTAAGCATAATGTCACAAGGTACACTTAGGCTCCTACAGGCTAAATTTGAAGGGAGCGGCCCCTGTAATACAATACCTCTAGAGTTTCGTTTTGGTAATAAAGTTCTTGGCTCTATTGTCATCAACCAACCTGGCCAATATTTCAGCTTTCCACCCAGTGCTTGTAAACCAATTAATGGAACCAATTTTATTAGAGCATATCAAAACGGTGTTTTGAAAGGGAGTTTTAATCCTGGTGCGAGTGCTGCATCTCCCCAAACTAATGTTTTGCGCACAGCTACGACCGGTTGTTATGGGCCTGGTGTTCTATATTTACATATCACTGTGACTTCCCTTTAGCAGAAAGCATTATGAGTCTAAAATCTTGAAAGCAGCTGCTCTCTAATAGTGATAGTGGCGAATGGTAAAGCGATAAGCATCATCTGGGTAAAAGACTTTTATCCAGATGATTATGTGTATGTAAAAAGCTTTACAAGGCAACTTCAGATTAACGTCTAGATGTATGCTAACTGATATAAAGATGTAAAAGACTAAAGTGCAATCATTATGACAAGGCCATACAGCTTCAAGTTGTGGATTGCAAGTAAGCTTTTTTTGGGCTGGTTACTATGGCCTCAGGCAGTGAGCGGGCAAATAATACCTGATGGTACCACAGATACTCCTAACCCTGGTCTGTGCACAGTAGGCTGCACTATTACAGGTGGTACCATCAGCTCCGCTGGCACGAATCTATTTCACAGCTTTGAACAGTTTTTAGTGCCTAATGGAAGTGTGGTTACGTTTGACCATGATCCTGCTGTTATCAATATTTTGGCTAGGGTTACAGGTGGAAATGTATCCATGATTGATGGGTTGCTACGTAACGATGTAACCAGCGATACTAATCTATTTTTGATAAACCCCAGCGGCATCGTTTTTGGTTCTGGTGGAGGGTTGGACTTGGGCGGCTCATTTGTGGCAACCACAGCGGATGCTATCCAGTTTGATGGCCAAGGAGAGTTTAGCGCCATTGAGCCCCAAGCTAATCCAACTTCACTAACGGTCAACCCATCTGCGCTGTTGTTTAGCCAAATAGCACCCCAACCTATAGTTAATCAGGCTAACTTTAATTCGACTACCTTCTCTCTTGGGTTAAGCGTTCAGGAGAGCAAAAGCTTACTTCTAGTAGGAGGTGATGTCATTTCAGAGCCACCTAGCGGATCTTTTGGAGGATTTATAACGGCCCCCAGTGGACAGGTAGAACTGGGTGGGGTCAGTGGTCCAGCCATAGTCGGTTTAGATGTTGAGGGTAACAATTTGAGTCTGAGTTATCCCTCAGATACAGCTTTAGCTGATGTTTTCCTTGACAACATAGCTATAGATATCTCTAATTTCTTTAGTGTTGACCGTGCTGCTGGCAGTCTTGTCATCAATGCAAATTCCATTTCTCTTCTAAATACCTTCATTTTCAGTACAACTGATGGTCCTGACAATGCTGGCAATATTCTTATTCGTGCAACCGATTCTGTGGCTATTGATAGCAGTGGCTTTGATAGCAGCACCTTAGATTCTGGCAACGGAGGTAGCATTAGCATTTCTACCGGACTACTCTCTTTAGAAAATTTTTCTATTCTTAGATTTGGCACAAATGGACCAGGCAGTGCTGGTAATGTTTTCATAGACGCTGATGATGTTGTATTTAGCGATAGCTTTATTGTCACAGAAGCCAACGATAATGATATTGGTCCTACCGGTAATGTTGGCGAGATTAAAATTCAAGCTGGCACACTTTCTTTAACTAATGGCTCTGAAATCTCAACGGAAACATTTGGGCAAGCTACCAATACAGAAACTTCTGGTATTATCAGGATTGATGCGAAAGAGATTGTTCTGTTGACAGACGAAAGCTCGATTACTAGTGAAACATTCGGCGAGAGAAATGCTAGTAATATCATTCTAAATACACCAGAATTAATTGTTGAAGACTTTGCTAGTATTTCTGCTACCACTGTTGCAGCAGGAAATGCTGGTACTATTCTCATTAATGGATCTAATCAAATTATCCTCTCTACGGGCTCCGTTACGACAGAAACAGCTGCAGGTGGAAGCGGTGGCAATATTATTGTTAATACTGAACAGTTTGTTGCGAATTCAAGCGCTCGTATTACTGCCACTGCCACTGCCACTGCCGAGCCTACAACAAAGGGAGGAAACATTGCTTTAAACGCCGATAAAATTAATCTCTCAGGTGAAGAAACTGGTGTATTGGCTGAAACAGAAGGGCCTGCTGAAGCTGGTTTTATTGCCATTGGTGCCAATAATAACGGAGAAGCTTTAACCGTTATTTTTCAAGAAGGTGCTGAGATTTCAGCAGCGACTAGCAGCAACGGGGAAGGCGGTAGAGTAGTCGCCAGTGCCGAAGCCGTTACTTTTACAGGCGATGGGAGTCTGTCTACTCGCTCAACGGGGTCAGGCCCTGCGGGGGACGTTTCTATTCAGACAGATGGATTACTCAGAGTTCAGGATGGAGCCCGCGTGGAGGTTAGTGGAGAAAGTACGGGTGACAGTGGCACATTAGATATTGCTTCAGGAATCGCTATTCTGGACGGTGGACAGCTTTTAGCCTCCACTCAAGCTGGAGCTGATGGTAATATCGAACTCCGAGCAGAAGACGCTTTGGTCGTTAGAGGCGACAGTCTGATCTCAGCTGAGGCATTTAATGATGCTGATGGGGGCAACGTCGATATTGCTTCGCCGTTTATTATTGCGCTCTTTGCCGATGGACCTAACGGCAACGACATCCAGGCCAGTGCTGTAGATGGCAACGGTGGTCGCATTACGATTCAGACCAATGCGCTATTTAACTTTGCAGAGAATGTTGCTGAAGATGGCAACATGACCAACGATCTCGATGCTACCTCGGGAACAGGCATCGATGGTGAGGTGGTTATTCAAAATCTGGAGGTTGATCCGGTTCAGGGAACTGTAACGCTGCCTGTTGATACTGCAAATCCAGAACTTGGACAGGGCTGTCAGGCAAGCGGCAGCGGACAATTTACTGCATCAGGGCAGGGGGGGATTCGGCCTGACCCATATGCACCACTGAGTGAAGATGGCATTCAAGAGGATATTGATTTGCCGAGTCAGGTGACTGCCCAGATACGGAATGTTGACAACATTACAGAAAATACGGAGAGACTTACTGAAGCCCAGGGCTGGGGAAGAAACGCCCAAGGAGAGACTGTTCTGACTGCAGAGAGTGCTGAGTACTATAGCTCCTGTCAGCACACATTGACTGGAGTCTCATGACATGAAAAAGTGCTTTATTGTCAGCGAGCACCGCTATCTTAGGTTTTTGCTGTCGGGATTTCTTAGCTTTCTGGTTGCGGTCAATATCCCTGCTCTAGCGGCGTACTCTTCGGTTGGTTCTAGTCGTTCGATACCTTTAGAACTGGGGCACAGCTTCGTTCAGAAGAAAGTTCAAGCAACGCCGACTCCAGAATTCCAGCTTTGGGGTTCTTTGGCCGTTACTCTGGATGATGAAATTTCCCTTGAGCACTCTCTACTCCATATCAAAGAACAGGCTGCCGCTGCTCAGTCAACTACATCATTGCTGCGAAAAGGTATAGAACTTTATCGTGCGGAGCAGTTTTCAGCAGCAGTTGACAGTTGGAATCAGGCGCTAGCGACCTCAGCTGTAAAAGACTTAAACCAGGCTCTAGTATTTAATAATCTCTCTTTGGGATATCAGCATTTGGGACAGCTGGCTCAAGCAGATGAGGCTATTACACAAGCGCGTTTTATCTTAGATGGTTTAGCCGACACGTCAAATTCTGTCACGTACTGGGAAATTGCTGGCAAAGTCCTTAACACTCAAGGGCGTCTGCATTGGATTAGGGGAGAGATAGAAGCTGCCTCTGGGATTTGGCGTGAAGCAACTGCTGCATACCAACAGGCAGGCTACGAACGAGGCATTATACTAAGCCTGATCAATCAGGCAAAGGCTCTGCAGACATTAGGTCTGCATCTCCAGTCTAAAAAGATTCTCCAAGAAGACGTTTATCAGCGTCTAGAAAATGCCAATCTTGATCCGATATTACAGGCTACAAGTCTGTGGCAGCTGGGTAATGCTCAGCGACAATTCGGGCTTATCAAGGAGTCTAAGACGTACTTACAGAAGAGTTTAGATATTGTTGCTAACAACCAACAGATCGAGTACTTACGAGCGCCTATCCTGCTAGATATAGGAAATACAGCCCGTGCTTTGGGTAATAGAGCAAAAGCTCTGGGAAAAACAGATGAGGCCGATACGTATCAGACTGCTGCCCTACAGGCATACAAAAAGGCTGCCGGTAGCTCGTCTATAGAGATGACTCAGCTTCAGGCTAATCTCAACCAGCTGAGTCTATTGATCGGTATTGAAAACTGGACCGAGGCAGACATACTCTGGCCAAAGCTGCTATCAGAACTCAATCTGCCCCTTAGTCGTTCGGCTATCTACGCTCAGCTAAATTTTGCTAATAGTTTGACCCAGTTGATGGCTATGGGCGGTGGTCAACAACCGACGCAGCAAGAGATTGATGAGATCCTAAAAGCAACTGTTCAGCAGTCGGACAGTCTCAACGATCCAATTGCTAAGTCTTACGCATTGGGGCAGCGCGGCAAACTGTACGAAACTACTGAGCAGTGGTTGCTGGCCGAAGAGTTTACTCAAAAGGCGCTACAGTTAACCACGACCAATGACTATCCAGACGGGCTCTATCGCTGGCAGTGGCAGCAGGGACGCCTGCTTAGAAAGCAACATAAACGGGATGAAGCTATTGCTGCCTACGACGCAGCCGTTAGGACCTTAAAGGGGATTCGTAATAACCTTCGCTTTATCGATGCAGAAGTCCAGTTCTCATTTAGGGATAACGTAGAACCTATTTACCGCCAATTTGTAGAGCTATTGCTGATTCGTGAAGACAATCAACGACCAAAAGATGCTGTCTTAGATAAGGCCATTCAGGAAATCGATAGTTTACAGCTGAGCGAGCTGGAGAACTTTTTGCGGTGTAGCTTGGCTCAAACAACTCCTATCACAAAATTTGCGGTCGATCCGAGTACAGCAGTTCTCTATCCGATGGTTCTTGAGAATCATTTGACCGTAATTTTGCAGCTACCGGATGGAAAAAGATTTCACGAGGTCAAGATTCCGCGTAAGCAGTCAGAGCAAATACTGGGAGATCTACGGGAAAATCTGAGCGGTTCTCCTAGTAAAACACCTGCTGTCGTTCCTCTCGCAGAAGAGGTCTATGACTGGCTGATTCAGCCTTTTATAGACGATCTTGAAAAATATGAGCAAATTGATACTTTGGTCTTTGTCTTAGACGGTGCGCTGCGGAATATTCCTATGGGCGTTTTATACGACGGGAATCAGTTTCTGATCGAGAAGTATGCGATCGCAGTTGCGCCTGAGCTAAAGCTATTCGAGCCTCAGCCTATTTCTGATAACTTCAAAGTTTTTACTGGCGGCGTTGGTGAGGAACAAACGCTTGGAGGGCAAAGGTTTGAAACCATTGAAAAACTTAGTGCTGAACTCGACGCAGTCAGTGATTTATTTGGTCCTCAGCCACCGTTAATCAATCAGGAATTTAAAGGACATATTCTACAAGAAGAGCTAAGCACCGGTAATTTCTCGGGAATTCATCTAAAGACTCACGGAGTTTTTAGTTCTGAGCCAGAAGAGACCTTTATTGTGGCCTACGAGGAGCTACTCCAGGGTGATGAGCTAGGTGCTCTAATTCAAACGGGCAGCGGTCAGGGAGTCACACCCATCGAACTTTTAGTGCTCAGTGCTTGCTCAACAGCAACAGGAGACGACCGAGCTGTTTTGGGCTTAGCCGGTATTACCGTTCGAGCCGGTGCCCGCAGTACCATATCTACCCTATGGCAGGCACAGGATGAACCCAATACGCTATTGATGACCCGATTCTATGAGGAGCTAAAGCAGCCAGGCATCACTAGAGCCAAAGCGTTGCGTAATGCTCAGCTCTATCTCATTAGAGAGGAGGGTTACAGGCCCCCTTACGTGTGGGCGACCTATGTTCTAGTTGGCAACTGGCTGTAGGATATGCAGCCAACGAATACATTCGTCAGCTGCAAGCAGCTATTGTTCAGCAATCGATCAGTGCGACTGGTCCCACGACAGGGGCTTGAATAAGGGCGTCTAGCTCAACAGATTCGAGTAAGTCAATCCAGGCCGGTCCTGGCTCAATAGCGTCGTTTTGCAGCTGCTCTGCTGCAACATGCAGTGAGTCATACCAAATCTCAGGAGACGCCTGTGCTGCCGTTGTTTCATCAGGATCAATACGCTGCACCCAGCCATCAATGGTGGCATCTGTTTTAGTTTGTGCATCAATCGTGCAGTCTAAACTCAAATACCAGTGATAGTATTCTCCTACTTCTAGCGCAGGTACCTCAGATTCTGGTAGCGTAATGCTAATCAAACCAGGCTGTTCGGGCAGCTTGAACGAAGTCTCGTAAACTGTTTGGAATTCATCCTCAGTCAAAACAGAGAACTTACCTCCTTCAATGTCGTCAGCCGTGTAGGGCATATAAAACCAGAAGGTGGGATGTTCTGACAGGGTTTTACCATGAACATCGCTCGGCGTGATAGCCGTCAGTTTATGGTCTGTCACAGGACATACAGACGGTTCTAGCCCCCCACCTGGGGTTCTTCTGCCAGAGGGTGGCTGCGGTGTAGATGGAACTGGCGGTAGCTGCTTGCTGGTGTTATTGATCTGATTAGGAGCTGCCCATGCTAAGGGAATCAAGCTACCTTGGCTGAGTAATACTGCTGCCGTCAAACTAACGGAAGCTAGTAGATTGTGCGATCGCATTTTCAAGTCCTCTTGATAAAAATGTTTTCAGGTTAAACGACTCAATAAGGCATCAGCCTTTGCAGGTAGATAACCATACTTAAAAGCAAGTAAAACTCCAGCGGTACTCGTCAGTGCCAACAGTGCCGGAATAAAGGGTACCCAACCCCCCTGCACCAAAATAACAAGACAGAGCTGACGCAGTGCCAAAATCGACACGGCTCCTGTAACCCCCAAAATCAAAACTGAGTGAATCCGCCAGACTAGAATACCGCCCAGCCCAGCCCAGCCCACAATCCACACCATATCTCCCCACTGCCACTGTCCCCACTGCGGCAGCACCCAAATCAAAGGACGCTCCTCTAGCACCGCACCTAGCACCTGACTGATGCCGTGGGCATGGATCCAAACCCCCGGTAGCTGACCGTAGGGGGTGCCTCGATAGTCATTGCCCAGTTCATCAGTCACGCCAATGAGCACGATGCGATCGCGCACCAATGTTTCCGATAGCTCATCTTTGAGCACATCATCCAAGCTAACTCGCTGGGCCGGTCTAGGCGTAAACCGGTAGTTCAATAGAATTTGACTCGTATTTCCATCCAACCACTGATAAGCTCCCGTACGGGCTGCCAAACGGTTCAACACAACCGGACCCAGCCGCCAGTTGCTATCTTTAGTAGGCTCTAATGGCTGTACACCCTCGGCCTGTAGAAAACGTACAGCCAGGTTCAGGCTAAAGCTATAGGGCGCCGTACAATTAGAAGACTCTGAATCTAAAAAATTGTCGTAAGAGAGCAAATGACGACGTACCACCGGACGACCGCCGTCTAGTTCTAAATCGCTAAAGCCAACCTGTGTCCGTGCCTGCTCAATGGAAAATTCGGGAGGATGTCCCATGATGGCTCGCTCTTCTGAACCAAATGAACACACCGTAATCAGGTTTGGATAGGTATCAAACTTATTAATAAACTGTTCTCGTCCGGGTGGATTGTCTTGATATCGATGTAGATCAATCCCAATGGCTCGAGGCTGATATTGTTCCAGCTTTTCTAATGCGGTTGCTAAGCGCTCGTCTGAAACCGGATAGCCATATATATCTGTATCTTCTTCAGTAACCTCGACCACGAGCAAACGAGGGTCGATAGCAGGCTGCGTATCCCAGGCTGCCGGTCGCGATCTCATCAGATGGTCATAGGCTGGCAGCTCCAGCGGCTGCAATAGTCCTAACATTCTGACCAAAACAATGGGCAGCGTTACCAATAGGCTCGTCAGCAAAACATTGCGGAGCTTGAGCTGTCTAATGACTTTCTTTTGACGAGGGTTAGGCTGTTGCGGCAGCGCAGGCAGGCGGCGTCTGCTACGCTTTGGAGCCGAGCGTGCCTTTCCCCACACCAACGGAGCTTCCGTTGGATTTTGAAAAATGACAGGTAGCCAGCTAGCACAGGGAAACTTACTCTCTATACCCTGAAGCTGATCTCTGGCATAGCGTACCGCCGTGTAAAAAGGCTCTCCATCCGAAAAGACTTGCAGGAAGTTCTGCAAGAATGTTTGAGCTACCCGGTCTACCACCGGTTCTCTCATAACAATCAGCTGAGGTAGGTTGAGATCCGCTAGATCTCGAGCCAGGCCAAGCCCATCGCAAGAGTTAAAGATTGCCAGCTTTAAACCGTTCTTAATAGAAGCCTGCAGTGCTTTCTTGAGCTGTTCAACCGATAGCCACTCATCTGCATTTAATGAAAGCTCACCGACATGATCCTTTCCCATGCTGGTGCTATGACCGGCAAAAAAGAAGATGTCCCATCCCTGATTATCCCAAAGATATCTATTTAACTCTGACCGGGGAGGTTCTTTGAGTACAACAGTTTCAGCATCAGAGTTTTCAAACAGCATTCGATCCGGCTTAACATTAATGCCGTCACTCTGTCCTAAAACTACCAGAACTCTCATTCTCTGAGCGATAACAGAGGTCCCGGTAGTGCCAGCTTGCCCATATTCTGGAGGGCTTAATGCCAGTTCTGCTCTGTCATAGTGTTCAAAGAAACGCCAGAGATGCCAGGGCAGCTTCTGCAATAGCAGGTCGTCTGTCTCAACAATAAATCGGATGCTTTCTTCTGGATCTAGTTTAGTTCTCAGCTGCTGATCAATATTTCGAAAGCCAGCTGAATTTAACCAAGCATTCATTTGTGCTTCAAGATCTGCGCACAGTTCTCGAAAGTCCGCCATGGAGACATTGGTAATCGGTTCTGGATCGAATTCGATAAAGCTTCTGACAGACTGGCCAAATCCTAAAGTGCCCTGCAAAGCTTCGTACAGGGCCTTCCATCGCTTGTAAAGGAAAGGCAGCTCAGGCGTAGATGGCAAACTACCTACGTGTTGAATAGGGACCTGAGCACCCTCTAACCAGAGTCGGGCTGTCACTACGGGCAATCCTGTCTCACAGGTGCCTTGGCCAAGATTTAAGACGACGAGCGGACTCATTAGGGCATTTTAGAGAACATATCAGATAGCAAATATTTCACTCAAGGTATCATCCACCCGGCTTGACTGTCCTGTTTAGATCCATTGCTTATGCTATTCCTTGAAGCTTAGGTTCAATGTGATGAACTTTACGTGCTGGAGGCAATCATATATCAGCTTCCAGGTCTGGGGTTAGGAGATCATATAAAGCCCTCTATTTAGTCCGTAAAAACAGATGCTGGTCCCACTTGAGTTCAATTTTCAGAGATTTAGACGAAACTCATCATTTCTGTCAGGTTAATTTAATAGATCGACTTCAAGATCCCGCAGAATTGTCGAGTCATTAGGCTGCTTGGGGCTAAAGATGGCATTTAAAGACTGATCTAAGGTTTCTCCCATGGCAATCCGATTGCGATAGGCCACGATCACCCGAGCGAGAATCGGTAGCCGATTTTGTTCTGCTTCTAGGTAAAGCGGCTCTACGTAAAGCAGTGACTCTTCGATGGGGATCACCAACAGATTTCCTTGGTTGGCACGAGACCCTTGGGTATTCCAAAGCGAGATCCGCTGCGAGATGGCTGGGTCTTGATTAATTCGGGCTTCAATTTGCTCAGGGCCATAGACCAGCTCCTGCTTGGGAAAGCGATACAGCAGCATGCGTCCATATTGATTTCCATCCGATCTTGACGCCAGCCAAGCAATCAGATTATTGCGCTGGGACGGTGTAAATGGGCGCAGTAGAACGAACTCTTCTTCCTCTTCCTGGGGCAACTTCATGATCAAATAGTAGGGAGATACCACCTGAGACTCATTGGCATATATTTCATTGGGTGCGCGCCAGGTATCTTCTCGATTGTAAAAAATGCGGGGGTCAGTCATGTGATAGACCAGCAGCTGATTTGACTGTACCCGAGAATAGTCTTCGGGGTAGCGGATATGGGCAGTCAGTGCCGGGGGCATCGATTCCAACGGTTGGAATAGTCTGGGAAATAGCCGCGCCCAGGTTTGGATAATGGGGTCTGTAGCATCAGCAACATAAAATGAGACCGAGCCGTTATATGCATCTACCACCACTTTGACCGAGTTACGAATGTAGTTAAACGGCTGTCCACCTGGGTCAGAATAGGGATAGCGATCGCTAGTGGTGTAGGCATCAATAATCCAATAGAGATAGTTGCCTTCAGGGTTAATGGGATTTGATGTATCCGAAGCCGACTGCGCGTTGGCGTCTGCAACGACTAGGTAGGGATCTCGGTCAAATTGTAGAAACGGCGCAATTTGTTTGACCCGTTCTTGAATATTGCGGCGATACAACAGTTTGGTTTCAGCTGTGAAGTCATTGGTAAATAACATTTGCCAATCGCCCAGATGCTTGGCATAGAGCAGCCTGCGCCAGAACTGCCCCAAACCAATGCCCCCTTTCCCGGCATAGGTGGTGTACACGTTGTCCTCAGCACTGGGATAGTCTAGCTCGGGCACCTGTGTTCCTGTCATCACATAGGTGTTGGTGAGTTCACCAAAATAGATGCGCGGCTGGCCAATGGGAATACTGCGTGCTACATCATCGTTGCTAGGTACATGGGCAATATCTTTGATGAAATAGTCAGGCAGTCCCCCAACGGCGGCGGTATTGACCGGGCTCATGGTAAACCCATAGCCGTGGGTATAGCTGAGATGCCTGTTGATCCAGGTCTGAGCCGTATCTTCTAGCTGCTCATAGTTCAGTTCACGGGCTGAAATCAGTACCTGACGTCGTTCGGTAGTACCGTCACTTTTAGTTAGGGTATAGCGATCGACATCTGCGTCTAAAAACTCAAAGTAGAGACGCCTCTGTTGCAGCTGACGATTACTTTCTAACAGCGGTCGGGTATCCCACACGCGAATATTACGAACAGTTAGGTCGTTCTCTTTTAATTTTTCTGCTGTCAGATTACTCTGGGGTTGAAAACTCTCTTCCTGAATATCGGTGAGATTAAACGCATCGCGAGAAAAGGCAATAGACCGCTCGATGTAGGGACGCTCTCGCTTAAATTCGTTGGGCTGTACGATCAGCTGCTGTACGAACATAGGCGCTAGCGTTTCACCAATGAGCGCAACTGTAAGATAGGTGCCCACCAAAATTATCAGCGACGGTATTCGCTGTGGACGGGGGCGGTAGCGGCCAAAAAACGACCGACCGAAGGCAACGATCACTAAACAGAGCGTGATGATGCTCAGAGCTGTCTGGACCGGTAAATCTACGATAACGTCGGTGTAGCTAGCCCCATAGATCACCCCCTGACTGGAGTAAAGCAGCTCGTAGCGACTGAGCCAGTGGCCAAAACTTGTGGTTAAAAGTAGCGCGCCTACTAGACTGTAGAGATGTCGCTGCTGCGATTCAGAAAATTCAACAAATCGCCCCTGGCTAAGACTCTTACCGGCTAGCAAATAAACCAGAGCGACGGCCACCAGGGTAAATAAAAATAGTCCCGATAGCCAAAACTCAATCAGCTCTAAAACCGGCAAACGAAAAATGTAAAAGCTGATGTCCTGGTTAAATAAGGGGTCAAGCTGACCAAATGACGTTGGGTTAAGCGCTGGCAAAACCCGCGACCACTGGGACGCTAATACCAGACTAAAGCTCAAACTCAGGAGCACGGTTGAGATCGCACCTATCACCCCCGGATAAACCAATGTCCCCAAAGCCACGCTCACCAGCACCCCAGCCTGCCAGGGCTGAGCCGTAATTTGCTGAACAATTTGCCAGCCCGTATCCAGACTGAGCCACAGCGGTAAAGGGGGAAGTGGGTCAGCGGCACTATAGTGCCAGCGTGATAGGGCTAGTTGAACGTGGTACAGCAGCGATACCGACAGCAGTAATGCCAGCCCCACCGCCAGCGGCAGCAGCCGGCCTAGACCGATACCACGCCGTTTATTTTCGGTATTGGGGACAACGCAATAGTCGTCAAAACTCAGCCACCGGGCCCGCCATAGATTTAACCCAGCAAATAGCAGACTACCGAGAAAGGCCAGGATGCCCAGCCCGGTTTGGCTAGTGAGCCTTAGCCAAAAGGCGTCTAGATAGCTCACTGAGCGAAACCACAGCCCTTCTGCCGTAAAATATGTGAGCACATCAAAGCTGAGCAGCAGTGCGATCGCAGCCAGTCCCCAAGACCAGTAGGCGCGCCTAGACGTGTGTGGCTTAGGCTTTTGTATCAATCGGTCTTGCACGGTGGCCATAGCAAATCGCGATAGGTCAGAGCGGTCTTACTCTATCTTAGACAAGCCCTTGCCCACTGGTTTACCAACGCCCAGACTAAATTTTCATACGACGCAGTTCAGTCGCGCGTCGCCGTTAAAGCACACCAAAAACAGTTCCCATAAACCAGACATAGAGCATCATAAACAACCAGCCTTCCCAGGTCGTTATCTTGTTGTCCTGCACAGTAAAAAACATCAGCAAAGACGCTGCCAACAGCGTAGGGATACTGTGGACCAGAATAGCGTCTGACACAGGCAGCGGTGTGATCAAACCCGGAATCCCGATAACGACAAAAATATTAAAAATATTGGAGCCAATCACATTGCCAACGGCGAGTTCGGCTTTTCCCTTCAGGGCAGCGTTGATAGTCACCATTAGCTCGGGCAGCGATGTCCCCAAAGCAACCGCACTGATCGCAATAATATCTTTGCCAATATTGAGCTGATCTGAGATTTTGATCAAAGACTCAATGGTGTAGTTGGCTCCCAAAAAGATAAAAATGCCACTGAGACCCAAAATTAAAATATCTCTTAGGGACTGCGATATGTTGAACGACCGGCTGGGCAGCTCAACATCGTCACGGCTGGTGTCGTCGCTATCGCTGCTCTGGAGAATATAAAAGAGATAAACAATATACCCAATCAATAAAATTAGGGATTCTCCACGGGAAAATACCTGACCTGATGAGGCCATCAGCGCAAACAGGAACGCCGACCCCACAAATAAGGGCAGGTCAACGCTAATCAGGTTGTACATCACCCGTAAGATATTGGTGCTGATGATGGCAGCTGTTCCGATTACCAGACAAATATTGGCAATATTGGAGCCAATCACGTTGCTAGCCACCACCTCAGAGGCACCCTGAAAAATGCCAAACAGCGAGGACAGCAGCTCAGGCAGCGATGTCCCCATAGACACAATGGTCACCCCCACAATAAAGGGCGGTAGTCCAATGGCCAGCCCCAGTTTTTCAGCAGCATCTGTAAAAAAGTCTGAGGCTTTAACCAGCGTGGTCAGACCAATCACAAAGATCAGCAAGAGAATGGGCAGAGAATCCATAGAAACCTGAATAGTAAGTAGGTTAGGTTAGCAGATGTAGTCTGCTTTCAACCAAAAATCTATGCTTGCTGCGAGTCAGCGTCAAAAACTTGACGAATCTAATGACGCCTTTTTTTACGAAGCTCCCCGCCTGGTAACCCATGTTGATGAACGCTTTATTGAGCAGCTGACCGAACTTTATCAGAAGCGGCTCACACCTCACAGCTGCATCCTCGATCTGATGAGCAGCTGGGTATCGCATCTGCCCTCTGAGATGGAATTTGAGCGGGTGGAAGGCCACGGCATGAATGCTGAGGAACTGGCTAAAAATCCCCGCTTGGATAGCTACTTTGTCCAAAACCTTAATGAAAACCAGACGCTGCCGTTTGCAGACCGCACCTTTGACGCAGTGCTCAACACGGTCTCGGTGCAGTAATTGCAATACCCAGAAACGGTCTTTGCCGAGATTTATCGCGTGCTTAAACCTGGTGGTATCGCCATTGTCAGCTTTTCCAATCGCATGTTCTACCACAAAGCGATCGCAGCCTGGCGAGACAGCAGCGATGCTAGCCACATTGCCCTGGTCAAACGCTATTTCGCATCAGTTAAGGGATTTAGTCAGCCTGAGGTTGTGGCCAATCAAGGCCCACCTGTTAATCCGCTTTTGCAAATGATGGGTATGGCCAGCAGCGACCCGTTCTATGCCGTAATTGCCGAACGGATGGAAGTTTTAGTGGGATAGGGACTGACTGTTTTAATCAATTTTATATAGGGTCCAAGCTCCCTCCGAATCTAGAACTGTTCCTTTTAGATGGGGATGCCACTCAGATTTGGTCAGGATATAGTCAGCCCTGAACTCTTGGGCTGCCCCGATCAGCTCTGTGGCAGTTCTAGCTGCAAAAAAATCATCCATATTACGATGATTAATGGGTGGTTTAACCTCTCCCAATACGCGTGTAAGACGGTGGTACCACTCTTTATAACCAGCATCTGTAAACGGTGAGCTGTAAAGATTAAACACGACCGATCTTTGCGAATAAAATCGAAAATTTGTCTTAGAGGGAGGGGTTAATACCAGCGCGTTTTTATCACTTAAGTCTTGAAACCGTAAAGCAAGCTGAGTAACGGCATCAGTGTTAGGTCTGTAAATTGACACCTGTTCTGTCAAAAAGTCAGATGTGAATCCAGGCAGCTGATCAAAAATACCAAATCCGATAATTCCGATAACACCTAAGGCAATTAATGCCAAAATGCCTGATTTCAGATAGCTACTAATTTCAATTTGTGCCATCGCTTCAACGAATGCAGGCAGTAGGAGCGCCGCAAATAATAGAAGCGGCAGACCAAGTTTGAGCAAAACCTCGGCCCCATCTACAGGGTCAGGATAGGCTGCTAGCAACACAACTGAAATACAAAGCATCACCTGAGACGAAAACCTTGATAGTGTTAGCAATGGTTTGGGTGATTCGCTGTCGATTAGGGTCATACCAATTGCGATCAAGAGCATTAGCATCCCACCGTTGTGTAGACCGGGGACAATGAGTAGAGTCGCCCCAAGTGCTCGATTACCCTGGTTCCATTGCTCGCTCGCCAGTGTTGCGACTGCAATCAACACCATGAGTTGAGCGAAGGGGGTTGTTCTAGCAAGCTGCAGTTTAGCTACTAGAGCCAGCGGATAAACTTCAACAAAGAAATAATTGCACAGGAGAGCAACTGTTGAACCCGCAATCACAAGAATAATCTTTGTTTTATCCTCTTTATTAAGCTGTTTAATACTCCTTAAATACAACAGCCCTGCTAATAAAAAGCAGATAAAATTTCGCCAGGTTCGAGCAGGCCAGACGGATGGAATAATGTGATGGGGCTGCCTAATATAGCCATAGAAATAGATGAATTCCTGATTGCTAATTAAACCGGTGCTTGTTTTGCCAGTTAGCACCATTGGCACATAAATTAAACTGGCAAACCCTACTAAAATCGCTAATGGAATAGCCGCCGTCAAGACGTTTTTCTTTTTGCCAGCATCTACTAGCAGCAATGGCAATATCAGTCCGGCAGGCAGCAACCCTACTAAAAAATGAATCAGACAGGTAATACCTAAAAATAGATAGCCTAAAGTCCAGCGTTTTACTAAACAAAAGTAAATGCCCCAAACCGCAAGCCCCATGGCAAAGATAGCTGGTATCGGCTCGCTTCTAAACAGAGAAACATAGCCAACTGTGCATCAACAACGGTTAATCCTAGAAAACATAGGCTAGCTGCAGCCAGACGGCTTCGTCCAAAGAATAAACCAATTGAATAAAGCCCTAAAAGATAGCTAGAAAAGGCCGCTAGGTAAGCTAAGAAGTATGCAAGCGGGAGGCTTTTAATTGCCTTAATGATGAAAAAAATAAGATATTGATAATAGTATCTGGGCGTAATTTGTAAGGCATCCTGCACATAGTAATCATGGGTGTAGATGCCAGGCTTTAAGATTGAAAGAATCGGTGGAAGTTCGATCAGTGTGTTAGATGTCGGAAACCGATATCCGAAAGCAATCAGTGCGATCGCAACCACGATTAGATATGTCGGCACCGCAATGGGTAGAGGCAACTTTTGGCAGTGGCCACGGCTTTCTCTCATCATTAATTTCCTCGATCGCAGCCTGATTGTGTGAATAACTAGGCTAATTTTTTGAGGCTGAATACTACACAATCAGAGAATGCCCATTAGTGCAGTAAAACTTGATATGTAGGCTTTCTGAACGCTCGTCTCGCTGTCAGTCATCGGTCTCAAACCTTGCGTAGACCAGGCCGCCTGTGCCTAATTTCTGACTAGAGCCTAAGCCATGGCATGGTGCTTGCCACCATAGGCTTTCCAGGCCAAATCAATCAGACCATTTAAAATGGCAACCGCCACGACCGTACTACCTTTACGTCCGCCAATGGAGATACTGGGCATGAGGCTATCTTTTAAGCGAGATTTGGTGACCTCGGCCTCCAAAAAACCAGCGGGTGTAGCAATGACCAGGGCTGGTCGAATTACATCGGTTTCAATTAGCTGTACCAGGCTATCCAGGGCTGGCTGCGAATGGCCGATGACAAAAATAGCCTCGGGATAGCGCTTGGCCAATGTTTCAATTCCCCAGGCGGCTCTAGACTGGTCTTTTTGCGGTCGGGTGATGGCGTCCATGGCACAGTAAACGGGATAGGCTAAGGTCTCTTGCAACCGGGGGGTAATCCCGGCTTGGGCCATGGGACCGTCCACAATTAGGGTGGTGCGAGCGGCTAAGGCGGCTGCCCCTGACTGGAGCGCCTGGTCCGAAAACTGGATGAGATGCTTATAGTCGTAGTCTGCAGTAGCGTAAATGACTCGACGCACAATTTCATATTCTGCTGGAGCAAACGTATGTTGACCAATTTCTTGATCAATGATGCGTAAACTCTGTGCGTCGGTAACGTGCCATTCCATAAGTGCTGCCTGCGGCGTCCGCTAGTTTCAATAGACTAGCATCGTCAGCAGATTTTCAATCACCCGTCCGCTGGTGCCGGTTGCTAATCAATAGAGAAAGTAGATAGAGAAATTCTTGAAGGTCGTCAGCCCAACCTGCCAGGGAAACGATCCCATCGCTCAAAATATTTGCTGTGCGCGTGGCTAAGTTTTTGAGCTAAATCATGACTCCTGGCACAGCTACAGGTCGTTGAATAAGTAAAAATGCCTACTCTCAAGCTCCGACGAGACAAGGCTTTAGCGCTGTTTAATCACGCCTCTAAACCTCGTTTTGCTATGAGTTCAAAAGGGTTGAGAGACGTTAGGTCAACCGTTCTGGGTGTTCTACACAGCGCGAAAGGTGGGTCCCCGGTCTGATATTCTGGAACGTATACAAAGGCGCTCAAAGAGTCTTAACGCCGCTACTGATTCTAAGGATGATTCTGGGGAGCGGACATGCTAACAGCAGTGCCTCCCACAGCCACACCGATGATTAATAGCGCCGTCTTGGTAATAGCAGGCAGTTTGGAGGAAATACGCAGTGGAAAGTACCCTCGGATTAGAAATTATTGAAGTGGTCGAGCAGGCTGCGATCGCATCTGCTCGATGGATGGGCAAGGGAGAAAAAGATATTGCTGACGAAGTGGCCGTAGAAGCCATGCGTGAGCGCATGAACCAGATTCACATGCGCGGCAAAATCGTCATTGGTGAAGGTGAGCGCGACGATGCTCCCATGCTTTATATCGGCGAAGAAGTAGGCGTTTGCACCCAGCCCAATGCCGCTGAAGTTTGCAACCCCGACGAGCTGATCGAAATCGACATCGCCGTTGACCCCTGTGAAGGTACTAACCTTTGCGCCTACGGTCAGCCCGGTTCCATGGCTGTACTGGCCATCTCCGAAAAAGGCGGTCTGTTTGCAGCTCCCGACTTCTACATGAAGAAGCTAGCTGCGCCCCCAGCCGCTAAAGGCAAAGTAGACATCAGCAAGTCGGCCACCGAGAACCTCAAGATTTTGGGTGAGTGTCTCGACCGTGCCATTGACGAACTGGTTGTTGTCGTTATGAAGCGTGAGCGCCATAACGACCTGATCAACGAAATCCGCGATGCTGGTGCCCGTGTCCGTCTGATTAGCGACGGCGACGTCTCTGCGGCCATCTCCTGTGGCTTCTCTGGGACGAATACCCACGCGCTGATGGGGATTGGTGCGGCTCCCGAGGGTGTGATTTCTGCCGCTGCCATGCGCTGCTTGGGTGGTCACTTCCAGGGACAGCTGATTTATGATCCGGCCATTGTTAAGACTGGTCTGATCGGTGAGAGCAAGGAAGCTAACCTGGAGCGTTTGAGTTCCATGGGCATTGCTGACCCCGACAAGATCTATACCGCTGAAGAGCTGGCCTGTGGTGAGACCGTTCTATTTGCTGGCTGTGGTATCACGCCTGGTTTACTCATGAACGGTGTTCGCTTCTTTAAAGGCGGTGCTCGGACTCAGTCGCTGGTTATTTCCAACCAGTCCCAGACTGCGCGCTTTGTGGATACTATTCATATGAAAGGCAATCCCAGCTACGTTTCCCTGAAGTAGGTCCAAAGGTCCTTTCCTAGGAGGGAATGACCTTAAAATTCATCTTCCTAAAAAGCACTCTGGCTATTGACAAATGGCCAGAGTGTTCTTGTGTGCATATGTCATTTGGTAACGGTTGGCACCGTTTGATGGACTTTTGTTGAGAAACCTTGAGTTCGGGGTCAGTTTTTCCATACTTTTCAATAAGGACCAGACTCTGACGCAACATTCGTTAGACTGATCTTTCCATCACGGCTTAAAGCAAGCTTACTGCGATCGTCCGGCATGTCGGGCATTTATAATTGCGTCCAATCTGCAGACTCTAGACCTCAGTTCTGGGCGTAAACACGGTTTAACAAAGGATCTTTTTGGGAGGAAGAATGAATATTGCCGTTATTGGCCTTAGCCATAAGACTGCACCGGTCGAGGTTCGGGAAAAACTCAGCATTCCGACACCTAAGGTTGAGGATGCGATCGCAAGACTCACCAGCTATCCCCACGTTAAAGAAGTTTCTATCCTCAGCACCTGCAACCGCCTAGAGCTACATGTGGTCATCGGTGATACTGAGAACGGTATTCGCGAAGTTACCCAGTTTTTAGCCGAATACGGCGATGTGCCTATCGAAGAGCTACGTCCGCACCTATTTATCCTGGTGCAGCAGGATGCCATCATGCATCTGCTACGGGTTTCCTCCGGTCTAGATAGCCTAGTACTCGGCGAAGGTCAGATCCTAGCCCAGGTCAAGCACGCTCTGGCCGAGAGTCAAAAGCATAAGGGCGTTGGTCGGATTCTCAGCCGTCTGTTCAAAGATGCGATCAAAACCGGTAAGCGCGTCCGCACCGAAACCAGCATTGGTACCGGTGCGGTGTCTGTCAGTTCTGCCGCTGCCGAGCTGGCCCAGATGAAGGTTCCTGACTTTACCGACTGCCACATCACCATCATCGGTGCCGGTAAAATGGGTCGTCTGCTGGTAAAGCATTTAGTCTCTAAGCGCGCCATCAATATCACCCTGCTCAATCGCAGTATCCAACGGGCCGACGACCTCGCCGCTGAGTACGGTCATGTAAATATTAAGACCGGCACCATGGACATCATGGCAGCTGCCGTCACCAAGGCCGATATCGTCTTTACCTGCACCTCCTCCGAAGAGCCGGTGCTGCACCGTGACAATATTCAATCTTGTCTGGCCGGTCGTCCCTTGAGCCTGTTTGATATTTCTGTTCCTCGTAACGTACACAAAAACGTTGAAGAATTAGACGGTGTGAGCGCCTATACCGTCGATGACCTCAAAGAAGTGGTCGCTAAAAACCAGGAAAGCCGTCGTCAAATGGCTCAAGAAGCTGAAGGTATCCTGGAGCAAGAGCTGAATCAGTTTGTTAAATGGTGGAACTCCCTCGATACTGTTGCCACTATCAGCAGCCTGCGCACTAAGGTCGAAGCCATCCGTGAGCAAGAGCTAGAAAAAGCCCTGTCTCGTCTGGGGGCAGACTTTTCTGACAAGCATCGCAGCGTCGTTGAAGCCCTGTCTCGCGGTATCGTCAACAAGATTCTGCACGATCCCATGACCCAGCTGCGGGCCCAAGAAGATGCCGCATCGCGTAAGCAGGCCATGGAAACGCTGCAGGTACTTTTCAATCTAGAAGAGAAGCGAGCCGCCGCTAAGCGCTAGGAATTCGATATATCAAAATGTAGGAGCGTTCCATCGGCTATCTCCTACATTTTGAATTCGTTGCCTTTTAAGATAAGGAGAGTTAGAAGCCATTTTGGGTTTATCTAGCTCTCCTTATTTTTTGGACCCGTTTCTATGGTGCTTACATCGCTGCGTCGTCTTATTCCTTTATTCCTTGCTGTTGTTTGTCTGGGCTGTGCTCAGCCTGAGGTGACTGCTACTAACAGTGTCTATGGCTACAAGCAGCCCAGCAGTGACGGCATTGGCAAAGTTTATATGGGTCGCGAGATTTCTCAGGTGATGGGGCATCGGGGAGCCGCCTGGCTAGAGCGCAGCAGCCGAGCAACAGATGAACAGCCTGATATGGCGGTTGAGGCTCTGGGTCTAAATCCCACAGATACGGTGGCTGAAATCGGGGCCGGTACGGGCTATATGAGTTTTCGCATGGCAAAGCATGTGCCTGAGGGACAGGTATTGGCGGTAGATCTGCAGCCAGAGATGATCCAGATGCTAGAAGCTGAGCGGGATAAGCAGGGGATTACCAATGTGCAGACGATTCAGGCAGAAGAAGACAATCCTCATTTGCCATCGGAGCAGATAGACCTGGCGCTGATGGTGGATGCCTACCATGAGTTTGAGGCACCGCGCGAGGTGATGACCGGTATCGTTGAGGCGCTCAAGCCGGGTGGCCAGGTGGTGCTGGCTGAGTATCGGGCGGAGAATCCGATGATTATGATCAAGCGGCTGCATAAGATGAGTGAAAAGCAGGTGAAAAAGGAAATGGCCGCAGTGGGGCTGACCTGGGTAAAAACAGACGACCGGCTACCGCAGCAGCATCTGTTGTTTTTTGAGAAAGCGGCATAGGGTGTGATTTTTTTGTTGCGATCGCTAATCTAGAAAATAGACCCATTGTCAGCGGTAGCACCGCCGCGCTTTAGGGATTAGCAAGAAATGAAATACTAGATGCAATTGTGTTGTAAACCGTCCTCCCCTTACGAAGGGGAGGTGCCGTAGGCGGAGGGGTTTCGACCGATAGCGCTAACTATCGATACCCCTGTAAGTCTCCACAAGTCTTCAACGCCTTAGCATTGCTTAGGGACTCTCCTACCCAACTACAGTCGGTAAGAGAGTTTTGTATATCTGTTGTAGATATCTACAGCCGCCTTACTAGCATGCTGATGACCTCGTCTGGTTCTGGTCTGAGGATCAGCTGATGGTTGGGGACTTCGATCAGAGGGCTCCACTGGCTGGTTTCGACATAGCGGAGGTTGTGGAGCAGGTGGATGGTCTGGCGGATAGTGCTGGGATGACCGAGGAGGATATGGCGAACGGTGTCGCCGGGGTTGGGCAGCGTGGAAAAGTCGGCAGGTAAAGCTGGCGGCACCGATGGTGTCAGGTCTTGGAAAGTCATAGGGGCGTTTTCCTTGGCGGGGTTAACCGCGATACGACAGGAGGAAAGCCCCCAAAAAAAGTTAGCCACCCTGCAACTAAACTCAGGGTGGCTGTAAAATGCTCACAGCTCGTGCGACACGAAGTCGAACGGAATGAGTGATGATGAGTCGTCATCATCCTAGCCAGTGTCTAGGCTAGTTCCCCATCAGCCCATGCGTTGCTAGTAATGGCGGGGTGTGAAGC
>JBHJIL010000017.1:0-17110 GCA_050043465.1 Leptolyngbyaceae cyanobacterium
CGGTCGTGCCTCAGAAAAAAGTGGGATAGGAAGCAATGTCATTCCATGACCAAGGTTCCGTGGATATCTCTGCTCTCTGAGCAGCGGTATCTCGTGTGCGACTATGCTGCCATATCCAGTTAAAGTAGGTCACGACCCCAACGACCAGTCTGTTGGCGGATGATGCCATTCGTTCGTTCCAATCGTTGGGTGTTCTCTTTTCCAACAATATGTACCACCTCAGGTGGCAGTACTCGCTCATAGCCTCCCCAATCGTCGGTATACCAGCTCTTGCAATTGGTTTTGCCTTCGGTGCTAGTGATAAGCTCCGCTAAGAATGCATCGGTATGCTTACCCACCGTCTCAGCCAACTTTCCGGCTTTAGATAACAGCGGCTGAACGTAGAAGAAGGGACCCAGACCATAGCCTCAAAAAGACTGCCTATCACCTTAACGAGATCGCCCAAAGATGGTACCGTCGTCCAATCAAGAAGCCGTAATGACTGCGATCGCAGTGCTTCTTTCTACTCATCCAGACACCCGACTGGGACAGCTGCTCAAGGTTTGTCTGGCCGCCAATGTAGACGGTGATGTCGCGGGCAAAGTCCAAGAACTGTTTCAAGATACAGACAATCTGGCCCACTGGGTGCAAGGCATTGTTGGTGAAGATGGCCAGTACACTGTTGATGAATGGCAGGCATTAGGCGAGATGGATCTGCTGGGCAACGTTGAAAAATTTGTCGCAGAGTTACTGAGCGAAGTTGAAGCGCTGTAGCCTTAAGGTACCGGTTTAGCCAGATACGGGTGTGGGCGCTACGGCGCTACGGCCTATATTGGACTAAAGGGTGTCTCTAAAAGGTATCACTATGTCTCTGTTTTCATTTTCAGGTAAGCGTCCCGACAACCTCGGTGTCAATCAGGGTAAGCTTTTAGACTGCCCCAGCACCCCCAACTGCGTGTGTAGTCAGGCCGATGCTGGCGACCAAGAGCACTTTATCGAGCCTATTGCTAGCAATAAAGCCCCCGGAGATGCGATCGCAGCGCTCAAGACGATCATTGAAGGGATGGAACGCTCCACCATCAATGAGGCCACCACCAACTATCTCTACGCTGAATTTGCCAGCAAAATCATGGGATTTGTAGACGATATCGAATTTTACGTCGAGCCGTCTGGACTTATTCATGTGCGTTCAGCCGCCCGTTTAGGTAAATCAGATCTAGGCGTCAATCGCAAACGCGTTGAAACGATTCGAGAAAAATTCCAAGCTTGAGCATGCAACCTGACCCATCCCCTGAGCCCAAAACCCGTGCGCTGCACTCAAACCGACTGGCTCAGGCAACATTAGACTACCTAATGTCCCTGAGCTTTCGTCAGGGCAGCATCCAGAAATATCTCAATGACATTGCCCATGGTGTTTCGGCATTGACCGCCATGGACTGGTCTGTGGTCACTCTAAACCTGGGCGACCTAAATAAGGTGCTCGCCAGCAGTATCGATCTAGGAGACGATGCGGATGCGCCCTACCCGATTCATGGTTCAGTAGCAAAAACAGTAGTCCAAACCCAGCGCCCGCTAACGGTAACCGATACTCAGTGTGATACCCAGTATGGTCAAACGCCTGAGGGCTATCGTGCTTATTTAGGGGTTCCCCTACAGTCTCCAACCGGAAAGTTACTGGGCACCATCTGCTGCTTTCATAAGCAGCCGCGCAAGTTTGACCCAGAAGAAGTCAAGTGTGTTGAGCTGTTTGCTGAGCGGGCGACTACCGCCATCGATAATTTTCAGCTGTATCAGCAGCAGCTTAAATTTAACGAGACTCTAGAAGCTGAGGTTGCCAAGCGTATTGCTGAACTCCGAGCGGCCCAGGCCCAGCTAATCGAAAAAGAACGGCTGGCCGCCATTGGTGAATTTACCTCAATGATTGTCCATGAAATCCGCAATCCGCTAACCACGGTACATATGGGGTTGACCGCGCTTAAGAATTTGGACCTGGGGGAGCGCGATCGCATGCGGCTGAGCCTTGCCCTTGAAGAAGAGGGTCGGCTTAAACAGCTGCTGGATGAAATCTTGCAGTATGCTAAACCCCAGATTCTAGAAACTACCCGGTGCGACCTGAATTTGTTGATCCAAGAGACGGTTGATACCCTGTCTCAGCAGCCCCATATTACTGAGCGGGTTTTGCAGGTGAATCTGGTCGCCTCAGCAGTTTATGTGGCGTGCGATCGAGACAAACTAAAACAGGTTTTAATCAATCTCATTAGCAACGCCTGCGAAGCTATCCAACCAGGCGAATCCGTCACTATTTCTCTCATGCCCCAGGGCTGTCTTACGGTTCACAATGGTGGCGATCCTATCCCCCCTGAAACATTAGCCCGTCTGACCCAGCCCTTTTTCTCGACCAAGTCTGCTGGCAATGGTTTGGGTTTGGCCATCGTCAAACGTATCGTTGATGCTCACCAGGGCAGTCTCACATTTACTTCAACAGTAGAAACAGGCACCATTGCTACCGTAACGCTGCCTTTAGAATGAAAATCTCTGGGTATTGGAGGGCACCCAACTTATTTCTTAAAGCTTCCTTTGCTGTTTTTGGGAGACTGTATCTTTTGAAGAAAAGTCCCCCAGCTATGGGGTTTTGGCACAATAATTGCCAGCACAAAGAGAACTAGCTGAGCTGTAACAATGCTAGGGCCAGAAGGCCAGTATAAAAAAGCCGATGTGACCATGCCTAAAATAGCGCTAAGGGCACCTAGTCCCGCAGAAATTAGGATGTACTGGGTGAATGTACGGCTGAGTAGACGGGCTGCGCAAGCAGGAATAACGATAAATGCGCTAATTAGCAAAACGCCAACAGCTTCGATGGAGATGCCAACTACCAGCGATAGCAGCACAATAAAGGTCGTTCGCTGAGCTGAAACAGCGACACCGCGAGAAATGGCTAGGGGTTCATGCAGGGTGAGGAGAATTTGCGATCGCAGCGTTAGCCCAATAAACAGTGCGCACACTACTAGCAGCATCGCGCTAAAAATCAAATCCCCAGTTTGCACCGCCAGAATATCGCCAAATAGCAGATTGTTGATGCCGCCCTGGTAGTCTTCTCGCAGACTTAGCAAGATAATGCCGATCGCCAGAGATGCAGAATAAACAATGTTCAATAGTGCGTCTGTCCACAGGTCAGCGCGTTCTAGAAAATAGGTGACGCCTAGGGCAAAGAGTACGGTAAACGGCATCAGCACCCAGGAGGGATCTAACCCTAGTAAGAACCCAATACTAATACCTAGCAGCGCCGAGTGCCCTAACGTATCGCTAAAGAAAGAAAGCTGTCGCAAAATAGTGAAGCTGCCCATGAGACCACCCATTAGACCCGTCAGCACCCCCCCCATAAGCGCCCGCTGCATAAACGGCAGTTGAAACAGTTCAACAGCACGGACAAGTTCAGTCTGAATGGTCATAATGAGCGCGGGCTTGACAGGAGTGGTGGTAGCGAACAAAATCAGCGCCGTAGGCCAGCGATAGAGTTTCGGGGCTCAGGGCGTGGTCTGGGGTGCCCTCACAGAGTAGCGTACGGTTGAGACAGAGGACGCGATCGCAGCTCTGACGTACCATATCCAAATCGTGAGAGATTTGCAAAATTGCCCAGCCCTGCTCTTTTTTCAGCTGGTGCAGCAGCTGGTAAAAGTCTGTTTCGCTGCGGGCGTCTAGCCCAGCCGGTGCTTCGTCTAGAATTAGCAATCGCCGGGGACGAGCCAGACAGTAGGCTAGCAGCACCCGTTTGGTTTCCCCACCGGATAGCGCACTCACTAACTGATCGCGCAGATGCCAGGCGTCGGCGCGCATTAGGGCCTCTCTCACCGCCTGACGGCGTGCCCGTTGGCCTACCCACGGGAGCTGGAGACCTAACCGGTCCCAGCCCAGCCCAACTAGCTCCCTCACGGTAATGGGAATGCGGCGATCAAACAGAAAGCTTTGAGGTAGGTAGGCAATCTGTTCCCTCACGGCAGCAGGCAACCTCCCTTTAGCCGACAGCGGCTGCCCCAGGGCAAATACGTCCCCCGAACGACGCGGCAAGATACCCAGAATCGCCTGGATCAGGGTACTTTTACCGGCTCCATTAGGCCCCACAATGGCGGTATCCATTCCCGCTGGTACCGTAAAAGAGACATTCTGAACCGCAGCATAGGACTCCCGGTACACGGTGAGATCCTGAACTACCAAAACCGGGTCGCTCAACTGTTTACTCCTGTCCGCATTAGTTGTTCTGTTCTATTTACTTATCCCCTACAGATGCAGTCCCAGCGGAATTATGGCCACGGGCTGAAGCGGCTGGAAAGGAGACCACGCTTGAGACGGCTCAAAGCCAACAGCCAGGTTTTCGGCATTTTCGCGCATCGTATTCAAGTAGTAGTCTGGCTCAGTTGCTTCTGGCCCACCAACTTCCAAAGAATCAAACTCACTGACGTTAATCCCTAGATCTTTAGCAATAGTGTCAAAGGACGATTCCCCCGCCTGAGGCTCAGTCAGAATGGTTTTCAGACCTTCAGCTTGAACGGTCTCCATCACGCGCTTCACGTCTTCTGGAGAGGGGCTTTCTTCGGGCAGTCCCACTAAGACTTCAGATTCTAGCCCGTAGCTGCTGGCAAAGTAAGAAGCAAAGTCGTGAAATACGACAAAGGTCTGGCCGGCAAAGGGTGTCAGCTGCTCAGTGATTTCAGCGTCCAGCGTTTCGAGTTCAGCAATAAAGGCAGCAGCGTTAGCGGTGTACTCCACTTCGCCTTCGGGGTCAGCCGCAATCATGCCATCGCGATTATTCTCAACCTGCTCAACAGCGCGTTTGGGGTCTAGCCAAATGTGGGGGTCAAACTCGCCGTGGTTATGGCCTGCATGGGCGTCTTTAGCGTGAGCTTCGCCTTCTTCATGGTCATGCTCTTCTTCACCATGACCGTGATCGTCGTGCTCCTCTTCACCGTGATCGTGTCCCTCATGCTCGTCATGCTCGTGATCTTCATGGTCATGATCATCGGCTTTCTCTTCGCCGTGGCCGTGATCGTGGTGACCACTGCTGGCAAGGGTTTCAATCCCTTCGCTGGAGTCAACGGTGACTAGATCGGAATTTTCGGAATTTTCGATCATGTCGTCTAAAAACGATTCTAATTCCAGACCGTTTTTCACCAGCACGTCAGCATTGGCAATGGCCTGAACATCCCCTGGTTTGGCCTGGAAATCGTGGGGACCAACATTGGTGGGCAGCAGCTGCGTAACCTCAGCCCGTTCGCCCGCCACTGCTGTGGTGAACTGGGTGATGGGCAAGACTGTAGTGACGACCTGCAAGGCTGGCTCTGCGGTGGCGTCAGCATTGGTCGTATCGGCTTCGGTTGCTGTATCCGTGGTGGGGGCAGTGCAGCTGCCTAGTGCGATCGCACCCGCCGCGATCCAGAAAAACCGACGTAAACGGCTCGAAGACGGGATGAAGAGTGTAGATTTCATGGAGATATCGTCCTCAAAGTAACGTGACCGGGTCAAAAATAAGTGCTTAGTGCCTAATTCATTCCTAGCAGAAGCCCTTGCTGGAATGACATCATGCGAAAATGATAACGATTATCGTTCCTGCGTATTTTACCCTACTTTTTTGGCCCGCAATCTGGAATACCCGTATCTACCGATTAAGTTAAGGAAATTTCTATAACGCTCTGCTTGTAAAGGCTTGACCCACAACGCTTGTAACTCAAACTCATTCACCATGACCCAGTGCACCCCAGCTCAAACAGCCGTGTTGAATACCCTACGTCAGCAGAGTCAGCCTATTTCTGCCCAGGCGCTCCATGGGCTGATGCGGACCCAGCAGCGGATCGGGCTGGCGACGATCTACCGGGCGCTAGATACCCTGAAGCGGTTGGGACAGGTGCAGCATCGCACCACGCTAGCTGGGGAAACGCTTTACAACGTCGTCGAGCAGGACCAACACTACCTGACCTGCTTACACTGCGGTCAGTCTTTTCCCCTGGAAGCCTGTCCGCTCAAAGGTCTTAAACTGCTGCCTCAATCTTCAAGCTCCTTTGCCGTCTACTACCACACCCTAGAATTCTTTGGTCTCTGTCAGCCCTGTCAGGTTGAGGCAGAACCGGGTTAAGCGGGTGCAAAGCTCTGGTTAAACGGGGGCAAAGCCCTTGGCTTTTGAGTAATTCACCGTTCTAAAGGAGAGCTGATTGCTGGCCGGACTGTACAGCGTATAGGTGGCCTGTCCGGGAATGCGGCCAACGGAGCCAACGCCGACAACGCGACGGGGTGTTTTGCCCTGGTCTTTGGGGGCTTGGGGGCCGTCAAGGGTTGTTACGGTAGAGGTTAGACGGCTAGGGGTAACCCGGCATTCAAAGGCGCGGCCAGACCGCCCACAAAAGAGATGGTTCGCGTCGGCGCGGAGCAGGCGATCGCACAGTTCAATGGCAGGGGTCTCTGGTGTGAGTTCGTCGGCGTAGCCTGCCGTGCTGCCGTGGATGAGGAGACAGTCTAGCTCATGGAAGCCAAAATGTTGCGATCGCAGCCACCCCACCGATGCCCGTGATACCGACTCCCACAGTGCCTTCACACCGTCGCCACCGGCTAGTGCCATGAGTTCGGGCGCTTCCGGCATCCCGCTCACCCCATGCAGGCTAAAGCATTGCTCTTCCCACCAGCCCACGCACACCTGGGGCACCAGCTCATCGGTTTTGGGAAATCGCAGGCGCTGGATCACGGCCTCGTTGTCGTTCTCACTGGCACCCCGCAGCCCAACAACATCGCCTAAAACATAAAGCTCGGTCACCTGCCGCCGCCGCCGGTCTTTCAAAACCGCTTCGTAGGCCGCTAAATTTCCCTCAATACCGCTCAAGATTGCCCACTTCACTGGTTTGTCTCCCTATGGTTAGTCTGCTCTACCGTTCGCAAACGTGGCTTGGATCATCTGCCCGTTCTGCAAACTCCACGCCCCTGGCCAGCCGCCAGGCAAAGATAGGCGGTAAGCCTTTTTCGATAATGGCCTCACAGGTTTTGTGGTAGTCGTAAGGCACTTCTCGCAGAGTCACCTGAGTCGTATCGGTGTCGTAAATCACGTAGGTCGCATTGGGCCGACCATGGCGGGGCTCACCCACAGAACCTGCATTGACAATCCGTTTCAGTGGCACCTGAAGCTGTTGCAGGGGCTCGCCGTTGTCGGCAGCCCCAACCTTGACCGACAGGGCCGCATCCTCCAGTCGCCGATCGTAGGGCACGTGGGTATGACCGCAAAACAACACATCCGCATCGGCGCTTAGCAGCCGCTCCAGCACAGCAAAACCGTCCATACTGGGCAACAGATACTCGTGCTGGCTGTTAGGGCTACCATGGACAAAACACAAATTATCTTTTCTCAGGGTCATGGGCAGCGTTGCCAAATACTCTCGCACTTCTGGGTGAATGACATCGTTGGTCCACTCGTGGGCGATACGCCCCCGCTGTTCTGCCAGCTGCGACGGATAGCTACACTCACAGGCATTTAAGCCTTCAACAATGTCCTCATCCCAACAGCCCTGACAGGTGGGAATCGCGAGCGAGCGAATCATCTCCACCACCGCGTTGGGGTCAGGACCGTAACCCACCAAATCGCCCAAACAGTAAATTTGTTCAGCCTTTTGCGCATCAATATCGGACAGCACTGCATTAAGCGCCTCATAGTTGCCGTGAATGCAAGACATCACTGCTAGTTTCATGCCACCGCTCCCTTTGTTTCAGATAGGCCCTCAAGGCCATAATGCTCCTGATACTGTCGCTGATACTGAGCCAATATCTCATCAGATAGGCAGGTCAGCAGCAGCGTTTCCTTAATCATGGTCTGTTGCAGGTCATATCCCACCACTTCTAAGCTACTCAGTCGACTGGGGCGACCCTCTAACCACCGTGGTAGCTTCAGTTCGGTGTATTCCAACCCCGGTATTCCCTCTGCAAAGTCCACATAAAAGGCCTGACCGTCCGGTAGCTCAAAAATGCCCTTTAGGCGAATCACTTGACCGTAGGCTCCCCCCGTCAGTTCGATCAGCAGTTCGTCTAGACTAGGCGGATCAAACACCTGCCCCGTCAGAGGTGCACGCCACAGTGAAGGTAAACGGCCTGCCTGGGGAGTTTCAATGTTGTTGCCTATGATTACCTCATCGGCCCAGCTGTGCCATTCAGATTCGGCCAGGTTAGGAGGGACAACAGCGACTCGGCGGCAGGGCAGTCCATTGAGGGGCAACATGGCTAAATCAATGTGAAACCCCAGCTCTATATAAACCCGCCCCGACTCGGGCAGATCCGACAGCAGAGCCAGGGCAGCCTCCTCTTCTATCACTGACACCTGGGGAAAACGGTAGCCAATTCTGAGCCGATCCACCGCCTCCGCGCCCGCCCCTGGATAGAGGTAACCCAGCCCAGCGGCACTCAGGAACTGGCTAATCCAGGTGGTTTTGCCAATACCCGGCGGACCAGCAACAACAGTGATGTTGGGGGTGTCAGACATAGGTTAACAATTTACCTAGCTCAAAAAAGAATGCACGGATGAGAGTATAGGGCAAAAATGATAATCGTTTTTATTTTTAAAGTTTATTTTTAGTCTTGCTCGCATACCGCTGTTTAGATCGATGAGGCACGTCTGGATCTGCTCTATCGAGTTAAACAGTTATTTAGTATCTGCGTCAGTGAAATAACGTCAAGCTGACGGCCAATCAGCACCATTTCTGTTTTTGGGGATGTTGACCACTCGCTGTCATCTAGGGTAAATCTGTTGCCGCTGAGTTGAAAGAGGTGACGCTTTGGGCTCTCTTCAAACCAGAGGATACCCTTGGCACGAAGTACATTGGTGGGTAAACGATAGGCTAGAAACTCCTGAAACTTGTTAAGCGCAAAGGGACGGTCGCCTGTAAACGAAACAGACATAAACCCATCATTGCGCAGATGTTGAGTAGATTCAGCGGCCTGATCAGCATCCTGTTGCGTCACAGCTGCCAGCTGAACATTGAGAATCAGCGACAGAGGAACCTGACAGCGATTGGTGTGCAATACTCTGGCTTTGTCTTGGATGGTATGAATATAGGTTTCTAATGTCTGTAATTTTGTTGCTGGTACGCAGTCTGCTTTGTTTAGCAGGACAATATCGCCGTATTTTATTTGGCTCAGGACCGCGTCGCTCTCGTAGTTGACATTGGGGTCAAAGGTTTCAGCATCTATCACGGTAATTACGGCATCTAGATGGGTCAGGTCCTTTAGCGCTGTGCCCAGAAATGTGAGCATGATCGGGAGTGGATCAGCAACGCCTGTGGTCTCTAGCACCAGGTAGTCGATGCGGTCTTGCCGCTCCAAAATTCGATATACCGCGTCTGAAAGATTGTCATTGATTGTGCAGCAAATACAGCCGTTGGTGAGTTCGATCATGTCCTCCTCAACGGTCACCAGAAATTGACTGTCAATGTTAATGTCGCCAAACTCATTTACCAACACCGCCACCTTAAAGTCCTCAAAGTTTTCGAGGATGTGATTTAGCAGCGTGGTTTTACCACTGCCTAAAAAGCCTGTAATGATCGTTACCGGCAGCTTCTGTGGTTCAGTTGTGGGCGACACTAATGGCATAGATCAAATGCTATCGATTTCAGAAAAAAGAAACAGGAAAGGATGTCAGCCTAGGCTGACATCCTGGTGTGGAGTAAAAAATCTCTGCGGCGTTCTTTATCGGAACGTGGGCTGATGGCGAATTAGATCCATAAACTCCTGACGGGTGCGAGCATCGTCTGCGAAAACACCTTGCATAGAGCTAGTAACCGTCCAAGAACCAGGCTTTTGGACGCCGCGCATCACCATGCACATGTGGCTGGCTTCAACCACAACGGCCACCCCCTGGGGCTGTAAAAGTCCCTGGAGGGCATTGGCAATTTGTTGGGTCAGCCGTTCTTGCACCTGTAGCCTACGGGCATACATTTCACAAATGCGGGCAATCTTCGAGAGGCCAATCACCTTACCATTGGGGATGTAGGCCACATGGGCCCGGCCTAATATGGGCAGGATATGGTGTTCACAGGAACTAAACAGATCGATATCGCGCACCAACACCATCTCATTGGTGTTTTCGTGGAAAATGGCACCGTTGAGCAGATCATCTAGCGACTGGTGATAGCCAGATGTCAGATACTTCAGCGCTTTGACTACTCGCTTGGGCGTATCGATCAGTCCTTCGCGGTCTGGGTCTTCGCCTAACCCCAATAGCAACGTGCGTACCGCCTGCTGCATTTCTTCGTCAGAGACGGGGGATTCACCCTGGGTACGGACAGGCTGCTTACGGATATCTTCGGGTGAAATAGATAAGGTCATAGATAAGCTAGCAATGGGTAGGTAGAACAATCGAGCGATCGCAAAGCCGGTCTAGAGGACCATCGCAAAGCAATCGGCTCCCTTCAGCATGCACTTGGCATGCTGAAAGACTGGATATCAGGCAAGACAGTCGGCTAGCTGCCGCCGCAGCTGCTCAGCATCGAGATGCCGCCCGATAAATACAAGCTGGTTTCGAGGCGGGGTGCGCCATTCTTCCCCGGTAAGGTCAAACCGGGGGCCGCTCAGCTGAAAGATGTTGCGCAGTTCGCTTTCTTGAAACCAAAGAATTCCTTTTGCACGAAAGATATCTTGAGAGAGGTCTTCCTGTAAAAAGGTCTCAAACTTTTTGATCTTAAAGGGGCGATCGCTCTCAAAGGCAATGGATACAAATCCGTCATTCTCAAGATGGGCAGAATGGTGGTGATGGTGCTCGTGATGGTGGTGATCGTGTCCATGCCCATGATGATCGTGTCCATGATCGTGATGCCCATGGTGCCCGTGATCGTGCTCGCTCGCCGTCTGCTCAATCTCTTCTTGGACCAGTTCCGTGTAATCTTCAGGATTGTTGTACCCCACATCTAGAATGAGCGGCAGCGGCACCTGACCCTGCTGGCTATGGAGGATTCTAGCACCGGCTTTGACCGTACCAATATAATCAGCCAGGTTTTCTAGCTGCTCAGGAGAGGCCAGATCGGTTTTATTCAAAACTGTGATATCTGCATAGGTGACCTGTTTTAGCGCCGCCTCACTTTCAAAATGCTCGGGGGTAAATGTCTCGGCATCGACAACGGTGATAATGGAGTCTAGCCGCGTGAGATCTCGCAGTTCCGTGCCCAAAAACGTCAGAATAATGGGCAGCGGATCGGCCACACCAGTGGTTTCAATCACCATATAATCTACTCGATCGTGTCGTTCGAGGACGCGGTACACCGCATCGACCAAGCTGTCGTTAATGGTGCAGCAGATGCAGCCGTTGCTCAGTTCCACCATGTCCTCATCCATCGATACCAGCAGCTGAGCATCGATGTTGATGTCGCCAAATTCGTTGACCAGGACAGCAACTTTCCAATCTTGGTTGTCGCTGAGAATATGGTTCAGCAAGGTTGTTTTTCCACTGCCTAGAAACCCTGTGATGATCGTGACCGGCATACCCCGCTTGGGGATTAACTCCGATGAGGATGGTGCTGAGATAGTCATAGGAGACCTCGCAATTTAGAGTCGAACAAGTGCATCTAGAATTTGGCCCACGGGCTAAGCTGTGGCAGCACGGGCCTTTGGCATCAAAATAGCCAGTATAAAAATGACAAACTGAACGGTAACAATGCTGGGCCCAGAGGGAAAGTCAAACAGTGCGGACACCACAATACCCAGGGCTGCACTAAGACCGCCAATCATCGCTGAAGCGACCATGTATTGACTAAAGGTGCGACTGAGGGCACGAGCCGTGCAGGCAGGAATCACCACAAAGGCGCTAATCAACAGCACCCCAATCGCTTTAATGGCAACGCCCACCACCAGTGATAGCAGCACAATAAATGCTGTCCGTTGGGCGGTGACCGCAACGCCTCGAGATTTTGCTAATGGCTCGTGTAGCGTGAGTAGGAGTTGCGATCGCAACGTCAGCCCCAAAAACAGCACACAGGTAACCAGAAGAATCCCACCCAAGACCAAATCGGCAGTCTGTATTGCCAGCACGTCGCCAAACAGCAGCTGGCTGATACCAGTCTCATAACCATCTTTAAAGCTGAGCAAAATAATACCAATGGCAATGGAAGAAGAATAAATAATATTCAACAACGCATCTGTCCATAGCCCCGTGCGCTCCAGACAATAGGTCACCACCAACGCAAAGACAACCGCAAAGGGCAGCAAGACCCAACCGGGGTCAAACCCCAGCAAAATGGCCATACTAATGCCCAAAAGGGCTGAGTGTCCTAGGGCATCACTAAAAAAAGAGAGTTGCCGGACAACGGTGAAGCTTCCCACCAGACCGCCGGTCACCCCAGTGAGAATGCCCCCCATCAGTGCCCGCTGCATAAAGGGCAGCTGAAACAGCTCGTAAATTCGCGTTAGCTCAGTCGCCATCATCGCCATAACAGTAACCAGAACAGAAACAAGTAGCCGCCCACATTGGCCTTTTCGTCATTTAGGCCTGACGTGTATACAGGTCTCGGATTGAGGCTTAGAATCCTGCATTAACCCCCCTCAGTCCCCCCTTCGCAAGGTGGGAAGTTTTAGTTCTCCCCCTTCGCAAGGGGGAGTTAGAGGGGGTCATGCAGCCGTAAACGCCGTTTCCAAGCACTTGTATATACACGACAGCTCACCCAGCCTGAAGCAGCCGCGCTGCCTCTTTGGCAAAGTAGGTCAAAATCACGTCCGCCCCAGCTCGCTTAATACTGGTCAAGGTTTCCAACATCACCGCCTGCTCGTCAATCCAGCCCTGCTGAGCAGCGGCTTTAATCATGGCGTATTCTCCACTGACGTTGTAGGCCGCAACAGGTACGTTAGTGTGCTGCTTAATTCGGCAAATAATGTCCAGGTAGGCCAGGGCAGGCTTCACCATGATGATGTCCGCCCCTTCTGCAATGTCTAAATCAATCTCCTTTAGGGCCTCCCTCGCATTGGCCGCATCCATTTGGTACGTCTTTTTGTCGCCAAATTTAGGTGCGGACTCCAGAGCATCGCGAAACGGGCCGTAGTAAGCCGAGGCGTACTTGGCCGAGTAGGCGAGAATACCTACGTTGATCCACCCTTCAGCGTCCAGGGCCTGCCGAATGGCTCCAACCCGGCCATCCATCATGTCTGACGGAGCCACCACATCAGCGCCCGCTTCAGCCTGAGCCAATGCCTGCTTCACCAGCACGGCCACCGTTTCGTCATTCAGAATCTGTCCCTCTCTTACAATGCCGTCATGACCTTCACTGCTGTAAGGGTCGAGGGCCACGTCCGTAATTACCAAGAGCTGCGGCAGCGCCTGCTTCAGAGCCCGCACCGTGCGAGGGATTAAACCATCAGGGTTGTAACTTTCTGTGCCTGCATTGTCTTTTTGTGCGTCGGGAATTAGGGGGAAGAGTGCGATCGCACCAATACCCAACTCCCAGGCTGACTGGGCCTCCTCCAGCAACAGATCTAGCGAGTAGCGAAAACAGCCCGCCATGGAGGGTACCTCCACCTTTTGCCCCTCACCCTCCATCACAAACAGCGGATAGATCAAGTCAGCAGCGGTAAGTACCGTCTCTTGAACCATGCGCCGTAGACCCTGGGTGCGCCGCAGCCGCCGAGGACGATGCACTAAGGCTGGACTGGTGGTGTCAGCGATGACAGTATCTGTGGGGGCAGAGCTGTCGGGAACAGCAGGCGGAGACGCGAGTGAATGGGGAGACATAGCAAGACGTGAGCAATCGCACAATTTTGATAATGATTATCATTTTAATATCCCATGCGATATTTGCACGACTTTATTCCCATTGGTCGCTTAACCGGACAAGCTCAGCCTAGCCGTTCGAGTAGGATTATTTTATCCAAACCCTTTTCCTGTAGTAGCTTCAGACCACACCAACAGCTCTCCCTGGCTACCGCCAGCGGCTAAAGCGGTGCCCTGGGGAGACCAGCTTAAACAGGAGAATCCGCCGGGTGCCCCAGTCAGGACCTGGCCTAGCCGAGTGGCTTTACACAACAGACATAGGAGAACATCGTCAGCAGCGGAGGCCAGTAGCAGGCTACCGGGTTGAAACGCCACCCCCCGCACTGTGTCCTGATGCGCTTCTAGAACCTCAGGTGACCAACCCGCCGATGGATCAATCTCTTTGCGCCAAACGACAATGCCCTCACCACTCACCGAGGCCAGCAGAGGAGCACCGCCAGCAGGGCGCGACCAGGCTAGCTGCCGAACTTTGCCCGGAAAGCCCTGCATCCGCCAGGGGTGGGGGCTGTCTGTTGCCCAAACCATCACCGAGCGATCGTTGCCGCCTGAGGCTAGGTAAATACCGTCTAGCGACCAGGCAATTGCTTCGCTCGCGCCGCCGATTTCCCGCACCTCTGGGTCATCATCCCAGTCTGCCGATTGCCATGTTTTGATGCTCTGGTTGCCACCCAGGGAAAGCTGCTGCCCCTGGGGATGCCAGTCAATATTGAGCACCGACGAGGTATCAAAATCTAAAGTGGTGACCACCGTTTGGTCGGCTGCATCCCAGACCTGAGCATAGCGCCCCAAGTTAAAGGCCAGCAGGGATTGATGGGGATGCCACTGGAGACAGTCAATCCAGGTGCGGTCATGGGGCAGTGTGGTAATCGGCGTTATGACCACCTCTAGGCCCTCACCCTGAAGCTGCCAAATCCAGATATTCCCGGACTGTCCTCCTGCTGCTAGAAATTGACCGTTGGCGGATATGGCCAGGGCACTGACAGACTCACCTTGGGCACCTTGAAGAAAGTTAGCTTCACCGGTTTTCAAGGAATAAACAGCAACCTCCCCAGCCGCAGAGCTGGCAGCCAGTCGATTGCCCGTTGGACACCAGGCAATCGCTGTCACATAGTCTTTCATCCCGGTCTGCCACAGTAGTTTTAGCTCTGAGCGTGTTTTAGACCGTTCCTTGAGTTTTCTGACAGCCATTAGATGCTCACCTGAGAAAATGCTGGGCCAAATTATGCCGAGAAGACCTATGCCGAGAAGACATCTAGGGCGATCGCGCCTACCCGATCTCCGTACTCTTCGTACAGCCCCAGCGAACCTGGCAGGCGGTCACTACTGACATCCGGTAGCTCAGACAGGACCTGCATTTCAGCCAGTGACTGAGGCGGTGCCTGGTCGGCCACAATCACATGGGTTGCCATGTTTTGAGCGACTGCCGCAGACACCTCTAGCCATTCCTCCCGATCGGTCATGGGGTCTAGGGCAGCTGTGACAAAAGCCGCTGGTGCAAACCGGGCACCGGCCTGCTGGGTCAAGCGATATCGCTGCGCCATGAATTCCGGCGTGAGCTGTGCCCCATCAACAAAGACATGTCGCTGGTACATCCACTTCAAAAAGGCCGGTCGCGTATTCAAACCATAGAGCGCTGGTCCAATGACCGGCAGCCGAATCAAGTTTCTGACTCCAGTTGCCAACTGGTCAGATGCGCCCATCGCCCGCAGCGGTCCCTTCCAGGTGGGGGCCACCAGCAGTAGGTGCGTATCGCTTGTCAGTTCAGTTTGGGCTAGGTGCAGCGCGTACCCAGCTCCATGCCCCGCCGCAACAATCCCAGCTGGGTGGGGACAGCAGTCTCGCACAAAATCTTTGAGCAATGTTTGGTAGAGCGATCGCCCGTAGCTCCAGGCCGGTCGCTCAGAGTCTCCAAACCCCAGCCAGTCTAGCGCTACCACCTGAAACTGAGCGGCCAGCGCCTGGGCAATCTGGGCCAGTTCAACCCGAGTCGAAACCGTACTAAATGCAGGCAGTAGTAGTACCGTAGGCCCGGACCCCAAAGTTTCGTAAACCACGGTTGCCGTTTTTTCTGAGATGCTCCAACGGTAGCGACTCACCTGTCCGCCTAGACGGGCAGGCGGGGTTTCTGCAGTGGAGGAATCTGCTGTCAGGGTGCCAACAACCGTGCCTTGCTGATCGTTTGCCGATACATTCATAGGGATGCCTATAGGTTCAAATCCGCTAAGCTGTAATTAAGGAATGATAATCATTTTTGCTGCAAACAACGGAACTGTTACAGCGATTTAATCTTTCCCAGATGCCTGACGCAGCCATGATCGCTCCCAATCGCAGACTGTCGTGTCAGCCCAAAGGATTTAGAGAACGTTAGCCCTGCGATCGCAGTTGAGACGCTTATCACAGGCGTTCATTCCAACTCTGGTTTGAATGACTTAATTTTTATGCTAACGTTCAAACGTTAACTTGAATGTTTGAACGAGGACGTGATGAGTAAACATTGCTGTCAGGCTAAAGCGAGCGAGCTATCTAAGCTGAAGGGCCAGCAGGCGAGAGTGCTCTGGGCTGTTTTGGTGATCAACGCTGTAATGTTCACCGTTGAGTTTGGGGCAGGAATGCGAGCAGCCTCTCTCTCGTTAGTGGGTGATTCGCTAGATATGCTGGGTGATGCGCTGGTCTATGCCAGTAGCTTGTATGTGCTCAACAAAAGTGTCAAAGCCCAGGCGGGTGCCGCTTTCTTGAAAGGGTTAGTCATGTTCTTCTTGGCTGTCGGTGTTTTTGCCAGAGCGATCTACCAATTTGCGCACAGCGCCAGCCCAGAAGCCTCTCTCATGGGCATTGTTGGTCTGCTGGCTCTGGCCGCTAACGGTCTTTGCCTGCTGCTGTTGATGCGCCATCGCCAGGACAACCTCAACATGGCTTCAGTGTGGCTGTGCGCTCGCAACGACATCATCGCTAACACCTCTGTGCTAGGGACCGCTGCATTGGTTCTGCTGACGCACTCCATCTGGCCCGATCTGGCCGTTGGCCTACTGCTGACGGTGGTCTTTGCAAAATCGGCAGGACGCGTACTGTCTCAATCTTGGCGTGAGCTACAGCAGACTTAGCCCCTAGCATGTGAGCGGCATTAGCATTGATAGATGCGGTTTATACCTTTAACCTTTGCTAAAGCAAAATGAGGGTAACAACTTAAGCCGGGAAAAGCTCTGCGTGTAAGGGATTTACCAGATGTGCTTTAGATGACCGTCTAGGCATTGTTAGCTCATTAAATTTACTGAGGATGCTTTCAAATAAGTCTGGAAATGTGTGTCCATAAAGTCGTTGTGCCGCAGTTGTACCATCGGAGCGTTTAAGGTCAAAATTGTGGAT
>JBHJIL010000018.1:0-91503 GCA_050043465.1 Leptolyngbyaceae cyanobacterium
TTCAGGTACTCTCGGTAGGCCTCACGGTCCTCAACCAACTGGTCATAATCAATGTCGGCTATGGGCAGGCAGATCGTTTTATCCCCTGCTGTCCCTCGTTGCTTGCGTTTGGCCATCATAGCTTGGCCTCCAAACTCGATGACCTTATGATATCCAAACAAACTTAGTTGGAACTAGCATTAATCCTTTAGTCAATCCTCAATCAGCTAACACCACAGTGATCGCCGACACAAGCCCAGCAAACTTGATGGTTGTGTAAGCAGAGCGTAGAGTTACGCGGTCAACGGTTAGGAATGACACCCTATCGAACTACAGTGAACTCATAGACAAAACGTCTTATTGCATAACGCCTTATTTCGAACCCTATATCTAAGTAGACAGACCACTGTATTACTTAACCCTTATATCTAAACCGAAGCCTTCATGTGCCTCAGCAGCCATGGGGGCTTCTTATATGGAGACGCTGATCAGAGGGTGAGATGCTCCGCTGGAGCGGCTTCGCCTACGCAACTCCCAGCCATACCTATGCCCCCCATCACCCCACTTACTCAGCTAAATTCAGAAACCCCTTAAGCAACCTTCAGTTAACCGTCAGATAGCGTTCAGGTAGCCCCGGCATTCTAGTAATCAATGAAGCAAGTAACTACACTTCACTGATTCGCCAAGGAGCTTTAACAATGAAACGCACTATCCTTTCCGCCTTAACTGTCCTCGTTGCATCCGCTGCGATCGCACCCGTCGCTTCCGCCGTCGAGCCCGCTAGCTTCAATATTCAGTCTGCCCGCCTCGAAGAACTCGATAGCCGCACTAAGAACTCCGTCCACAAACTACGCCTTGAGCACCTCAACAACCAGACCAAGGCCATCGAAGATATCCAAGCGGCTCGTCTCGAAGCACTGAATGCCCGCACTAAGACCGTCGATAACATCCAAGAAGCACGCTTAGACGCTCTGGATACTCGCACTAAAAACAGTGTTCATAAGCTACGGATTGAGCACCTCAACAACCAAACTAAGACCGTCGAGGATATTCAATACACTCGTCTAGAAGCTTTGGATGCTCGCACTAAAGCTGTCGATCACATTCAAGAGGCTCGCCTCGATGCGCTCGACGCTCGGACAAAGTCTATCCGCTAACGGATGCTGTTGCGGTACTCAGGTTCACAAGCTTGGGTGCCCGGTACAGACTCCGTAATCTGTGAAAGGCTTCATTCCTAGGGCACCCTTTTCCCACTCAGACTCTCCCTACACATCCTTTAAAGCCTCTGCCGATTGGCAGAGGCTTTAGCGGGTATACGATTAAAACCTAAGGGGAATGCATTGACTAACTTAAAGTCTTACAAGGGCAACTCTCCTGCCTACCCATAACACTCAGACAGGAGAACACGATTCTATTCCAAAGCAGAAAGATCTAACGAGGGCGGCAACAGTACCGTATCAATCACATGAATGATACCGTTACTCGCTTCCACATCAGGAGTGACAACAGTGGCCCCACCTACGGTAACGCCGCTTTCGTCAGCAATGATTTCCAGTTCCTCACCGGCAACGGTTTCAACTGCTCCAGTAGTGACCTCACCAGAAGGTACCTCTCCGGAAAGAACATGATAGGTCAAAATTTGAGCGAGGGTTGCCTGGTTTTCAGGCAGCAGCAATGTATCCAAAATGCCCTCGGGAAGCGCCGCAAATGCTTCATCGGTAGGAGCAAATACGGTAAATGGCCCTTCACCGCTAAGAGTCTCGACTAGGTCTGCAGCTTGCACAGCTGCAACCAGTGTTTCAAAAGAACCGTTTGCAATAGCAACATCAACAATCGTATCGCCAGAAGACTCAGCGGCCACCTCTGGATCAGCCGCAACCTGTTCTTCAGTATCAGGTGTGACTTCTGCCGTTGGCTCCGATGGGCTTTGGCAGCTAGCTATGGCAGGAACCACCATCAGGACAGCAACCAGACTCATCAGTCTGATGGAAAAGGGAGAAGAAAAAAAATTCATAGTGTGTCTTTTGGAAAGAGATAACAGAGTTTTATGTAGTGCTGAACCCATTTCAGCCCAAAAAGCTAGTTCTAAATTTTAGCTACTTTGCTTGGTAGAGCCTTCCTCTCACTCAGGATAACAAATCTTAATAGAAATATCAGATATCTTGGGAATCCCATCTACATCAACACTTTCCACTGCTGCCGCTGATGAATTGCAAATGCTCTAAATCGGAGTGCAGCCTCAGACGGACCCTACAATTACCCCATGTAAGCCTAATAAACCTCGTAGGGTAAGGTTTCACGTTTCGCCTCTCTGGATACACAGGCTGATGACCTGATAGATATCTGACCATAACGTTAGGAGACTTTAGCGAAAATGCTCAATAGATTGCGGCCTAAAAGATATTGATGCTCAAGACATCTAAAGCCTACCTGTGTAGCCATTTGCTGCCGCATTTCCGGGCTGTAAATCTTCATCCCATTGGGGGTGACGGGCACGTGATCAACCCCTGCTGGGGTAGTGGTGGTTGGGTCCACCAGATAGAACGTACCTCCGGGTCGTAAGACCCGATAAGACTCAGCAAAAACCTGTTGAGGTTCAAAGGAATGCAGCAAGCTAAACGTATTGAACACTGCGTCAAACTGCTGGTCGGCAAAACGCAACGGCGTGGCATTCCCCTGGACAAATATGAGGCGGGGTCGATGGCGGTTGGAGCGACGGGCCTGACGCAACATTGGGGCTGAAAAATCTAGCCCGGTACCTTTTAAGGTGGAGTATGTAGCTGCCAGGCGGTTAAGCAAACGCCCAGTACCACAGCCAACGTCCAGAATATTGGGGTCTTCAGGCAGGTCAACGTACTCTAGCAGTCGCTTGTGAGTGGCTTGGTATATGACGGATGGAAACAAGAGATCATAGAACGGTGCCCAGCGATCAAATAATTGTTGTTTGCTGTTTAATGAATTCATTTTTTACGCACTTCTACAATTTTGGCGTTCAAGGCGTCTGCCACAGCCGGGTCGTGGCTTGTGAGCAGCAGCGTCCCTCCTGAACGTGTAAACGTTTGCAATACATTCAGCATGAGCTCTAGGGATTGTATATCTTGTCCGACGGTGATTTCATCTAGGAGACATAGCTTTGGCTGTCTGGCCAGAACAGCGCCCAGGGCGAGGCGACGCTTTTGCCCCTGAGATAGGGACTGGGGATGCTGTTGGGCTCGGTCTTTAAGGTTGAGCTGGGCCAAAATGCGATCAGCTGTTGAGGGAGAGACACCGGGCTGCTGGACTTCTTGTTGCACAGTGTCGGCAAAAAGTTGATGGTTGGGATTTTGCAGGACAAAGCCGACGGTGCGAGAGATTTCTACAATACGTTGTCGAATCGTGTTGCGTCCAAGCAGTTCAATGCTACCGGTGGTGGGTTTTACCAAACCACTGATCATCCGCATTAGGGTGGTTTTGCCGCTGCCGTTGTCTCCCTTGAGCAAGATGGTTTCGCCAGGATAAAGAATGAGATCGGGGTAGGGGGGATAGGGAGAGAGGGTGAGGGAATGGGTTTGGAGGAGGGGATGAGCGTCTGGGTGAATGGGTTTGGAGCTAGATGAGGTAGGTGAAGGAGTGGGGACCGAGGAGATAGGGCGATGGGGCGATAGAGGACCGAGGCGGGTCTGTTGAATGTGGAGGGTGCGATCGCAAATGCTTTGTACTAGCTCCAGACGATGTTCGACGATCAGGATAGCCTGACCTTGAGCGGCTCGTTGCTTGAGCAAGTCAAGCAAATGGTGGCAGGTGGTGAAATCTAAGTAGGCAAAGGGTTCGTCGAGGAGCAATACGGGCTGGCCCATGGCCAGAACACAGGCGATGATCAGTCGCTGCTTCTGCCCGGCAGAGAGACGGACGATAGGCCAGTCTTGTTGGGCTTGCAGGTTAAATTCTTGCAGAATGTCCTGGGTCAGAGACGGGATGCGCGGGGTGGGGATGTTGAGATTTTCCAGGCCAAAGACGACTTCGTCAGCGACGGTGTCGGTAAAAATCTGGGTCTCCACATTTTGCAGTAGCGTACCGATGCGGTGGGAGCGCTGGCAAACGGTCCAGGGGTCGATGTTCTGGCCCTGGCAGCGGATTGTACCCGTGAGAGAACCCCCGATATGGGTAGGGGCGATGCCAGCGATACAGTTTAATAGGGTACTTTTGCCGCTGCCGGTTGCCCCGGCCACCAGAACGATCTCGCCAGAATTAATGGCTAGGTTAATATCACTCAGCACAGGCTGGGTGGCATTGGCGTAGGTAAAACTGAGATTTTCAATCTGAATTACTGGTTCCATTGTAGATACCCGACAGCTCCAACTATTGCGGTAGCTGCGATCGCAACTCCCGTATCCAATCTTCGCCATCGTAGTGGTTGGCCCAGACTGCGGCGGGCACTCGGGTCATAGCTGCGGGTCTCTAACCCAACCGTAACGTCATCGGCATAGCTGACAATGCGAAAAATCAGCGGCACGAATAGCCCTGGAAACCACTGTCCTGGCCGACGGCTGAGATCCACACCGCGTAGTTGGTTAGCTTCAATAATGCGCTGGGCTTCCTGCTGCACGACGGGCAAAAACCGCCACACCAGCGTCAGGCTTAGAACCAAAAAGGACGGCAACTTTACCGCTTGCAGAGCGCGGGTTAACTCAGCTGGCGAAGTGGTTAGAGAAAAAATGGGGCCAGGCAGCAAAATCGCCAGTAGCCGCAGGGTATTGAGGATGGCAGAGGGCCAATCCCGCAGCAGCCAGGTTAATGCCGTGAACAGGAGAATTGCGATCGCGCCCGGCCCCCATATTCGCCACGACATTCCCACCGTCAGCAGCAGTGCCAGCAGCATCCCTACCAGCAGCCCTGCCGCCGCCAAGTCTTGTAGCGCAAACGCAACACTCACGGCCACAACACTCAGAACAATTTTTAGCAGCGGATTTACCCGCCACAGCCAACCGCGCTTTGAAGATTTTTCGACTCCAACCAACATCGACAAACCTCACCCCGCTCTATTTCTACGCTTGCCTGTCTCTTTACAACTTGCCTGCCCGCTGCAGCTGCTTTACAACCCGTTCCCCTAGCCACCAACCGAGCGCACCGGCCAAGCCAGAAACAACGGTCATGAGAATCAATACCCAGCCCTGCCCCACCCAGGCCGCAAAGACATCGCCAGCCGCATAAGCCCCAACCAGCGCTCCCGCCACTGTGGCGCTGCTAAAAAACACAACATTTCCCAACAAGCGGTTAACCCTGCCATAAAAGCCCCCTCGAAACAACATCACCAGCTCCGTCACCAGCAGGGCGATGACCAAAAAAGCCGTAATAATCCAGGAAAGGCGGCTCAAGACCAGCGCTAAAACGCCAATCATCAGGGCAACGCTGCCAGAACGCTGCAGTCGGGCCATCCCCAGCGTCAGAAAAATTCCCGCAAAGGGAGCCCAAACCACCGTCCGAATTCCCGGTAAAGGAATGGATAGGGTGAGTGGCACCGTAATCACCGATGCCACTGCGATGCCGATAGTCATAAACGCAGCAAACACATAGTCGCGAAGCTGCCAGGATTTAGAGGATTCCGCCATAGGTTTATTCTCCGATTACAACTCGGCATTCACACCAAACAGAGCCCTGATGCCAGGGGCGTCAAAGTTGGCGGTGGGGTACACATACTGAGTATCAAATAGATTCTCGACGGTAAACGTCAGCTGCACCGCCGGACTGACCTGATAGCCCAAGGTCACATCGAACACAGCCGCTCCTTCACTGCCAGAACCAACCTCGTTGTTTTCTAAAACGACATCGCCCTGGTTGGCATAAATACGAGACTGAACCAACCCTAGGAAACGGTCTCGCGCGTAGGTCAGCCGCACTAACACCGTGGTGGGAAAGACCTCTAACTGATTTAAGGGACGCCCAGAATCGTCTTCACTGTCGACAAAAGTAAGATTACCTGACAGGGTCAGGCCCGGAATAAATTCATAGGCGGCATCGAGCTGCACCCCCTGAATCAGCACGTCTTTGTTGACCGCTTGAATAGTGGGGGGCGTTGGACCCGGTGGACCCGGCGGCGGTGTAAAGGGGTCGAAACCCTGAAAATCGCTAATATCATTGCGGAAATAAACAATCCCAGCCGTAAAGTCGCCGCTGGTGTAGTCCAAACCAATATCAATATTGTTGGCTCGCTCTGGCGATAGGTCAGGATTGGACTGTACCTGTCCCTGCGTAGGTGCAAAAAACGAACCATCCGGAGAATTTCCGAACAGCGATAACAGACTGGGGGGACGGAAACCTTGGGCGAAGTTGGCCCGTGCCAACAAGCCATCGGTAATCTCGTACACGGTGCCCACGTTAAATGTGACGGCATTGACTGATTCAGACTGGTCAGCACCGTCCGTATCAAAGAAATCCAGACGGGCACCGCCGGTTAGGGTCCAGTCATCCGTTATGGGGTAGACCGACTGGGCAAACAACCCGTGAAATTCGCGACGGGCATCGGGCGACGTCACATTATTCACCAGATTCTCAAACTCGGACGTATCCTGGCTAAAGTCGTAACCGTAGGTGAGGCTGGCATCGCCGATTGCCGTAGTAGCGATACCGGTTACGCCAAAGCTTTCAGTATCTGTTAGATTTGAACCTGGCACCGTCAGGGTGGCGGGAAAGGGACCAGGGATAGTGAATTCGGTCAGTGTGTCAAGCTGGCGGCGAATGCGCTGATAATAGGCCCGCAGCTCAAACTCTGTGCCGCCCGGTGCACCGTCGTTGATGTAGGCCAATGAGTAGCGGTTGGTTTCTCGAAAATCGTTGCGGGCTTCGAGAAAGGGCGGTGAGGGAAACCCGTTAAGATCGGCATCATCTTGAAAGTAGCGATCGAGCCGCAGGATCAATCGAGACTGGTCGTCGATGTCGTAGCGTCCTGTTCCATACAGATCCAACACGCTGTATTCTGTGCCGTCGGGGGGAATAGTGTTGCCCCTAGCATCACGGGCATCGCCAGCGGTGCGATAGGTGGCACCCAAGACGTAGTTTGGGCCAGAAAACTCCAAATTGGCATTAAATTCTGAGAAACCACCGCCATAGGTTTCACCCGTCACGGCAAAGGGCTGATCCGGGTCGGGCGTCTTGGTAATCACATTGACGACGCCGCCAAAGGAGTCAGCCCCATAAATCGAAGAGGCCGGACCCTGCAGCACCTCAATACGCTCTACCCGAAAGGGGTCAACGCTGCCAAAATCTGGGCCAAACTCGACGTTGGGGCGGCGTTCGCCATCGACAAGCAGACCAATCCGTTCTCCGGTAATCCCACGAATGTTAACCGAGCCGGTCAGCAACCCCAGTCGATTGACCGTTACCCCCGGCAGAGTTTGCAGCGCATCTGGAACCGTGCGAATAAGGGCTCGCTGCTGCTCTAGGTCTTCTGCGGTGACAACCTCAACCGTAGCCGACGTTTCCACATCGGGAGTCGGCCGCCGGGCGGCAGTCACAACTAGCCGTAAGGGTTCCTCCGCTGGCGCAATCTCCTCGCCTGCCTCAGGCGGTAGTATCTCTGGTTCGACTTCGGCAGCGGGCGGTAGTGCTTCGGGGGGAGTTGCGATCGCAGCCCCCGTCACCCCCACGATAATTTCAGTCTCCTCGGTCTCCACAGCGACCGTTGGCACCGCTGTCGCACCGACAATCCGAATCCTCACGCTATTCGTATCCAGGGATTCCACCGTTACCGTCTCAATCCCCTCATCTGGGCTGGCTTGCTGGACAGCCGCTCCCATAAGCTGGGCATTGGTAATATCCAAGGTCCACGTATTCCCAAAGACGGTTTCAAAAAGCTTAGCCTGGGAAACTGCTTCACCCCCTAGCAAAATCTGTAAACCTGTCTCCGTGGAAATGATTTGAACTGTCTCAATTTGCGCCGTTTGTGCCTGAGCGGGCAACGCGATCATCGTACTGAAGACCGCAGCTCCCATAGAAAACAAAAATTGTCGCACCTTGATCCCTCACACATGCGTTTGTTGACCGCTCGATCAGAGCGGCTTTTCAAGTCAGCAGAATATTTTTAAAGCGAGCTTCTGAAAATTGAATGCTTAGCTTATACATGAGGTAGGAACATTGCCCAACAACCGACACACAATTCCTTCCTTCGGAGTTGAATTAAAAGAGAATCCTATCTATTCCTCTCTGACGAAATCCACAAGGAATCCTACCACTGATATTTCTTGCTTTCTATGCCTTAGGGGGGGGTATAAACCATCGTCCAAAGCATATATTTTACTTTTCGCATCTGAACTCATTAGGGCGACGACCGATCAGAAACTCAAAGGCTTCAGTCCGATCTAGGTCGCTGATAAATATATAAGTATTTCCGGCGATCTCCGCTGAGCGAAAACTAGTAGAAATCGGGATAGACGTATATCACTGAAATGCAATAGCCCTTTAGCAAGGGTACAGGAAAGTCTGGATTCCTGAGTACTCTATATAGATGTATCTCACTGCTCGACAGCAATAGCAGTGAGGAATAACAAGTTAACGTTTGTATCGAAAAAGAGATCTCACCGCACTGCAGGAATATGCTTGTCACATGGGTTGAAAAGCTCATAGCCACTACATAGGGAGGTCTAACGATCGATAGTTCGATAGGATCATCCGACAGTTCAAAGACAACACCCAATCACATCACTGATATTTCTTCTTACTGGCACTAGAGAGCCCTGTTGATAGTAGGCCTAGCTTACTTGAGACAGCTCTAAAAAGTCTCCTTTATTGTAGAAGGGTTCCTCAGTTGAGTGTTCTGGGTGTTGTTGTGTTTTAAAGCATTTCTCACCCCACCGGCCATCGCTACAACTTATGGGGACACAGCAAACGCTAGAGCATTAATCCTTCAGTTAATCTTCAATCAGCTAACACCACAGTGATCGCCGACACAAGCCCAGCAAACTTGATGGTTATGTAAGCAGAGCGTAGGGTTACGCGGTCAACGGTTAGGAATGACACCCTATCGAACTACAGTGAACTCATAGACAAAACGTCTTATTGCATAACGCCTTATCTCGAACCCTATATCTAAGTAGACAGAACCCTGTATTACTTAACCCTTATATCTAAACCGAAGCCTTCATGCGCCTTAGCAGCCATGGGGGCTTCTTATATGGAATCGGTATTGGGTGGTGCAATATTCTGCTGGCTGGCGTTGAGCGCGCAACCCAAAACCACTCCTGTGACCTCCATCACCAAACTTACTCAGCTAAATTCAGAAACCCCTTAAGCAACCTTCAGTTAACGGTCAGATAACGCTCAGGTAGCCTCGGCATTCTAGTAATCAATGAAGCAAACACACTTCACTGATTCGCCAAGGAGCTTTAATCATGAAACGCACTATCCTTTCTGCCCTAACTGTTCTCGTTGCATCTGCTGCCGTTGCTCCCATCGCATCCGCCGCTGAGCCCGCTAGCTTCAACATCCAGTCCGCTCGCCTCGAAGAACTCGATAGCCGCACTAAGAACTCCGTCCACAAACTACGTCTTGAGCACCTGAACACCCAGACTAAGGCCATCGAAGATATCCAAGCGACTCGACTAGATGCCCTAGACGCTCGTACCAAGAACAGCGTTCACAAGCTGCGTCTGGAGCACCTCAACAATCAGACTAAAGCCGTGACAGATATTCAGGCCGCTCGTTTGGAAGCACTCAATGCACGTACTAAAGCCGTCGATAACATCCAAGAAGCCCGTCTAGATGCTCTAGATGCCCGTACGAAATCCGTCGCCCAATAACGGAGTCAGGCGTATTCAGGCCAACCAAGTTTGGGTGCCGAGTGCGTCTCCGTCTGCGAAGCTTCATTATCTTTCATGAGGCACCCTTTTCTACTCAGACTCTCCCTACACACACTTCCAAGCCTCTGCCAACACGGTGGAGGCTTTTTTATAGAGTTTTCACACTCTGATGTTGTCTATCTCTACCAACGGTTCTCTCATAACCTCTTTCTTAGACTGACAACATCATGGCAGCCCCCATTGGAGGGATTTCTAAGCTGTTGAACAAGATAGTTATCGAGCAGTCCGCGCTTCATCTGGCAAGGCGTTTGACCTGTCTGAAATAGGATAATCTTACTCAGATTAGGGAGCTGCTCAAAAAGCACAAGTTTGACGACGAATAAGATCACAATCATGGAATAGGGATGGAAACCCTGTATAAACAGGTCAAAGCCAAAGGGCAGCTGTTGGGGCTTGGGAAACTATGTATGGACAGATACAATCGATGACGATTGGCTAACCCTGCGATCGCTTTCTTGCAACAGAACCATAAAAGTGGCAATGACAGTGGGTCCAACCAAAATCAAGGGGTGACTCAAATCAAAAAATTTACTTAAGAGATTGGATTTATGCCCCTGAGGGGCATGGAACCTTTGGAAAGGGCTTCGATAACCTGTGGAGCAGACGAGAGTTTTCAGGCTTAGCGATTGCCCCCGTAGTTGCTCGTAAGCGAACTAAAAAAATCTGTTGACCCTCGCCTAAAACCCCACGCAATCAATAGGGTGCAAGCTCGCTATGGGTAAACGAAAACAGGTATTACTTGGGTCTCTGGGAACCGCTTTGCTAGGAGCCGTTTTAGTCGGCTGCGGGTCTGGTCCAACGGGGTCTGGGACAGAGGAGCCTTCTGCCCAGACCGGATCAGCGGAGCAGATTGTCTTAGCGATCGCAGGTGAAAGCGAGGAAGGCTACGACCCCACGCTGGGATGGGGGCGCTATGGTTCACCCTTATTCCAAAGCACGCTGCTAAAGCGAGATGCTGACCTAAACATTATCAATGATCTCGCAACAGACTATAGAGTGAGTGAGGATGGGCTGACGTGGACCGTAACAATTCGCGATGATGCGGTCTTTTCCGATGGTGAACCCCTGACGGCATCTGATGTGGCCTACACCTTTAATCAGGCTGCCGAAAGCGGCGGGCTGACGGACGTGACCGTTCTAGAAGAAGCGGTTTCTATCGACGACACCACCCTCGAACTACGCTTAAACGAACCCCAAAGCACGTTCGTGAATCGCCTGATTACCCTCGGCATTGTGCCAGAACATGCCCATGGTCCGGACTATGCCCGGACCCCCATCGGGTCTGGTCCCTATCAGATGGTGCAGTGGGATGAAGGGCAACAGCTGATTGTTGAGACCAACCCCAACTACTACGGTGAGGCTCCCGGTATTGATCGCCTCGTCTTTTTGTTTGTGGAAGAAGATGCTGCCTTTGCTGCGGCCAAAGCGGGAGAGGCCCAGGTGGTGAGTGTGCCTCAGGCACTAGCCGTGCAAACGATTGAGGGCATGACGCTTTACGATGTGACCAGCGTTGATAATCGGGGGCTGATGTTTCCCTACGTCCCGGCATCGGGTGAAACAACTTCAGACGGTGACCCGATTGGCAATGACGTGACGGCAGATCCGGCCATTCGGCAGGCGGTGAACTATGCCGTTGACCGTCAGGCTCTGGTGGACGGTGTGCTCGAAGGCTACGGGTCAGTTGCCTACGGCCCTGTCAGTGGTCTCGCCTGGGAAGAACCCAGTGCAGCCATTGAAGATGCCCAGCCTGAGCAGGCCCAAGAGATTTTAGCAGCGGGCGGCTGGACGGATAGCAATGGCGACGGTGTGTTGGAGAAAGACGGTCTCACGGCTGAGTTTACGATCCTCTATCCGGCTAGCGATAGTACTCGGCAAGCGCTGGCCCTGACAACGGCAGAAATGCTCAAGCCCATTGGCATTCAGGCAAATGTGGAGGGTAAAAGCTGGGATGAAATCGAACCTGCCATGCACAGCAATGTGGTGGTCTTTGGCTGGGGCAGTCACGACCAGACCGAGATGTACAACTTGTACTACAGTCAGGCCGCCCAGGGGGATTTCTATAACGCCGGTTACTACGCCAACCAGGCCATCGATGAGACCCTGGATCTGGCCATGGGCGCACCGTCAGAAGCGGAGGCGATCGCATTTTGGAAAGCGGCCCAGTGGGATGGCGACACTGGCTTTACGGCTAAAGGGGATGCAGCTTGGGCCTGGCTGGTTAATCTAGACCACACCTACTTTGTCAGTGATTGTCTGAATATTGGTCAACCTCAGGTTGAGCCCCACGGCCACGGCTGGCCAATTACGGCCAATATCGCTGGGTGGGAGTGGACATGCAATTAAGGCCAATAGTGACCTTTACGGCCCAAAAGCTGTTGCGCCTCGGCCTCTTGCTGCTGGCGGTGGCCATCTTTACCTTTGTGCTGCTGAGCCTATCGCCGATTGACCCGGTGCAGGCCTATATCGGGGCTGACATGATGCGCATTAGCCCGGAGCAGCAACAGCTGATCGCCGAGCGCTGGGGGTTAGATCAGCCCATGGCAGTGCGGTTTTGGGATTGGCTAGGGCAGCTGCTGCAGGGCAATTGGGGCACCTCGATGGTGTTTAACCAACCCGTGGGCGAGGTGATTGCTAAGCGATTTTGGGTGTCGGTGCAGATGCTTGCGATCGCATGGCTGCTGTCCGGCGTACTCGGTCTAGGTCTGGGCATCCTGTCGGGAGCCTTGGCGGGCTCCTGGATTGACCGGGTAATTCGTCTGTATGCCTACACCCTGGCCTCCTCGCCGACTTTCTGGGCGGCGCTGCTGCTGTTGATTGTTTTTTCTGTTTCGCTCAGGGTCACACCCATTTGCTGTGCTGCGCCCCCCGGTGTTTTGGCAGGCGATGTCACTATCTGGCAGCATCTTCATCATCTGTTGTTACCGGCCATCACCTTGAGCATTATCGGCATTGCCAACATTACTCTGCATACCCGACAAAAGCTGATTGATGTATTGCACAGCGACTACATTCTGTTTGCCCGCGCTCAGGGCGAACCGCTCTGGGGCCTGATTCGGCACCACGGATTTCGCAATCTGATTCTCCCGGCGCTGACGCTACAGTTTGCCTCTCTTAGCGAGCTGTTCGGCGGGTCAGTGCTAGTAGAGCAGGTGTTTGCCTATCCTGGCTTGGGCGAAGCCACCGTACAGGCCGCCTTGCGCAGTGACATTCCATTGCTCGTCGGCATTGTGTTTTTCAGCGCGCTGTTTGTCTACACCGGCAATACGATAGCTGACTTGGCCTATCCGATTGTAGATCCGCGCATTCGATTGGGAGGCTCACAGTCATGACAATTACGGTTCCTTTTGACCCTGTCTCCCGCAGTCTCCGCAACAATCGGCGACAGCAAACGCTCTGGGGCATTGCCCTGTGTACATTATTTCTGTTGGCCGTGATCTTCAGCACCTGGGTAATTGGCGATGGCGGCCTTGGCCCTGTGCTATCTCAGCGGAATCAGCCTCCCTCTATAGCCCATCCCTTTGGCACCGATTGGTTGGGGCGAGACATGCTCAGCCGCTCCCTCCATGGCATGTCCTTAAGCTTACGAATTGGTCTCCTCGCCGCTGGCATCAGCGCCCTGATCGGCACCGGATTGGGGTTGGCGGCGGGCACACTAGGCGGCTGGGTCGATGCTGTGATCACCTGGATTATTGATGTCTTCTTTAGCCTGCCCCACCTGGTGTTGCTGATTTTGATTGCCTTTGCTGTTGGTGGGGGCACCCGTGGGGTAATCATTGCCGTGGCGCTCACCCACTGGACAAGTTTAGCGCGGGTGATTCGGGCAGAAGTCTTGCAGGTGAATAGCGCTGACTATGTAAAAATCTCTCGCCGCTTTGGCCGATTGCCCCTCTGGATTGCCCGGCATCACATGGTGCCCCACATCATTCCACAGCTGATCGTGGGGCTGATTCTACTCTTCCCTCACGCCATTTTGCACGAAGCGGCCCTGTCCTTTATTGGCATTGGTCTGTCGCCCCATATTCCGGCCATCGGCATTATTTTGGCGGAATCCATGCGTCACCTATCAACCGGATACTGGTGGCTGGGCGTCATGCCGGGGCTGCTGTTGCTGCTGTCGGTCAAATCGTTTGACTGGCTAGGGGAAAATATGCGGGCGTTGCTTGATCCAAAAACAAGTCAGGGGTAACCATGCTCACTATCTCAAACCTGGGGATTAGGTTTACCCAATACGATCAAGGACTGCACCGCAAACAGCTCACAGTGATTACTGATTTGGATTTAACCGTTCAACCAGGAGAACTGGTCGCAGTGGTGGGGGCCAGCGGCTCTGGGAAAAGTCTTCTGGCTCACGCGCTGTTGGGGATCTTGCCGGAGAACGCTCAGCTCTCGGGGACGATGGCATTTCAAGGGGAACCGCTAACCCAGAAGCGATGTGAAGCACTGCGGGGTAAGGCAATCGCCCTGATTCCCCAATCGGTCGGCTACCTTGACCCGTTAATGACCGTCGGGCGGCAGGTGCAGCGGGTGGGGCAGCTCAATGGTCTCCCTTCGAGAGCGGCAAAGACTCTAACAGCGCGAACCTTTGCCCGCTATGAGTTGCCGGCCCATACGCCAAAGCGCTACCCGTTTCAGCTCTCCGGTGGGATGGCACGGCGAGTGCTCGTCTCAACCGCCGTCATGACCCAGGCTCAGCTCGTGATTGCCGATGAACCTACACCAGGTCTGCACCCTGACGTGGTGACTGAAACCCTCAACCATCTGCGCGAACTAGCTCAGGAGGGCCGAGGTGTGATTCTGATTACCCACGATATTGAAGCGGCCTTACAGGTTGCCGATCGGGTGGCGGTTTTCTATGCTGGCACCACGGTTGAAATTGCAAATGCCCAAGATTTTACAACCGGCAACCTACGCCACCCCTATACTCAGGCGCTCTGGCGATCGCTGCCGCAAAACGCCTTTGTGCCGGTGTCGGGGAATCAGCCAAGTCCGGACCAGCTGCCGGTGGGCTGTCTGTATGGCGATCGCTGTGCCTGGAGCACGGCTGAGTGTAAACAGGCGCGACCAGAACTGAGATTTGTTCGTCAAGGTTGGGTGAGGTGTATCCATGCTGAAGGGTGAAGGACTTTGGTTTCGTTACGACACTAAGCTGCCATGGGTGGTGCGCGACCAGTCGCTTGCGATCGCACCAGGAGAAGTTATCGGTCTCGTCGCCCCGTCCGGCTATGGAAAAACCACACTCGGCAAACTACTCGCTGGCTATCTAAAGCCCAGCCGTGGGCGCATCACGTTAGATCAACAACCGCTACCGAGTCGAGGCTATTGCCCCGTGCAGCTGGTGTTTCAAAATCCTGAATTGTCAGTCAACCCGCGTTGGCGCATTGACCGCATCCTGCGAGAAAAACATCCGCCTCAGCAGTACATCCTAGATGCCCTCGGCATTCATCCCGGTTGGCTGACCCGCTATCCCCATGAATTGAGCGGTGGAGAACTGCAGCGAGTGGCGATCGCCCGCGTGCTTAACCGCAACACCCGCTATCTGATTGCCGATGAAATGACGGCTATGCTTGATGCCAATACCCAGGCATTGATTTGGCAGGTGATCCTAGAATTTGCTCGCCAATATGATGTGGGCATCATCGCCATTAGTCACAATCAGCCATTGCTACAGCGGATTTGCCAACGAGATTATTTGGTGGCTGAGCAGACTATCGTCAATCTTGTGCCCGAGAGACAACTTTCCATATAGGTTTTGTTTAGGTGCCCCTACTCCAGTAAAACCGTATTGAACGGGTTTCATGGCAAAGCAGGGAGTGCCCCGCAGTTCCAGCAATGTCCGCAGGCCAAAAACACCAATCCATCTATTGCAAAATATTTTGTCAACCGTGTCTTCACTCTAATGACCCCGAGTTGAAATGTTTAAATAGAAAAGCCCACAGCCAGCAATTTTAGTAGCGGTGCCGTTGAAAGTTCTAATCATAGAAGACGATCCGTTGATGCAGTTAGGGCTGAAACATGCAATAGGCAGCACTTCTAGCTTTGAAATTGTGGGGTCAGAAAGTGATGGAGCTGCAGGGGTAAGACTGGCGCTAGAGATGAAGCCAGAGCTGATCATTATGGATATTGGGCTGCCTTATCTAAATGGGATAGAGGCAACTCGACAGATTAAAGCAGCCTGCCCGGAGACGCGAATTGTTATGCTCACGTCCCATTCTACGGAGCATGAAACGGCGCTGGCCTTGGCTAATGGAGCGGACGCTTACTGCATTAAGGGGGCTGACATTAAGCAGGTGCTAAATGCGATCGCAACCGTCCAATCCGGTGCCCTATATCTAGACGAAAAAGTGCGCCACGTCGTCCAGCAGCTCCAGGCGGCTCCCAACAAGCCCACGTTTACCCTGAGTAAGCGAGAAATGGAGGTGCTAGAGCTGCTGGTACAGGGAAAAAGCAACGGCGCGATCGCACAGGCCCTTTTCCTGAGCGAGAGCACCATCAAGGCTCACTTGCGTAGCATTATGACCAAGTTTGAAGTTAATGACCGGGTGCAGGTGGCCGTTGTTGCCCTGCGTTCGGGCCTGGTCAGTTAAGGTTCTAAGGTCCTAAATCAGGACATTCCGACAGTGCCGCTTGAAACTCCTCTGGGGCCTGACTCAGGGGGCCGGCTGTAACTCGACACTGGGTACCAATAGCATCAAGTTCGCCATCATCCTTAAAGGCAACCGTCACCGGCACTTCACCGTTTTCAAATTCAATCACCAACTAGTCCGCCTCAGTGCGGACACCCTGATAGTTGCCTAACCAGGCAACCGCACCATCTCGAATCGCCAGCAGTTCCTCATGGACATCGTGGTCGGCACCGGGTAGAGGGGTGTCCGTCAAAAATATCTGATCGATTACCTCATGCTCGGTTAGCTCCTCCGGAGACGCCAAAGCACTGGGCTGCAGCAGTAGCGTTGTTAAGGCAATAGCGGTCATGCCCCCAGACCAAACCGGACGGGCTGTAGATAGATCGCGTTGCATGGAACTATTTTCACTGTTGAAACAACGCTTTGAGACTGGCACGGCAGACACGCCTACGGCATTGGCCAACAGGGTCAATAAAATTGACCAGTTAGTCATTTCCCTAGGATTAGCCATCTCATACAGTGAACAGAGATAGCCTGACACGATCCTATGACGATTACCGCACGACCAAAGGTGCTGCAGCTACTGCAAAAGCTAAGGCAAACCCTTACCCGCTGGCTGTTCGAGCCTAAGCCTCCCCTCCCCGAATATCAACAATGGCGCGATGGGCTAGTGCGACAGCGATTTTGGATCGGCATTGGCTTAGCGGTCCTATACGTCAGCATTGCAGGCATCGCCTCGTACTACGAATATTTTGTGAATCCAGACCGTGTTCTGTGGGCGCTAGAGGCGGTAGGAATCCCCGAGGCGTTTGTTACGCTACGGCGGGGATTTGTTATCCACAAAGTGCTTGTTGCTGCTGCCATTTTTGGTCTGGTACTACTGTGGCAAAGTCCTGCCATTCGCAGACGTCCAGCTATTATGCTGCTGCTGTTGCCCTGGGGGATTACGTTTATTCCTGAGGTGGTTTTGGGAGCCTATTTAGAATTACCAAACTCTCCAGGTATCATCATGTTTCTAGCTCAGGCCCTTATTATTCCGGTGTATTGGCGACTGCATCTATTGGCTCAGCTGCTACCTATTGCCTTTTACTTTTTAGTGTATCCACTGCTGGGGCTAACCAGTGTTGGCGAGCAGTCAATTTACAGTTTTGGCTATACCGTTGAGGTGATTTTGATCTGCATTATCTGCGAACTAGGCGTACACCTGTTCGAGCCCACCAAGCATTCAGAAATTGAGGCAAATCTGCGGCTACAGTGCTGCATCCATAGCATTACTCACGATCTGCGCACACCCGTCATGGGATCGCTCCTGCTGTTGCGATCGCTCCAGCAAAATACCCCGGCTCAGCAGCCTATCAATGTCTCTCCAGCTAATATTTCGGCACTGATCCATGGCAGTGAACGCCTGCTCAACCTGATGGACACTCTAAAGGTGCCTCATCAGAATTCTCTCTCAGACAAGGCATTACGGTATCAAACTGCTGACGTGAGAGATATTCTTGAGCCTATCCTTCAAGACTTTCGTGAAGTCTTTGCTAAGCAGGACATTCGATTGGAAAACAAGATTCCTGCAGATACGCCAAAAGTCTATGTTGATCTCTGTCAGACGGGACGAATTTTTAGCAACCTGATCGATAACGCTGTCCGACACAATGCGCCGGGTACCCGTATCACAATCGTTACTGAGCCCGTCACCATCAATCGCGTCGCCATGCTCAAGGTTGTCAGAGCGGATAATGGCGATGGCGTTGCGGTTGCCCAGCACCATTCTGGCTTTGAGCCCTACGTTAGAGGAATCAAAGCGAAGTATCAACCCGGTTTGGGATTGGGCCTTTATATCTGCAAACAGATCGTAGAAGCCCACGGCGGGCAGATCGGCGTCGAGAGCACTAATGGAAACGGCACAGCCGTATGGTTTACACTCCCTCGATAGCTGGATACTCTTTGGACTAAGGGACTTGCTGGTAAACAAGGTATCCGTCAATAGCTCCTTTACCCTTTACCCCTTCCCCACCCTAATCCGGGGATTTTATTTTTTGGCAGTTCCCTAACATCACACAAACGTCGCTAGCGCTGGTTTTAGCCCAAAGAATGGGGGTTGAGATCGCACTCTCATTTCCACCCTGACGCCCCATAGACTTATCTCACTACACAGCAGCAACAGCAGTGACAAATAACAAGTTAACGTTTGTAACACAGAAGAGATATTAAATCACTGCAGGATTATGCTTGTCACATGAGTTGAAAAGCTCATAGCCGCTACACAGAGGAGGTCTAACGATAGATAGTTCGATAGAATCATCCGATAGTTCACAAACAACACCCAAACACACCGCTGATCTTTCTTCTTACTGGTACTAGAGAGCAATGTTTACCATAGGTCTGACCTGTCTTAAACAGCTCTAAAAAGTCTCGTTTGATTTAGAAGAGTTCCTCAACTGAGTGTTCTGGGTGTTGTTGTGTTTTACTTCGGCACTACCGCTACAGCCTGCTGAGCCACAGTGATCACGGACCCAAGCCAAGCAAACTTGATGGTCGTGTAATGAGACGATGGGGTTATCCTGCATAGGCTGCCATCCGACTCTCGCTAGCTTAGAGTGGAACCATAGAAGAACGATTTATTGAATACCGCTCTATATCTAAACCGAAGCCTTCATGAGCCTGAGCGTCCATGGGGGCTTCTTATATGAAATCGTCACTCTCGGTTTTTTAAGTATCGCAAGCGATCAGAATAACTTCGCATCACGTCTAGGGCAAACACAGGCGTCTGTTGCACCACGAAAAGAAAGTGATGACGATCAAGGAACGCTAAGAGACAGTCAGTTTTTGCGATCGCAGTTTCAAAGCGCTTGTGATCTTCATGAACCAGCGACCCTTCACCAAACAGATCGCCTTGATGAATGGTTTCCACCACAGTGTTATTCATCCACAGCTCTACCTCACCCTTGATAATGCCGTAGATGACGTCTCCAGATTCGCCTTCTGTAAAAATGGGGTCTCCTGCCTTAAATGCAGTGGGCGAAGGGGGCTTCTGATAAATTTCTATTGTCCTAACGGGTTCTAACACAGCTATTTCAGTTGAACTTGAATACAGCTATTTTTAAGAATTTTGGGGCATTGGCCACAAGCACGCAGCGGATTCACGACACAACATCTGAATTAATAGGGTTGAAATACTTGATAATCCGTCGTTTGAGAAATGATATGGTAGCCAGCAATAGCTTGGAGAAGCACTGGTTCGCAACGTCCAGACCATCCCTGTGACCTCCATCACCAGACTTACTCAGCCAATCTCAGAAACCCCTTAAGCAACGCTCAGGTATCGGTCAGATGACGTTCAGGTAGCCCCGGCATTCTAGTAATCAATGAAGCAAGTAAACACACTTCACCGATTCACCTAGGAGCTTTAATCATGAAACGCACTATCCTTTCTGCCCTAACTGTTCTCGTTGCATCCGCTGCCGTTGCTCCCATCGCCTCTGCTGTTGAGCCCGCTAGCTTCAATATTCAGTCTGCTCGACTAGAAGAGCTAGACGCTCGCACCAAGAATTCGGTCCACAAACTACGCCTTGAGCACCTCAACAACCAGACCAAGGCTATCGAAGATATCCAAGCGACTCGGCTAGATGCCTTAGACGCCCGCACTAAGGCTATTGATAACATTCAAGCAGCACGCCTCGATGCTCTCGACGCTCGCACCAAAGCTGTCGATAACATCCAAGAAGCTCGCCTCGATGCATTAGATGCCCGTACTAAGAACAGCGTTCACAAACTACGCCTGGAGCACCTGAACAACCAAACTAAGGCTGTTGAGAATATTCAATACACTCGTCTTGAAGCGCTGGATGCTCGTACCAAAACAGTAGACAACATCCAAGAAGCACGCCTGGACGCACTGGATAGTCGTACAAAGTCTATCCGCTAACGGATGCTGTGCAGTACTCAGGTTAGTCAGGTTTGGGTGCCCAAATAGGCCCCCGTGAAAACTTTATACCCAGGGCATCTTTTTCCCCATCAAACTCTCCCTACACACAATCTAAGCCTCTGCCATTATGGTAGAGGCTTTTTTATGAGCTATCTTGTTATCCTTGCCTCTACTCTTCCATAAGATTTATTAGAGTATGAACCGTACCAAACGCCAGCAGCAGCGCTTAGAAAAAACTCAGCAGATCGCCTTTGACCTCTATCAGCGACGAATTAGACGGGGATATGCTGGTAGCAGTGAACAAGACTGGAAGAAAGCAAAACGGATTGCGAGAAACCCAGTCAGCAGCTCCAGTTTTAGACTCAACCAGTGGCTAACACGTCGATGGCGACGGTCTGTTGAGTGGTACGAGTCCACCCCGTTAGAACACGCCCTCGATACTCTGAACCAAGACCTCAAGAATATCGCTGTTTTTGATCTGCTATCTCTGCTAGCCAACATTACTATCATCATCAGTCTGGTTGCCTTTCTAACGGGTGGAGAAAGACAACGCCACGATGAGCAGGTATATGCTGCCTGGCAGGTCATTACTGGAGCCTACGACCAACCAGGAAATGGAGGTCGAAAACGAGCACTAGAGTTTTTGAACTCTACTCCCGGATCACCAGGACGACGACGGTGGTTTGGAAGACCGTGGCCCAGAGAGAATTTGCAAGGAGTAGACGTCTCAAAGGCAAGTTTAATCAATATTGAGTTACCCAAGGCATTTCTTTGGTCTGCTAATTTTCAGGGAGCAAACCTCTTGTTTGCCAATCTTCAAGAAGCCGGTCTTTTATCTGCTAATCTCCAGGATGCAGACCTCGGTGCGTCTAACTTCCAAAAGGCCAATCTCAGTGAAGCAAACCTCCAGAGAGCATTTCTTTGGTCTGCTAACTTTCGAGAGGCGAACCTCTTCTCTACTAATCTTCAGGAAACAAACCTCAGCGATGTTAATCTTCAGGGTACAAATCTTAGGCTTACCGAACTGCAAGGAGCGTTGCTTTTAGCAACAGATCTTAGAGACGCAACAGACCTGACTCCGCAGCAGCTTGATGATTCAGTTCTTTGTCATGTGGCTCTTCCCACTTATATCACGACTGTCAATTCCAATCGAGACTGTGATGCAGCTGCCCAGCTCTTAGTCACTATCAACAAACGCTGGGCAGAGGTACATGGAGGAACACCGATAACCTTAGAGCAAGCTCAAGCAGAAGTAGAGCGTCTGATCAACAGCGTCCAATGGGCTCCTCTGGATCAATGATTAAAAACAGACCTGCAGCGAGATACACATGCAACTTTGGTGATGATTGTGACCTTTATCACCAAAGTTACTCAGCCAAACTCAGAAACCCCTTAAGCAACCCTCAGTTACTAGTCAGATAGCGTTCAGGTAGTCCCGGCATTCTAGTAATCAATGAAGCAAACACACTTCACCGATTCACCTAGGAGCTTTAACTATGAAACGCACAATCCTTTCTGCCTTAACCGTTCTCGTTGCCTCCGCTGCCGTTGCTCCCATCGCCGCTGCCGCTGAGCCCGCTAGCTTCAACATTCAGTCCGCTCGCCTAGAAGAGCTAGACAGCCGAACTAAGAACTCCGTCCACAAACTACGCCTTGAGCACCTCAATAACCAGACCAAGGCTATCGAAGATATCCAAGCGACTCGACTAGATGCCTTAGACGCTCGTACTAAAGCCGTTGACAACATCCAAGAGGCACGCTTAGACGCCTTAGACGCTCGTACTAAGAACAGCGTTCACAAGCTACGTCTGGAGCACTTGAACAATCAGACTAAAGCTGTCACGGATATTCAGGCCGCTCGCCTGGAAGCACTAGACGCTCGCACCAAAGCTGTCGATAACATCCAGGAAGCCCGTCTCGATGCGCTGGATGCTCGTACGAAGGCCGTCGCCCAATAGCGGAGTCAGGCACCAAGTTTGGGTGCCGAGTGCGTCTCCGTACGTCAGTGAAGCTTCATTACCTTTCATGAGGCACCCTTTCTCTCTCAAACTCTACCTACACACACTTCAAGTCTCTGCCAATACGGTGGAGGCTTTTTTATTAGACGCAGGCAAAGAACATAGAGCAGAGCCAATAATAAGCTGTAAACAGTTCATATCCAAAACGTTTCTCATTCTCAAGACATAGCCTCCCTAGCCCCTGTCACATTGGCAAGAGTTTTTAAAAAATAAGATAGGCCAGGAGTCTCATATGTTTGAGCAGCTAACAATGGCTGGTCAGACTTAGACATTGAACACCAGCTACATTGAAACAAAACATATTAAAGAGCCCTAAAAGGCTCTGAAAGATGCCGAAACTAAGGGATCGAGCAAAGCAACTACAGACAGTTGATGAGCAGCAGCTGAAACGGTCGCTAAATAAGCAATATTGGGACAGATTGCTCTTAGCCAGATTACTTTTCTAAACTCCAATTGGGAACGACTAAGGTTCTAAAGTATGCGTGACTTTTCAGTAATGCTTCAACAGTTTTCCAGGCAATAACCGTATCAATATTGCTAGTGCCGTACATTTCATTCAGACGGCTGGCATGTTCTATAGCAGCTTTGAGTTGGGATTCAAAGGTTGGAGAGGATAGCTTCTGTCTCGATGTAGAGAGTGCAGACGCTGTTGCGCAAGTAATAGAAATATCAGCCATGGTGAAAATCGTCTTTGCTACCACTGTCCATAGCCTATCTATAATCTCGGCCAATGGGAGCATGAAATATATATAGGTTTCAGTTATAACCCATTAGTTTTCTTTACCTATCAGTCTCAAATCATCGCTTGGCGTTAGTTGAATAGCTGGTTATGAAAGCCTCATTCCTCTTTGTCAGAAAAAGCTTCACAGCAAGGCAATATCGGCATTTCAGTTAAAAACGGTACGCCAATGACTGCTAGAACATAAGCAAAAAGCCCCAGCGATTGCCAGGGCTCAGTTAGTACTAACTTACTGATTATAGCAGCAGCAATGATGCAGCTACGTAGACTACTTCGTTAAGACATTACGATGCTCCGCTGGAGAGGCTCCGCCAACATCTCCTGTGACGTCCATCACCAAAGTTACTCAGCCAAACTCAGAAACGCTTTAAGCAATCCTCAGTTACCGGTCAGATAGCGTTCAGATAGCTCCGGCATTCTTATAGGTAATGAAGTCAATCGCTTATTTACCAAGGAGCTTTAATTATGAAACGCACTATTCTTTCTGCTTTAACTATCCTGGTTGCATCTGCTGCGATCGCACCCATTGCATCTGCTGAGACGGCAGGCTTCAGTATTCAATCAGCGCGTCTTGAAGCACTCGATGCCCGTACTAAAAATTCTGTTCACAAGCTACGTCTGGAGCACCTCAACAACCAGACCAAAGCTATTGAAGACATCCAAGCGACCCGCTTAGACGCATTGGACGCTCGCACTAAAGCTGTTGACAATATCCAGCAGGCACGGCTAGAGGCCCTGGACGCTCGTACAAAAAACAGTGTTCACAAGCTACGTCTGGAGCACTTGAATAACCAAACTAAGGCTGTTGAAGATATCCAAGCGGCTCGGCTAGAGGCATTAGATGCTCGTACTAAAACAGTAGACAACATCCAAGAAGCGCGGCTAGATGCCCTGGATGCTCGCACGAAGTCCGTCGTTCGCTAATAGTGCAGGACGTCTGCTGATTCGCTAATTCAGGTGCCGAGCACACGCTATGTCCCCTTCTCTCTTCAAACTTTCCTATCACACACTCACGGCCTCTATCCACAAGGTAGAGGCTTTTTCTTATCAGAAATGCGCTCACCATTGCCGTGGCTGGCTTCGGTAATCCTCTAGTCAATAGTCAATCAGCACACCCCACAGTGATCGCAGACACAAACCAAGGAAAATTGATGGTTATGTGAGCAGACCATAGGCGTATTTCATACAGGTTTTCACAGTCCCCATAACGGCGTACATTGAAATCACAGGCAAGCAAGTTATTGCATACCTTTCTAGCGTGAACTCTATATCTAAGTAGGCACGGTTCTACTTGACCCCTTATATCTAAACCGAATCCCCCGCAAACCTTGGCGTTTACGGGGGATTCTTATAATGAGCTGTCGTGCCCACCAGTAAATTAGTAGGCTCACTATGACAGTTCAAGAACCTTTCAAAAAGCACCGTTAGCCATCGTACAGAAGACTAGCATTTCTCTTAAGGGCATAGATGGATTGCGTAGGTATTTGAGGTGTAAAAACATGTTCAGGTCTTCAGTAGCGGTATTGCTAACCACTGGATTATGCTTATCGACTGCGGTCGAAGCTCAGTCGGTCGCAATGCCGGGTGAATCGCATCAGCCTGACGCCATAGCGAAGAATGAGGTCTCCGATCTCACTCAAAGACAAACACAGTTATTGAGACTGATGAACGAAGCTAGGCAGGAACGAGGGCTATCACCTCTGAGATTTTCAAATACTTTGCAAAGAGCTGCTCAGGCTCATGTTGAGGATATTGTTTCACGTAATTTTGAGCTATCACACACGGGCTCTGATGGGTCTTCGGTCGCAGATCGTGTACGACGAGAAAATTATGCTTATCGGTCTGTTGGTGAAAATGTAGCTGCAGGTTACTCTTCTGCTGAAGATACGTTTGAACAATGGATGAACAGCCGTGGTCACCGGGAAAATATTTTAAATCCAGACTTTTCTGAAGTAGGGATGGGATATCGCATTAGCGCTCCTAGCACAACCTATAACCACTATTGGGTTTTGGTTTTGGGACGCCCAGCTCGCTAAAGCTGCTGAGGCGTTTGATACAGATGCGGCTACTCGGTTTCTACTATTGGAAACTGGGCTCCAGCTTGGTACGCATCAAAATACTTTTTGAAATAGGTCGTGCTGGTCACGTTGGGTTCATCAGCTGCATCTGGGGTGTGCTCATAAATCGGAACGCGCTGACGGATGACCTCTATTAGCTTGGGATTGAGATCGTCAAAATTATCGACTCGCTGAATCGTGGTTTCAAACCGCAGACGAGCCGGATGCTGATAGCCCAGCTTCATCCAGGGAAGCCAGGGACAGTCTCTGGCCCACAGGGGCGCTGGCACACTTACTCCAGGACGGCAGGCATAGGTAGTGAAATATTCTGTGCCATGAAACGTGGGACCGGGGCAGTGCTCACGATACTGAGGATCGTCTGCTAGCGGATGGGGATAGCTGAGGGGAATTTCTTGGACTTTTTTGAGATAGGATTCACCGGCTGGAACGGTGGTCGTTTTGGGTGATACATCCCCTTGGACAATCCGGTTGGCAATCGGTACTACCGGCACAGGCGGACGGTCTGGAGGCCGCCACTGGGTGAGCACGTCTCCGGTTTCGGGGTCGCAGTATAGTCCTAGCTCGCGGTTGATGCGGTGGCCGTAGTCACCGGTTTCGCCAGAACGCAGGAAAACTTTGGTGGCATTCATACCTGAGATCGCAAATATCTGCTCCAAATCCGACTCTGGCGTTGGCTGCCACCAAACAGTGCCTTCCCAGCGATAGTACAGCTGCTTACCATGAAACTGACGATAAAAATCCAAGTTACTGACGTCATACGCGCTTTCCCCATCAGACATCAGCCGTGTACCTCTTTATAAATCCTGAGCAAAACGATTGCTTTCCTTATAGTGCAATCATTTTCACGTAACCTGATCAGCAAAACGTATCGATTGCAACCGTTTAGAGGCAATTATAAAGAAAATAAGTAATTACACCTATTTGTCATACTCCCATGAGATTCTTAAATCAAGTTGATAGTTCAACACGTTTCTAATGACTTCGTTACACCAAATGTTTGGCTGTTACAGATAGAAACGTGAAAGCGCAGCAAGGCGGCAATCACCACGATGCTCCTTTACCGTGCTGATGAACTCCTCAAGCTTTGCTAGTGTCTGTCGGCACTGGCAATTTCAGAACCGGGGCTGTCTGCTTTTGTAGACGGCTCCTGGGGTGGGTTAACAAGAAGCGGGCGAGGCAGCAGTTGCTGTTTCAACCGCTTTTTTTTTCGCCGCTCTCAATATGATTGCGGCGGCTATCCCCTACCAGTCGCTGCTGCCATGGATACCAACGGCACGAGCTACCCTAAGCATGTATAGCCGTGTTGAGTTTATTTATGGAATCCTCAGAACAAGCACAGTCCCTATGGGCCCAAAAACCTTGGTGGTGTCAGCCTTGGTCAATTGTTTTAACCGGTCTGAGCGTCCCCACCGTTAGCTGGATATGGCTACACCGCTGGTGGATTACGGCTCCAGCTGCGTTGGTTATTCTGGTGTGGTGGTATCTGTTTCTATATTTAGTTCCAAAGCAGTACAAAACTCTTCAGTCTGAACCATGAACTATCTACCCCTTGCCGCCCGAATTTGCTTGACGCTCATTTTTCTAAAGGCTGGCATCAGTCACTTAACCGGCTTTGCTGGCTTTGCCGATATGCTGGGCCAACAATTGCCTCTAGGCGCTTTGCTAGCAGCTGGCACCGTCGTGTTTCAGCTGGCGGGTAGCCTATCGCTATTGCTGGGCTACAAAATTAAAATCGGTGCGCTGCTGCTGATCATTTTCTTGATTCCAGCCACGCTGATGTTTCATAACCCCATCGCCGACGCTAGTGAGATCAACGCGTTTTTGAAAAATGTGGGCCTCATTGGCGGTTTACTCATGCTGATTTACACAGGTGCGGGTAAAGCTAGCCTGGATGAGGCGCTGGGCTAGCGCGCCCGTACGGTAGAGCCCCTGTTAACTGTCTAGTGCGCTTTCTAGCTGCTGTTCTAACTGTTCTACGGTGGGCAGTGTCCCCTGCAAGTCTTTTGGCAGCTCGCGACCCAGGCGATGGGTGGCGACGCTAATAGGTTTATTCACATCCCGCAGTGAATACTCAGCAACCGTCGCATCGTTGGACTTACACAAAATCATGCCGATAGTCGGCTGGTCGTCGGCGTGACGCAGCAAATCGTCCACGGCTGAGACAAAAAAGTTCATCTTGCCGGAAAACTCAGGCTCAAATTCCCCCAGCTTAAGGTCGATCACCACAAAGCAGCGCAGCTTCAGGTGATAAAACAGCAGATCGATGGCGTATTCTTTGGTACCAACCTGAATTGGATACTGACTGCCGACAAAGGCAAAACCGACGCCTAGCTCTAGTAAAAAATCACGAATATGAGACAGCAGCGACTGCTCTAAATCGCGCTCCTGGGCATCAGCTGCCAGGGTGAGTAAATCAAAGTTGTAGGGATCTTTGAGCAGGTTTTGGGCCAGGTCTGACTGCTCAGGCGGCAGCGTTCGCTCAAAGTTGGTCACAGCGACACTGGTCTGTTGGTGCAACCCTTGCTCGATCTGCATCAGTAGCACGTTACGGCTCCAGCCTTTTTCCAGCGTCTGACGGGCATACCAAAGCCGCTCTTCTGGATCTTTCAGTGCGTCTAACAGTCGGACGTTGTGTCCCCAGGGAATGCGCGAGAACACCTGCTGCACCTGCTGAGTATCGGGATAGGCATCGGCAAAGGCCCGCATATATTTGAGATTACGCGACGAAAACCCGGTCATTTCAGGAAAGTCGCGCTTGAGATCTTTGGCCAGACGATCAATGACTTTTGTGCCCCAGCCCTCTTGCTGCTGGCGGCTAAGAATTTCACGCCCGATCTGCCAGTACAGTAAAATTAACTCCTGATTAACAGCTAGAGCTGCCTTGACCTGAGCTGAACGAATCCGCTCCTTGAGCGCTTGTAAAAACTGGCGGTAGTTGTCGGTTGACAGCGGACTGGCCATGAGAAATCAAGAGATGTGCAAGCTGGGATAACTGTAGCCCAGCTCTAAACCGGCTGCACGGCTCGCGACTTTACATAGGCCAGTCAAGCCGCTCTAGAACTCACTATCGGGTTTGGAACCTTTACTGATCTTGACATGCTCCATCACCCGTAGTTTTTGGGTTTCTTCACCATTGCTGGGACGAGAACCGTTTAACTTAACGGAAGAACTAATAGACAGGTGCTTACGGATTTGATCTTTGCTTGCCATGGTGGGTTCGTTACGTTTTTACACAATTAGAAACTTTTATTACGATATCGCAAAAAAAGAAACTGGCTGCCCAGAACTCTCAAAGTCCTGAACAGCCAAGGCAATCATCACTATCAAGCACTTTGACTTCTACTAAAGAAATCTGAAATGCCTTCACACTTATTAATATAATCTAATAAAAGTACAAATCGTAAAATTTCTTGTGAGAAGTGGATAAACAGACGATTGGAGTTATTGGGGGGGGTGCAGCTGGCTTTTTTGGCGCGATCGCAGCCGCTCAACCCAATACCCGCGGCGTTCTCTATGAAGCCGGTCCCGAATGTCTGGCCAAAGTCCGCATCTCCGGCGGCGGTCGCTGTAATGTCACGCACCACTGCTTTGCCCCGGCCCAGCTCGTCCATAACTATCCCAGAGGCGGCAAAGCGCTGCGGGGCGCGTTTTCTCGGTTTCAGCCCCAGGACACCATCGCCTGGTATCGGCAGCGGGGTGTAAAACTAAAAACCGAAGCGGACGGACGTATGTTTCCGGTCACCGATGACTCAGGCACTATTGTGGACTGTCTGATGGAAGCTGCATTAAAGGCAGGAGTCACCATCAAAACTCGCTCACCGGTTAAATCTATAAACAAAACCGATTTAGGATTCGTTGTTGGGCTTAGGGAAGGGAATGTAAGGTGCGATCGCATCCTGCTAGCTACCGGCAGCAGTCCCCAGGGTCATCGTATTGCCAAAAGTCTGGGGCATACCCTGGAGCCCCCGGTGCCGTCATTGTTTACCTTTACTGTGAAAGATGCAGCCCTGAGAGCGCGCAGCGGTCTATCGATGAATCCAGTGGAGGTCAAGCTGAAGCTGCCAGGACAGAAAAAGCCCCTGACTCAAACTGGTCCTGTACTGATTACTCACTGGGGTCTGAGCGGTCCTGCAGTGCTCAAGCGATCGGCCTGGGGGGCTCGCGCTCTGCATGACCAGGGTTACCAGGGCAGAGTATTGCTCAACTGGCTGCCGCAGCTGAGTCAGGATGATGTCAGGGCCCAGCTACAGACGGCGAGAAGCGAAGGGGGGAAACGCGCTATTGCAAACCACAATCCCACACCGGCCCCCAAACGTCTGTGGACCTACTTTATCCAGCGCGCCCAAATCGATCCGCAGGCGCAGTGGACGACGCTCTCCAACAAAGCTATCAATAAGCTGACCCAAGAACTCTGTCAGGGAGACTATGCGCTTCAGTGTATAGGTGTGTTTATAGATGAGTATGTTACGTGCGTCGGTGTGCGATTAAAAGAGATTGATTTTATGACTATGGAATGCCGGCTATGCCCCGGTCTGTTCTTTGCCGGAGAGATTCTTGACATCGACGGCATTACCGGTGGCTTTAACTTTCAAAGCGCTTGGACCACAGGTTGGCTAGCTGGGCAGGCCATCAAATCTTGCCCTCCCAGGTCAGCGTCTGGTCAGCCACAATGCTCCCAAACGAGCGATTTATTTTGAGTTCTACCTGGGCCTGGGTGCCGCCGCTGAGGAGCTGAGAGCGAATGGGCAACCGTCCCAGAGAGAGCGTAAAGCGGTTATGGTCTCGCTGCACCAGATCGTCAGGGACCGGTCCGTCAAACTGTAGGTCATAGCGCCGCCGCCGACCGTCGTCATCCGAGATGCTGTAGCGTACTTCAAACCGCGTATCCAATACGTTAGACCGCTGGGCCAGGTCGACTACGTTGACCTCAAAACTACGGCTGCGTCCTTCTGTGCGTCCCAACGCTAGCTGGGTGACCTCTGCTATCGGAACAATGCCATCGACCCGATAGGTGGTCAAGGTTTCTTGTTCAATAGTTTCTCCTAGCAGCCAGTAAGCATCTGGAAAATCAACGTTAATCTGACCGTCGGGCTGTAGTGCCAAATCTACTAGGTCAGTCACCCCCTGAGACGGCTGCGGCGCCTGCCAATCGATGGCAAACTGACGCTCAACATGGCCGATGTAGGCTCGATAGGTATTATCAATGGTCGAACCAGGAGCGAGTAGGGTTTTAGCTCCAGCACGGGTTTCCCAAAGATTGCGAGACAGCGTCACCGTCAGATTAGCCAGACTCGATACGCTATGGGACTGATTCGGATTTTCGGCAGGCAGCGGCTCTGTTTGGTTAATCAATACCAGCTGACCCAGGTTCCCCGTCTCACCGTCGGAGCCGTTGCGACCATCATGGCCATCGTCACCGTCGTAACACCGATATTCTTTATGATTACAGCTGCCATCCTTGCAAACTTCTACGGTCCAGCGACGATCGTCACAGTCACAGCCTCTGGCCCCATCACCGCCGCGACCGCCGCGACCGCCGCGACCGCCTGTGGCCTCTACCAAAATCTGCCGTAGCTCACTGGGATTGGTGTAGTACACCGTCAGATTGCCACCGCGACCACCGCTGCCACCGCTGCCACCGCTGCCGCCGTTGCCGCCGTCTGCCGCATGTAGGTCATGGTGTTCATCACGAGGCTGGCGGCGACAGCGAACCCACTCGCCATCTTCACCATAGCCGCCGTCTTCACCGTCAGTACCTGATAGATCTAGGCGCACGGGGTCTCCGGTGACTCGGATTGTTTGGTCAGCGCCATCGCGACCGTTGCGCCCAGCCCGGCCATGGCGACCGTCTCGCCCATCGCGACCAAAGGTACGACTGGCTAAAGCGGCTGAGCCGCAAACATCGATCGCAGCGATGGATACCCAGCTTGTCACTGTAAGCGTGCTAGCGGTAAGAACGCTCAAGCTCAGACGGATTACCAAGGGAAACCTAGAAAGCCCAGAAAACATATCAGTACAGGAACACACACAACACACAGGAATCGCCGATAGTTCAGCATGATTACACACCCAGCCGGCTGACATCAGAGGCTGTCCCCATCGTTACCTAAGTAAAACTATTGAGACATCACCCAACTGGGTAAGTAGGACACAGTTTTTTTTGGCCGTCCATCGATGATGTGGCGCAATGTGTAAGGTGAGTTGATAGGCTATAGGTTGCTTGCTTATATCGCGTCCATGCTATCCACCCTCGACGATCTAACACAACGTCTGCAAACGGCTCTTGTAAGCGCGTTTGGCCCTGATTTGGAGGGTACGGACCCGATGCTGGTGCCAACCAATAATCCTAAGTTTGGCGACTATCAGGCCAATGTGGCCATGTCGCTGGCCAAGCGCTTGAAGGATAAGCCACGTGCGATCGCAACCAAGATTGTCGAAAACCTTGCCATTGAAGACCTGTGCGAGCCGCCACAAATCGCCGGTCCCGGCTTTATCAATCTCAAATTCAAAACCGAGTACTTGCAAGATCGGCTAAAGGCCGTTTACGCAGACGAACGGTTGGGCGTTCCTATCGCCACCCCGGCTAAGCGCACCATCGTCGATTTCTCTAGCCCCAACATTGCTAAAGAAATGCACGTGGGTCACCTGCGCTCCACCATTATTGGTGAGAGCATCGCCCGCACCTTAGAATTTTTGGGCCATGATGTCCTCCGGCTAAATCATGTCGGCGACTGGGGCACCCAGTTTGGCATGCTGATCACCCATCTTCGAGATGTGTGTCCCGCAGCCATCACCGAGTCTTCATCGGTAGATATTGGTGACTTAGTAGAATTCTACAAGCAGGCCAAGAAGCGCTTTGACGAAGACGAAGACTTTAAGACCGCCTCCCGTGAAGCTGTTGTGGATCTACAGTCTGGCGATGCAAGCGCGCGGAAAGCCTGGCAGCTGCTATGCGAACAGTCTAGAAAAGAGTTTCAAAAGATTTACGATCGCTTGGATATCACTATTCAAGAACGGGGAGAATCTTTCTATAACCCGTTCCTTGAAGATGTGGCTCAGGATCTAAAGTCTCTAGGCCTACTCGAAGAAGACCAAGGAGCACAGGTTGTTTTCTTAGAAGGGTTCACTAACAAAGACGGTAATCCTCAGCCGCTGATCGTTCAAAAATCCGACGGTGGGTTTAACTACGCCACCACCGATCTCGCCGCCATCCGCCAGCGCACCATCGACGAGCAGGCCGAGCGCGTTATTTATATTACCGATGCGGGGCAGGCAAACCACTTTGCCCAAGTCTTCCAGGTAGCCAACCGAGCCCATTGGATTCCTGAAGGTGTGGAACTGGTACATGTGCCGTTTGGTCTAGTCAAAGGCGAAGATGGCAAAAAGCTCAAAAACCGTTCAGGGGAGACTGTCAAACTCAAAGAGCTGCTAGACGAAGCGGTTACCCGAGCCCAAAAAGACTTACAGCAGCGGACTACTGACGAAAATCGCGACGAGTCCGACGACTTTATCCAAACTGTCTCCACCACCGTGGGGATGGGCGCTGTCAAATATGCTGACCTGAGCCAAAACCGCACCAGCGACTACATTTTTAGCTTTGACAAAATGTTAGCCCTGCAGGGCAATACGGCTCCCTACATGCTCTATGCCTATGTGCGAGTACAAGGGATTAGCCGTAAAGGGGATATCGATTTTACCCAGCTAGGCGATGCGCCCATCTTGCTGGCCGATGATTCAGAATTAGCACTAGCGAAGCATTTGCTGGAACTTGACACGGTCATCGTAGAAGTCGCTCAAGCGCTGTATCCTAACCGGCTATGTCAGTATCTATTTGAACTCAGTCAGAAGTTTAACCAGTTTTATGATCGCTGCGCGGTACTACAGGCAGACGAACCCCAACGGACATCGCGGCTGATGCTGTGCGATTTGACAGCCCGCACGCTCAAACTGGGGCTGTCGCTATTAGGCATCTCAGTTCTAGAACGCATGTAAGCAAACACCATCATGTAGAAACAAGCACCACCACGGTACGGTACGGTACCGGGCATCTATTTCTTTGGCTATGGTGGTCAGAATGCCATTGCCGATTTAAGGGAATAATTCAATCTAGTGGACCTGGATCCTCAGATTCAATCTTTAAGAGCAGCTAGCCCGCAACTTAACTAACCTCTATGCAAATGCTAACGTCTCTCCGTAGGTTGCGTGCGCGTCCTATCATGGCGATTTGGAAAAAATCCCTATCGCGATTGCTCAACTACTATGAAACGCATCGGGGAAGCTTTATCTCATTTTTTCTTAAGCTATTTATCTGTTTTACGCTGCTGAACATCAGCTGCTACTGGCTAGCCCTACTTACGGCATTCCCCCATGAAGCATTTGGTGATGAACGGGCGCATTATTTTTTGCTGCAGTTCCCTGTCGGATTTTTGGGAGCTTTATTTGATAGCCTATCGTTCTTTATTACCGTCTGGATTGCAAAGCGCGCGCTCAAAACAACTTCATTAGCAAGCTATATCGCTCACCTCAGCGTTGATGTTGTCATCGCGATTGTGGCAACTTGGTGGGTTCTATTTGTCTTTTCATTTTCAGGCTGGCTGATTAGCATTATTCAGCATTCACCAGAGTCTTTAGCCACACGAGCAGATGTTTACGAATCCCGCGTTGTAGCTGCTGTACAAAATCCCACTAATCGCAACAACCTTAAAAACATTTATTTTGGTGTTGTCGTCGGTATTTCAGCGATGCTGCCAACCTTTACCCATCTATTTCTCTCAGTACGGGCCGTCGGCATCTACTTGAGAAAATACGCTCAGCGTTGGCGGGTCGGCTGACACAGCAGTATTTCTTACACTATCGACTCAAACTGGATGTCTGCTGCGGCAAGGCTGGGGGCTTGGGAATGTATGCGTATTTCTACTCTTGGCTATTTGTGCCTATGATCAATACGATCTAATCGACAGAAATTGGTGTAGTAACAACTATTGGCAACACGATTTTTTCAAGGTTTTAGCACTCCTCAAAATACGACACAGATATTGTGAACCAGACTATTAAACATCGACTGCTCAAGGTCGGCATAGGTTTAGGTATACTCTCAACTGCGGCTGTGGGCTACAGCAATATAGAATCCAACATAAAGATAGCTGGTGCAACAGAACCCACTGAAGACAATGGGGATTTTATCGTCAGCTATCAACAACCTGAAGAAAGCAGCCATCAAAAAGTTCTAGAAGCCCTTAAGGAGACTCAGTTTTACGATGATCTCGCAGAAAGCCTAAATCAGACGTTTGCTCTCCCTCAAGATCTCATGATTACCTTTCGCAGCTGTGATGAAGCCAATGCCTGGTATGAGCCTGAGTGGTCTGAAATTGTTTTATGCTATGACCTTTTCAAGCACTATGCCAACATCGCTCCCATTGAAGAGCAGGGTGACTATGCTACAGAGATCATCTATGCGGGTTTATTTACCGCCTATCATGAGCTAGGTCATGCTCTAGTTGATCTATATGAGCTGCCCATCACAGGCCAAGAAGAAGATGCCGTTGATGAATTTGCCGCTATCTTATTACTAGAAGATGAAGATTACGACGCGGTCATTGCCGGTATTGATCAATTTGATTTAGATGCCGTTGAAGAGGCTGAATCAGATGAAGAAATTCCTTTTTGGGGCGAACATAGCCTAAGCGATCAGCGATCTTATAATATCGCATGTCTCACCTATGGCAGTAATCCGTCAGAATTTTACGACTGGGTGGCAGATGATATTTTGCCCGAAGAACGGGCTGAATTTTGTCCAGAAGAATATGAACAAGCCCAAAATACTTGGAATATTCTCTTAGAGCCCTATCTTCTGTGATATCGATATAGGCCAAAGACTTCTACGGAAGTGCCTACATCGAAGGCGATAGCTGGTACCAGGAAAGAGCCGATCGGTAAACCGCACGGATACCGATTAGTATTGCCGTATCCTATAACAGATGGCCATAGCCCCCAAGGAAATTTGCCAGATGAAATCTCTCACCACACTTTCTGCTCTATTGCTGACAACTCTTGCGGCGATGCCTGCCAATGCGCAGGTAGGCATAAAACAAGAGTCAGATAGTAGTGCCTGCATCGCCACTACTCCTACCGAACAGATAGCGCTAAATGCAGCTAAAAATGAAGCCCGACAGATGGCAGAAGTCACTAACGGCGGTCTATCTGTTTATCGAGCCGAACCAGCAATGCATGGCGCGGCGATCGCATCCCCCTGCGAAATGTTAGCCCCCAACGTTTGGCGCTTTACCTTCAGAGGGGGTAACCCCACCGCTGTTGTAGTTGCAGAAGACTATACCGTTTTGAGCGTTGTTACCGTAGAAGGGACAGGTCGAGACCGCCAGGTTAGTCTGGACTACAATGGCCCCATTGATGAGTACATTAAACAGCCCTGAGAGCGCTAGCCCGTACTGCAGAAACAACAGGTCATTAAAGACCAAGAGGAAAGGGGAGAAGAGGTGCTCGAGGTGCTTCTAGGAGATTTCTTCTCCCCAAAACTGGATATAAATCGACGTTTTTTATAGAGAAACTTCAAATCCGGACAAAGAGACAGCGCAGATACTTTATTCATAGATCTAAATCTATGAGACTTTTATCTTGCATATATCTGATTCTATCTCCAAACGTCTTAGAAAGTATATTAATTTGCACCAAACACAAATCAATTACCAAACCCAGCTATAATTCAGACTTATAATTTAGTCAGCGCATACCTCATTTTGCTAATGCTTGTTCGATGGGTAATATGCTCTCGTTTCAAGCGCCTAATTTTGCAGCAACGTGCTCTATGTATGAGGATTCAACTATTCAGAAAGCCCACTCTAGAAAGGATGATGAGCTGGCATATCAGAATTTCATCACAAAATTGAGTGTGCTCTATATATTTAGATTACGAATTAAATATTAGATAAGTTATAAACTTTAGTTATCATTTGGTTTGGGTATTGACATTTTACAAACCCAAATCTGAGAGCAACTATAGAGGTACAAACATCGAGTTTGAGACCAGGATAGATACTCTCTATGGTTACCCTCATTGATTCACATCCAACAACGTCTGCGTCAATACGATTAACGTTACAAATAGAAGAGATTGCCACAGATTCTACAGCGATTCGCTGTCTTGATTGGGACCGAGACCGCTTTGATATTGAGTTTGAGCTGTGCAACGGCACTACCTACAATTCATTTCTCATTCGCGGTGACAAAGTGGCTTTGGTGGATACAACTCACCTTAAGTTTGAATCTCTCTATTTAGACTGTCTTCACCGTTTGATTGACCCGACAGCCATTGATTATCTCGTGGTCAACCATACTGAACCGGACCACAGCGGTTTGATGGGTCAGCTGCTTGCGATCGCACCCCAAATCACAGTCATCGGCTCTAAAGTAGCCATCCAGTTCTTACAAAGCCAAATTCATCGCCCCTTTGAATACCAAATGGTTAAAAGCGGTGATTCGCTGGATCTGGGCCAAGGGCATTGTCTAGAATTTGTCTCTGCCCCTAATCTTCACTGGCCCGACACCATCTTTACCTACGACAGCGGCACCCAGGTGCTTTACACCTGCGATGTGTTTGGCATGCACTACTGTGACGACAGCCTCTATGATGAGCTGCCGCAGCTGCTGGAAGCTGACTTTCAGTACTACTACGACTGCCTGATGGGACCCAATGCTCGGTCTGTATTGGGAGCCCTAAAACGGATGGATAAACTCACGGTCGGTCTAGTTGCCACAGGCCACGGACCGCTACTGCTGCACCATCGCCAAAACTGGATCGAGCGCTATCGTACCTGGAGTGAAGCCCAGTCAAAAGCGGCTCCCTATGTGGCGATGTTTTATGCCGCTGACTATGGCTATAGCGATCGCATCGCCCGAGCCATTGCCCAAAGTTTGACCAAAACCGGCACTGACCTTGAGCTGGTGGATATGGAGGAAGCCGACCCCCACGACGTCAGAGAGCTGGTGGCCGAGGCCGCTGCTCTGGTCATTGGCATGCCGCCCCAGGAGGGGAATTCATCATCGCTGTTTGCCCCTCTGCTAAGCACACTGCTGGCCGCTGCCCACGACAAACAAGCTATCGGGCTGTTTGAGACCGGCGGCGGTGATGATGAACCCATCTATCCGCTGCGCAATCAGTTTTTAGAGCTTGGACTCTCCGAAGCATTTCCACCAGTTTTGATTAAAACAGAGCCATCAGCTGCAACAGACCAGCGCTGTGAGGAAGCTGGCACCGACCTAGGTCAGTGGCTAGAGAAAAATCGACGACCGCGACGCAACAAACAGCTAGAGTCAGGCTTGGACCAAGCCCTTGGGCGGCTCAGCACCGGGCTCTATCTGTTGACTACGCGTAAAGATGAGGTCACTAGCGCCATGCTAGCTTCCTGGGTAATTCAGGCCAGCTTTCAGCCCTTGGGTCTGGCAGTAGCTGTAGCCAAAGACCGGGCCATGGAGTCTCTTCTCCACGGCAGCGACACGTTTGTTCTCAATGTCTTAGAAGAAGACAACTATCAGCGGTTGACAAAACATTTTCTCAAACGGTTTCCCCCCGGTGCCGACCGCTTTACAGGTATCGCCACCTATAACGCCAACAACGGCTCACCGATTCTGGCTGAGGCTCTAGCCTATTTAGAATGTACGGTGACCAGCCGAGTAGACGCCAGCGACCATTGGATTAAGTAGGTGGCCATAAGTAAACGTAGCTATGAGTCGCTAAGATGTTTGCCTGGTAGCATTCGGGATATTGAATAGTTTTGGCCACCTACTTATTTATTGCACCGCTGCTATGGGTCGCGTTGCCCACCCAGATGGCATTACAGCCATACATCATCGCCAAGCAGGCAGCCATTACTAGCGCTGTTGCAACTCTGATTCTAGACATTGCATGAAAAGTACCCAATATTCTGACTGCTCCCTAAATCTCCCAATGCTGAGAGACATTGACAAGGAAGAAAGTTATCATGATTTCGACATTATCTATCGCTGAAACAACATCACTGCCTACGGTTAAAGTGCGCCCAAGAGATGTACAAGTAGACGACATCGGCCTTGACACACGGGTGTTGCGATCGCGCACCTGGGACCGACTTAAGTTCGAAGTTGAATATGGTCGTCGCCGAGGAACAACAGCGAATTCGTATATTATCATTGGCGATCAAACAGCGATTTTCGATCCTCCCGGAGAATCTTTTACAGACATCTATCTAGAGTCTTTACAACAGCAAATCGATGTAGCCACCCTTGACTATATTGTCGCTAGCCACATTAATTCAAATCGTATTGCTACCCTAAAGCAGCTCTGTATTTTGGCACCCCAGGCGACTATTATTTGCTCTCGCCCTGCCGCCAATGTATTAAAAACGGCTCTACCTAATCACTCTATTGCAGCTGTACGTAGCGGAGACTGTCTTGATCTCGGCCAAAATCATCGGCTGCAGTTTGTTACCGTGCCGACACCGCGATGGCCTGACGGTCTGTGTACCTATGACCTAGCCAGCCAGATTCTTTATACCGACAAACTCTTTAGCGTTCATGTTTGTAGCGATACTCTATGGGATACAGACTGGCGTAACTTAAACAGCGATCGGCGCTACTATTTTGAATGTCTCCAGGCTCCTCAGGCAAAACAGGTCGAAACTGCACTCAAGGCATTTGAAGCATTCACCCCAAACCTGCTGGCTCCGGGTCATGGGCCGCTGATTCGTCACAGTCTTAGCCGGTTTTACCAAGACTATCGACAGTGGTGTCAAGCACAGACGCAGCGCCAGCTCCGGGTAGCTGTGCTCTATGCCTCGGCCTATGGCAGTACGTCTACTATGGCCAACGCTATTGCTCAAACGCTGACTGAGACAGAACTAGCGGTTGAGTTAATTAACTGTGAGCACACACCTGCTGACACCCTAGCTCAGACCGTAGCCGACTGTGATGGATTTGTTATTGGCTCTCCCACTCTCGGGGGTCACGCTCCAGTGCAGGTGCAGACAGCATTAGGAACAATCTTGACCCATGTCGCAAAAACTAAGCTGGTGGGAGTCTTTGGTTCCTTTGGCTGGAGTGGTGAGGCGATTGATTTACTAGCCAACAAGCTGCGAGATGCGGGCTATCAGTTTGGGTTTGAACCGTTGAGGATTAAGTTTAGTCCCGATGAAGCAGGGCTCAATACCTGTCGTGAGGCAGCGACTCGATTTGCCCAACAGCTGCGTAAGCGGTCACGACAGCAGAGCCCTCGCCAGACAGCAAGAGATGCTCAGGCTAACCGCACCGCCCAGGCGATGGGGCGAATTATTGGTACTCTCGGGGTCATTACTTTTGAACACCACGGAGAGAGCCGCGCTATTCTAACATCATGGGTTTCTCAAGCGAGTTTTAGCCCACCCGGTATTATGGTGGCGCTGCCGTTGGGAGATGGTGCGATCGCAAGCTTACAAACCGCCCAACCCTTTGTACTTAATATCCTCAAAGAAGGTCGTAGCGTGCGGCGTCACTTTTCTTGTCAAACATCCTCTCAGGTGGGAGCAAAACCTCTGAATATCCAACGCACCGATAGTGGCAAGCTAATACTGACAGATGCCCTAGCCTATTTACAATGTTTGCCTAAAACTCACGTTGTAGCAGGTGATCATCTACTCATTTACGCTCAGGTCAGCAGCGGGGAGCTATTAGAAAGCAATGGCATAACGGCGCTTCAGCATCGTAAAACAGGCAGTCAGTACTAACCCGGATTTACCCTAAAAGAATGTATTCGAGGCCGTAGCTTCTAACAACCTACGGCCTCAGGTATAGATAAAAGACTTACAAATACGCTACTGATAGCTCTCAAGGTTTCTGAGGGCTGGGGGAAACCTCAGGGGCTCTGCCTCTGCTTTGCCAGCGGTTAAATTAAAGTAGCCAAGCGTCATCAGCAAACCCAATCCGCATCCTAACAAAAACGACCGATTCTGTAACAGGTTTAGAGCCTGACAGAGATTGCGATCACAGCCCTCAGCAGAATCTTTCCATACATCGGATGTAAGATTCTCAACTATTGTCTTAGAAAACTCTCCAACCATAACAGCGCTATGCTCTGAAGCTTAAAAGCAGGCTAATTTTGACTAGGCATACCAGCCAGCCCCAACATGCATGCTTTATAGCGAATAGCCATACCTGCTTAGACGGCCGCACAACAGTTTTTTTAACAACAATCAACCTCTTAATCAGGAGGGACTGTGCGTAAGTTGCTTTGTGTCTATGCTTTTTATCCTCTAAGCAAAATTCAGCCGTGTCAAATGCCGATCGTCGATTAGAGTGATAAGCACTGCCTATGTAAGCATCAAAATCTCAGACTGTCATTTCGCAGCTCCCGACGCATTGAGCCATGCAGTTAGAGAAGTTTGCTAAGTTCAGGATTGATCTTGCTTAGAGTTGCTGCCACGTCTGGAGCCGAGTCAATCAGCTCAAAATCCTCGAACTCAAACCCTGGTGCGACAGAACAGCCCACCAAAACCCGATTTTTGAGCGGTACGGCGGCCTGCCAATAGCCAGCCGGAATCACGTGGCAAAAGTTCATAGACTTTACCGAGAGTTCAATGGACTCCAGACTAGATGATTGACCATCCCATTGATACAGATACAGCCCCTCTCCCTGATAGAGATTCCAGACTTCGTCATTATTCACCCGATGAAAACGGCTAACCTCATGGGATTCAAGAGAAAAGTAAATATGCGTTAGGGCTGTTCTCGTCTTGTTATCGGTAGAGAGTATTTTTGCAGAACGATAAACTTCGAGATAACGGCCACCTTCAGGATGTTTTAGCAGATCGGAATATTTCATACAAAAGAAGAGAAGCGAAAGGAGAAGATCAAACTAAACACGAAGCTTTTTCTACCATGCTGAGGGCAACGGCTTCAGCCACTTTGATGCCATCAACGCCAGCCGAGAGAATACCGCCTGCGTAACCTGCACCTTCTCCGGCAGGATAGAGTCCCTTGGTGTTGAGACTCTGAAAATCATCGCCACGCTTAATCCGAATTGGCGATGACGTGCGCGTTTCGACACCGGTAAGCACAGCGTCATGCATGGCAAATCCTGGAATTTTTTTATCAAATATAGGAATCGCTTCGCGGATAGCCTCAATGGCATAGGCTGGCAAACTGGGGCTGAGATCGCAAAGATGCACACCGGGTCGGTAGGTGGGTTTAACACTCCCCAGCTGCGTGGATGGTTGCCCTAAAAGAAAGTCTCCCACTAGCTGGCCTGGTGCTTCGTAGGTGCTGCCTCCTAGCTCAAACGCGTTCGTTTCTAGCTGCCGCTGTAGGGCGATTCCGGCCAGTGGTCCAGCGGGATAGTCAGCTTCAGGTGTGATACCGACAACGATACCGCTATTGGCATTTTTACCGCTGCGTTCATATTGGCTCATGCCGTTGGTCACCACTCGTCCGGTTTCTGAGGTGGCGGCCACCACCTGACCACCAGGACACATGCAAAAGCTATAGACGGAACGACCGTTGCTGCAGTGATGCACCAGCTTATAGTCGGCAGCTCCCAACATAGGATGTCCTGCCTGCTCACCAAACCGGCATGTGTCGATTAGGGGCTGAGGATGCTCTACACGAAAGCCAATGGAAAACGGCTTGGGCTCGATGTAAACCCCGCGACGGTGAAGCATTTCAAAGGTGTCACGGGCGCTGTGGCCCACAGCCAGGACGACGTGGTCAGTGCGAATATAGTCGCCGTCGGCCAGTATGACCCCCCGCACCTGACGATCTTCAATATCGATTTCATCCACACGGGTTTCAAAGCGGACTTCGCCTCCAAGGGAGAGAATGGTGTTGCGTAAATTTTCAACGATTTTGACTAGGCGATAGGTGCCGATGTGGGGCTTATTGATATACAGAATCTCGGGCACAGCTCCGGCGTTGACCAGCTCATGTAGAAAATTACGCCCATGATGAATGGTGTCTTTGATCCGGCTGTAGAGTTTGCCATCGGAAAAGGTCCCCGCTCCGCCCTCACCAAACTGGGCATTCGATTCAGGTTTGAACTTACGCTTACTCCAAAACCCAAAGGTATCAACGGAGCGCTCATGCACCGCTTTCCCTCGCTCCAAAATGATGGGCTTAAAGCCCATTTGAGCCAGCAGCAGTCCGGCAAACATCCCGCAGGGACCATTGCCAATCACGACAGGTCGATGATCCAAGCTGCTAGGAGCTTTAGTTACATAGTGATAGCTGGTATCGGGTGTGGGTCTAACGTGGGGATCTTTCTTAAAGCGGCTCAGGATCTGCTTTTGTTTGAGTGTCTCCACATCGACAATATAGACCAGCCGAATTTCCTCCCGCTTACGGGCGTCATAGCTGCGTTTAAAGATTGAATAGCTAGTCAGTTCTGCCGCCTTGAGACGCAGTTTTTTTAGGATGGCGGTGTGTAGATCTGCCTCTGTATGGTCAAGGGGCAGCTTTAGCTCAGACAGACGCAGCATGAAAGGAATGGGGCACGGGTCACTGCCTATTTTGCCACGGCTCTATGGAGATGGCGCTTTGATCGATTTTGGATCGGTGATAAGGGTCACAAAACTCCCTTAGGAATCGGGATGCGTGGTTTGTATCAAATTAAACCAAATCGTCCACACACGTAAGGAAGCATAGCAATGGCTTACTACCGACACCAGCTACCTCAGCTGTCTGACCATATTTTGATTACCGATGGTGGTCTAGAAACAGTGCTGCTTTTTCAGCAGGGTTGGGATCTGCCCGATTTTGCAGCGTTTACTTTATTGGATCGTCCTTTGGGTACCGAAGCGCTGCACAACTATTTTGATACCTATGGAAAACTGGCTCAAGACTACGGCGTGGGCCTGGTGCTTGAAAGCCCCACATGGCGAGCTAATGCCGACTGGGGGATGCGTCAGGGATATGGCGCTGCGGCTCTAGCCGATATTAACCGCCGCGCGATCGCACTGATGCAGCTCACCCGCGCTACCTACAATACGTCCCACACCCCCATCGTTATCAGCGGCTGTATAGGCCCTCGCGGCGATGGCTATAGTGCCTCCCAGCTAATGAGTGTCCAAGAGGCCGAACAATATCATCAGACGCAGATCCAGACATTCAAAAATACAGCAGCCGATCTGGTATCCGCCCTGACCATGACCTACCCTGATGAAGCCATTGGCATTGCTCTCGCTGCCCGCAAGATCGATATGCCTGTGGTGATTTCCTTTACGGTAGAGACTGATGGCAGTCTGCCCGATGGTACGCGGTTGCAAGATGCGATCGCAGCTGTTGACGCGGCCACCGACAGCGCTCCGGCTTACTACATGATCAACTGCGCTCATCCGATCCACTTTGATCGAACCATCATCAATCAAGAGCCCTGGGTCAAGCGTATTCGCGGCATCCGAGCCAATGCCTCCATGATGAGTCACGCCGAACTCGACGAGGCCGAAACCCTAGATGCAGGCAACCCGCGAGATTTAGGTGAACGGTTCTATATTCTCAAACAACAGCTGCCCCATTTAAGCGTCCTGGGCGGCTGCTGCGGTACCGATCATCGCCATATTGAGGCCATTTGCCAAACCTGTGGTCCCGTTCTAGTTGACTAGATTTCTGATAGCCTTTGAAATCAAGAATGCTAGAAAACGAACTACCGCGTTATTCCTCTCTCTATGGTGCTTACTCCCCAGCTAAAGCCCCTAATCCAAAATCGGCTAGAGATCTGTTCCCTGTTAGGAGCGGGCTTAGGAGTACTCATCAGGGTGGTTCAGTACGCTAGCAATCGGTCTCTATGGTTTGACGAGGTTGCCATTGGCCTAAATTTATTGGACCGTAGCTATTTAGACCTTTTAAACGCCTTAGATCATAACCAGGCGGCCCCACCGCTGTTTCTCTGGGCGGAGAAATTTTTTCTAGAAACCTTTGGTAGCAGCGAATATTCTCTACGGCTGTTTCCACTCATTGGAGGCTTATTGTCTCTCTGGCTATTTTATCGATTTACCCAACGCTGGGCCGAGACATGGGTACGCCCCATTGCCATCCTATTATTTTCTGTCCAGGGCTACGTCGCTTATTTTGCCAGTGAGTTAAAGCCCTACAGCTGGGATGTCACCATCGGGCTGTTGCTATTTATGGCTATGGCTAATTTAGCCACCGCTGCCACCACTCTCAAGCAAAGAGCAACGGCTGGCATTCTAGGTATCGTCAGTATTTGGCTCTCGTTTCCTAGCATTTTTGTCATTGCAGGAGTTGAGGGAGTCAACATCGTTAAATTAAAGCTGTGGCAGACCTCTCAAAAAAACCTAAAAGAGTTTTTGCTCAGACGACTGCCTTTATACAGCAGCTGGTTGCTAAGCTTCTGTACGCTTTATTTTTTTGTTATTCGTAAAGCGCTGACGGATACCGGACTGTCCGACAGCTGGGCGGGACGTTATCCCGATAATTTGTGGGATATCTCCTGGCTACTCGACTCGTTTGGTCGCTTTTTCTATCGTCCCCTTGGCTTTGCTGGACCAGCAGACGGTATAGCGATGGTGGCCTTTGTGACCGGCTGCATAGTCTTATATCGCACCGCTAAGCTGCGGCTACTGTACCTTTGCAGCCCTTTACTAGTCACTTTGATAGCGGCGTTTCTTCATAAATATCCGTTTCGCGAGAGATTAATCCTATTTTTAGTGCCCTTTGCACTCATTCCTCTAGCAGAAGGGATTGTTTTTTTTCTGGCACGTTTTGGAAAAAAGCCCAGAATACTTAGCGCTATCAGCCTCATCATAGCGTTTTCGCTAGTATTCATACCCTTAGAAAAAGGTCTGCGCGGTATGATAGAGCCAACAAGTTTGCACTTCGACCACGTGAGACCGACGATTGAATACATTGATACTCACTGGCAGGCGGGCGATAAGCTCTATGTCTTGCCGGGAGCACAGCTGCAGTTTGAGTTTTATAACCGTCGATTTGAGCTGCCCGCATCTGACGTTGTTTTAAGCCAGCTGAGAGATATTGGTATTTGGAAAGTGTCCGACGCCGATCTTCAGCAGCATTATCAAGAGCTAAATTCTCTTAAAACAACAGAACTCCAAAATCAAAAAAGAGTATGGGTGTTACTGGCTCGTAAAAAACCTAATTCTGAAGACGCGATCGTAGAACAGCTTAATCGCCTTGGCACTCCGATAGAAAAGAAACAATATCCGGGTGCTATGGTAGGGCTGTACGATTTTTCACAGTAGCGATCGCACCTATCAGGCGGCATGGCCAACGAACCCAAATCACTCCATCTAACAAAGCTGGCCTCACCGATGGGAGACATTTTGTTAGTGACCGATGGCACTGTACTCGTATCGCTCGACTATACGGGCTACGAGCAGCGCATGATGCGTCTGCTGACCAAACGCTACGGTCGCTTCGAGCTGCTTGAGTCTTCTCAGCGGGATACACAGGACCTGATAGAGCGACTTCAAGCCTATCTAAGTGGCGAACTGACGGCCATCGACACTATCGCCGTTGACCCGGGAGGCACTGCTTTTCAGACCAAAGTTTGGCATAGCCTGCGGAGCATTCCTGTCGGTACGGTCATGACCTACGGTGAACTAGCTCGACAGCTAGGTAATCCGGCAGCCGTTCGAGCCGTCGGTACCACCAATAGTCTGAATCCTATTTCCATCGTTTTGCCCTGCCATCGGGTGATTGGTGCCAATGGCAGCCTGACCGGCTATGCAGGTGGTCTAGACCGTAAGCGTTGGCTTTTAGAACATGAAGGCGTCACTCTAGGCTCGTCAAAACCGCCTAGTCAGCAGCTTTCTTTGCTTTAGAGGCACCATCACCAGCCCCGTTAGTAGCATCCCTGTACTGACGCACGATAGTCAGAACCGCTGTTATCAATGCCGCCCACATACATATTGATCTGATAGGGCATCGTTGTATCCCGTTCAGGCGCAGCAGTGATTTCAACTCTTTCACCGGGACTCAAGATATAGCCAGACTCATTAAAGGCTTCCGCCGCACTGTCATCGGCATACTTAAGCGAAAGGGCAATGTCAAAGACATCCTCCTCTTCATCAATGCTCTCAACCAAACCAACAAAGCTACTAAACCGCTCAGGCAGCGGTACCACCCAGTCCGTATTCCAGTTATTGCGCACCCCTAAGCCAAAGGGTCCTGGGATGTTGATAGCTGATACTGTTTTTTCTACATCGGTTTGGTCGTCGTCACCACCGACCACAATCAAGGGAATGCAGGTACCCGCATTAGTAACAGCCCCTGGTCCACGACGACAGCCGATGGCGGTAGCTCGATAGCGGTTGCCGATGGATTCGTCCCCAACGCGTATATTCACCTGATAGGGATGTAGCGTTTCTCGTGGTTCAACGGTTACTACAATGGGTTCACCTGCGGTTAGCTCAGTATCTCCCTGGTTATAAAGGCGATCGCTGGTGTCATCACCATATTTGAGACTGATTTCCACGTCGTAGTCGTCCGACTCTTCTGGGATAACGACTACTGTAAATTGGTCGTAGACTGTGCCAGCCGGTACTTCCCAATCAGTATTAAAGTTGTCACGAATGCTTAGACCTGGGATAGGTCCTGGCACAGGCAGCGGTGGATTTTGTGGCGTTTTTTCTACTTCTGAGCCTTCACCACCCACTAGCGGTAGCGGCTGCGCCGTTGTACCCGCTGGACACATGTCACTAAATTCGTTCAGAGGGGTTTCCTGAGCATATACAGGCAGCAATGTCGCTAAAACCAGAGCTGGGATAAACGCGGTCGGCAGGTATCTCATAGGCTTAAAGAGCGTCTCCACCTATCAGAATACGTCGATTGGTCAAGTTTGATCCCAGCCTGCAGTTAGAAAATAATCGCTAAGGGACCCTAGCAGAGCCGACGCTGGTGGTATCAGTTGTCACGACTACCGTATCGAATAGGCTGATGTCGGTGTCTCCTGGAAAAGAAATATTAAACGAACCGCTACTGGCAGGCAAGGTTCCCAGATCAATCTTGCGCTTTGATAGGTCGCCACCAATGGTTAGATAGCCCTGCAAGTCTCCTGTAGCATCGGTTTCAAACTCTTGAAAAGCCAGATCGCCACCAACACCTGCAATGATAGCCACACCGACATTGCCGTTTGTCGTGTGGTTATTGTCTCCTGAAAATGCGCCCATAAAGCGCTCCTCCTAGTAGGTCAACATCGCCCATTGTAAAAGTCCAATAGACCTAAATATGACGCTTTCTGACATAACAAATGTTCCTGCTATGACAAAAGCTGAGCATACAGGCCCCAAATGGCCATGGGACGAAGATAGTGACAGGCGCGAAATGTGCCCACAGCTGTAATCGCCTCGGGGGTACGAAACTGCAAACCGTGGTCATAAATTTGGCGTACGACAGCCTCTGTAATGGCCATAGCCTGGTCCCGCTTTCCCATCTGCGCTAGAAAAGCGGCCAAACCGAAATTAATGCCGGTCCACACTTCTAGCTGATGGGTGACGTCTGGATTCTGGGGGGAACCGTCTGGCTTAACACCATTAGCCGCGCCGATTGCTATTCCCTGCCGGGCGGCGCTAAATAGACCGGTCTGAGCCCCTTCAAATTTTTGATTTTGTGGTGTGGCATGACTGGCCGCATACTCATTGAATTTGATAAAGCAAGCATCATAAATCGTGTCTAGGGCCGTGTCGATATACTCTTCGTCTACGATGTCGGGGAGCCCCATCAGACGTGCGCAAAACTGACCGCAGAGCTGATCGGCCATCACCACATCGGAATTACTTTCAGCATCCAACCGGTAAAAGCTGCCGGTCCAAAGCTTATTTTGATAGACAATTTTGCCCTGTCTGATCCAGCGCTGATACTGGGACTTCACAATGGCAAAGCTGCCGGAAATCTTCTGATGCTGCTGCAAAATATCGCCGATTTTAATAGCGGCTTCTAGGGCGGCCAGCCACAGACCACCGCAGTAAGCGCTCAGACCTTTGAGCTGCCAGTCGTCGAAAGTTTGGTCAGGTGCTCCTCCATTTTCGGGGACCCCATCGCCATCCAAATCAAACAGCTTGAGATACTGAATGGTCTCTGTGACCGCTGGCCAGCACTCAGCTAAAAATTCAACATCCTCACCACCGGTCAACAGGTAAGCTCGATACACCTGTAGTACAAAGTCGCTGGGCAGGTCTTTCCACTGGTTGCAGTCTTGATAGCTGGTGTAGTTAGTGGCGAGCCAGGGATTTTCATTGGGAGCACCCAGGTCGTGGGGGGTAGCTCCTTTGAGCTTCCTAGGAGCCAGATGTTCTCCCTCACCGACGGTGTAGTAATAGCCAATGATGCGCTTTTTAGAGTCTTCGGTGGGAATGGCGCGGGCAAAGGCGCGAACAATGGACTTCTCTAGCTCAGGCCACAGCATCAGGGTGGAGAAGCCACCATACAGCCGTACATCCAGGCTTTCGTACCAGCGGTAGTCTATACATTCAAGAATGCCAAACTGTCCGACGGGGTCAATATCGCTGGCAGCAGCCCACAGAGTCCCTCCGCTGGCCATGTCGTACAGTTCATTAAATAGAGCCATTTTGAACCAGTCGGGCAGATCCTGGCGGTCCAGGATAGGCTGCTGCCAGTCGATAATCTTTTGTCGCCAGGTGGAGTAGTGGGCCAGGGCATCTTGAGCTAGCTGCCAGGCATTGCGACCGGAGCGCGAGTAAAAATCGGTATACCGCCGATAGGCAAGCTTTCCGGTGGCAAACTCGGTGACGGGTAGGTCCCAGGTTAGGGTAAAAGGAATTTCTTTGGTTTCGCCGGGAGCTAGGGTGATTTTGGTTGAGATCGCACCCCCTATCTGCTCACCTTCACCCGCAGACGTTGTATCAGCAACATTACTGAGTAACCCCGTGGCAGCAAAGCTGTTCCACAGATCCGCGCCGTCCAGGTTCCAGCGAGTGTGATAGGTGGTCTTGCCAGCACCCGCTACCGCAATACAAAACTGTCCGTCTCCTTCCTTTGGGCTGCCGGTCCAGGCACCGTCCATGACAATCCCCATGGCCGTCTCGCTATTGACCAGCTGATTAAAGCTGCCAGTGCTCTGGTATAGCGGTGGCACATAGTCATAAAACGGACTGCCATCCTCTCGCTGCTGAATTTCTGGTGACGCTTCCGAATTGGTAAACCAGCCCACCATATTTTGCCAGCTCAGCAAAATACTCAGCGTCAAGGGCCGATCGGTGGGATTATGGGCCGTCCACACAAACACCGCTACCGGATAGCTGCTTTCACAATAGTTATCTGGCCAGATGGGTGAAAACTGCTCGCAGGTTAGCTCGGCCTTAAAGATGTCCCGATAGGAATACCAGCTGCGGGGATACAGGGCATGGTAGGTTCCGCCGACAGACTGTTCTGTCGAACCGGTACGCGTCTGATTACGCTCTCGACCACCAGCCGGGTACCATTGCCAGCTATCTAACCCGTTCCCGCTCGTTGCCATCGCATAGGTCTGAGACTCTCCGGCAGTTTCCTCATACACAGCAAACTGACATGCCGGAAAATGCTCAAAAATATGCTCACCGCCATCCAAATGCCACAGGTTAAACGTACCGTTAGGAGCCCGACCAATACACCCGGCCCCCAAGCCCCCCAAGGGTATGCCATGCTCTGGGCCATCATCTAAGTTACTGGCGTAGCGAACAATATACGGCGTTTCCCATTTCGCACCTATGGGCCAGGTCCAAGCAACGGTGGGAATGTGGGGGGCGGGCATAAATTACCGTTCAAAACAGCAATCAGCATTTTATCGGTGTGTGTAAATCCTGGGAAATAAAACTTGGAGCAGTTGTCAAAAAATTATTCTCACTTACGGTCAAATTCGCGAGGCTAAGCTAGCGTTATGTCTAATAGAGGCGTGTTAGGAGAATAGGCGCACAATCTACCGGTTGTTGAATCAAACGTTGCTATGAGCACTCTCCAGAGAACAATCAAACGTGCTAGCCGCTGGTATATTCAGCTGTGGCAGGGGCTGAACGGCAAGACCCACCAGCGGCTAAGACAGCTACAGCAAGCCAATGGGGAACTAGAGCAGCGTTTGTTCGCTGCCAACAGTCAGATTGAGACTCTAAATAGAACGCTGACGCTATCCCAGCAGCGCGAGGTCACCCTCAACCAGCAGCTCCATGAAACTACCCGACGCTATGAGCAGCTGCAGCAAAAATTAGCAGCCTTTCGGCAAGCTGAAGCCAATCTTAGAACACAGCTAGCCGATGCTCAGCAGCAGTGCAAAACCCTGCAGCAGGATTTAGACCAATCGACTCTGGAGCGCCAGGCACTAGCAGCTACTGCAGAGCAGGCTGCTGACCTTAGAAGTTCTCTTATCGAGACGGAGAATAAACGCAAAACACTTCAAAAAGAGATTGATGGGCTAACGACCTATACTGACCATGAAATTAAAACACTTGAAGACGAGTTAGCGCGCCAGCAGTCCGCGTTTGGAAAATGCCAGGTGCAGCTAGGCGCAGCCTTAGCGACTGTCTCTAGAACCGCAGATGAGAATAATAAAGCTACTGCTGCCGACGACGGACCACTGCCGCCGCTCAGTCTAGCTGAGTGGAAAATTGCTCTGATTGGCGGTCACGAAAATACGGTGCAGGGAGTCAATCAAAAGCTACAGCAGGAGTATCAGCTACAGACGCTGGTAGAAATCCCGTCAGTACATATGCCTCAGCAGCAGCTCAAGCAAAAACTAGAAAATTGTGACCTCATTGTCTCTATTGTCAACTACTCAAATCATGCCCTGACCCAGTCCATCGCTCAGCTCAAAAGCAAAGGAGCGCTAAGAGGAGAGATATTGCCCGTTAACTGCCGAGGGGTGAGCGGTGTCGTCAGAGAAATTTTGAGCTTTGTGCAAACTCAACGCATCAGCGGCAATTGAGATAGAACCTATCTTCCCCAGGGTTTAGAGAGCTGGCAGGGCTCGTTCACAAAGCGTTGCTAATGGAAAACCCGACCTGAGTAAGATTTGTTCATGGCTGCTACTTAATGCGCTGAGGGTGCTCTGACGCAGTCCTCACGCGCCGTGCCTCTGACGCCAAGACGCTAGAGCCAGCCATTTGCCACCCCCACAATCAGACCCACTCGCAGCAACTGCCATCCAATAAAGGCAACCAGCAGAACAAAAATAATCCGATTGGTCACATCTTTGGGAGTGCTCATAGCGAGGCTGGCAAAAGGGAATTTTTCTTCACTATAGTGTTTCTTTTTGAAACAGGCAGGGCAGCAATCGTTGAGTTTATTTGAAAGAATCTGATTTTGCTAAATCGCAGCTTTAGGATGGAGAACGTAATTCACTCCCTTCCGTTATGGCAGATTCACGTCCCACCCTGGCCAGTTTAGAGATGCAGCCGTACCTGATAGACGGTGAACTGCCCTCGGGGCTAGCGGGTAAAGTCGGAATCTATGCCATTTTTGACGAGGCGAAAGCGCTGCAATATGTGGGCTATTCACGAGACGTCAGCGTAGGGCTGACTCAGCACCTGGTGCGCTGTCCCCAGCAGTGCCACTGGTTTAAGTACTATACGGTTGCGCGCCCCAGCCGGACGCTACTGGACGAAATTCGTAACGCCTGGCTGACTGAATACGGCACCGTGCCACCTGGAAATAGCGATCGGCAGCTAGCTTGGGAAAAGCCGATTGATGCAAAAGTGTTTATGACCGCAGACGAGCGAGATGCGATCGCAAATGCCGAACCGTCCCAAACCAACAAGCTCCTCAAACAGCTAGCCCGTCGCGTTGAAGCCGACGTCAAAGCTCAAGTAGAAGCCCGAGGCGCTCAAATCGCGATCAAATTTAATCCCAAACTCAAAGAGCAGGGGGTCCTAGCGCTGAAATGACCTCGCGACCCTACGATGGGCTACTGACTTTCCAAAGCGTCCAATTCCCTTGCTGCTCTAGCAGGGTAGCACCGGGGATATCGGAATGCCAATCCTGGCGGGTGAGGATGTGGGTAGCGCCAAAATCGGCTGCGATCGCACCCAGCTCTGCACCGGTACGCTGACTAAACAGAGGATCTAAAACACCTTCTACACTGGCCGGCACATCGCCTAACAGCGTCTGCATGCGCTGCTGCCAGGTCACCATTCCCGCATCGGTAAACGGAAATCCTTTAAAGCTCACTACCACTGAGCGCTGGCTATAAAAGCGAAACAGCCGATCCGATGGAGGTATCAGCACCAGCGCATCGGTTGGCGTCTGGTCACGCATCTGTACTGCCAGGGTTTTAACCGGCTCATCGACTAAAGGAGCGAGCTTCAGGGCTCGATGGATCGGGCTGAGACTGCGATGGGCCACCACACCCCCTAGATGCAGTATGACAAATAGTCCGCTCACGGCTGTTAGCGCGTAAGCAGCGCGTCGCAGACGCTTTAGCTGACTAGGAAATTCATCTATCAAAAACGGGTAGGCAAAGCTAAGAAATAGCGCCACATGATAGGAATAGGTGATCGCTAAGACGAGCAAAAACACCAAGTAGCCAGCCCAGCGATAGGTTTGCAGCCGCTGTTGGACAGGCTGCCAAAATTGCTTTGAGCCGGGTTTGAGCACACTGAGCGTTACAATCACCAGCGTGATTAGTCCCCCTGCGTTGTCGATTACAGGCGCGGCGATCAAACACAGGGCTAATGCCTGGTTACCTCGGTGATAGTGTTCGCTGGCATAGACTGCGATCGCAGCTAGCGCCATCAGCAAAATAAACGGCGTGGTTCTAGCAAACTGCAGCTTAGCCACCGTCGCGACAGGATAGACCTCCACTAGCCCATAGCTAACAGCCAGGAGACCACAGCCGGTTAGGATGGTGAGCACCATCGTTGCTTTTTGATGGCTTGCCAGACGCTGCGACGCGTATACACACAACAATCCCGCTGCGACAAAATAACCAAATCGCCACCAGCTTTTCACTGAAAACGCGGACAAAATGATGTGGTGTGGATGGCGCACGTGGCCATAGAGCCAGACAAACTCGGAGCTGCTGAGCAAATCGCTACCGGTACTGCCGCTAAGCACCATGGGGCTGTAGACCAGCGCGGCCAAAACTAGTAAGGCTCCCCAGGCCCACAGTATTTGCTGCAGTCGTTTTGCCTTAAGGCTGTAAAAAATCAGCGCCGGTGTCAATAACAGTCCCGGCAGCACACCAATTAAAAACTGCAGCAGACAGCTCAGCCCTAATAAGACATAGCCTCGAACCCAGCGCTGCCGCAGGCAAAAGTAAATGCCCCAAATGGCAATACCAATGGCATAGATGCTAGGAAGCGGTGCCCGACGGAATAGATTAGTGTAGCCAACCGTGCCATCGGCAACGGCTAGACCCAAAAAGGCCAGGGCCGCAGCCGACAGTTTGGACTGGCCCAAGTAGCGACCGATAGCATATAGACCGAGGCTAAAGGCAGTGAATGCGATCGCAAAGTAAATAAAACACACCACCGGCAAACTCAGCCCCAGCTTAGTCGGTAGAGCCAGAGCGTAATAGTAATAAGACCTGGGCGTAAACTGGGTCATCTCCTGTACATAAAAATCTCGGCTGTACAGCGTCGGATCCAGCAAGGCCATCACCGCAGGCATCTGGTTAAATACGTTCTCCCGTGAAAAGTCATAGCCGTAGGCCACCAGCCCACACAGAGCCATAGCGAGCCAGGCAGGAATATCTGCTGTTTTTAGTTGGTGCATAGCAGCGGGCAGTTTCTTGGGTCTATTGAGCAGCGTAAAGCACGGCCCCGTCAACTAAAAAGGAGCCGACCCTTGGGGCCTGCTCCTCTGAGGAATAAGGATTCTACAAGATCAAAAAATTAATGCATAGAGACGTTCCATGGAACGTCTCTATGCATTAACGGAAAGACTTAAAAAGTAATGCCAAAAGCGCTCTCTAGAATCCGCTGCATAATCTGCATACCAGTCACCGCCTGCCAGCCAAAGAGACCCACAATAATGACGTTAATGCTGATATGGGTCAGGCGAGCCGTTTCGTTCCCCTTTTGCATATAAGGCACCAGCGAAGCCGCCACCGCAATCAGACCAGTCATTCCCAGACCGGCCAGCAGGTGAGAACCCACAAATAGTTTGCCGTTGTTGATATAGGTGACGGCCATACCGCCAATGGTCCCCAGCACCATCAGCGCCAAAATAACTGAACCTAGCTGATGATGTTTAATGCCAAACTTGCCTTTAATCAATTCTTTCTTTTCATCACCCGAAACATATCGAATCTTGCGGCTTTGGCTACCCAGATAGGCCGCATAAAGCGTGAGACCAAACAGGACCCACATCAACAAAGGATGGAAAAAGTTTAAATAGGGCTTAATTGCCTCAATGGTGTCAGGGCTCATGGTGGGTGATTTCGTAACGCGTCATAAAACTTAGTATATGGCTCTCCCACTCATTCCGCTGTGGCATTTGAGTGACTTTTATTGGGAAATTGGCACCTCAGCCAGCGTTACGACAGCCGAACAAGCGCTTTCGCTCAGGTTATTTGAAAGCATATTTGTCAAAATAATTTTAACGCCTTGGCGTTTTATCTTCAGTCTTGCTATCCCGAGTCATCATGAAGGCCAGTCAACGGTTTGCGCTGCTTTTGGCAGCAGGTTTTAGTATTACGCTCTTGCTAAGCCCAGTTCTGCCCGGGCGCACAGCCACGCCTTCTGAGCGTCCTGAGCATATTATTCTCCAAACAGACGAGTCGCCCGCAGCGGCAGATAGCGACTCGCAGCCGACAGAAACCGAGTCGCCGACAGAAGAAACCGACACCGAGGAAGCGGTCGACCCAGTCGCAGAGGATGGTTCCGAGCCCGAGTACGATCCTGAAGCAGCCGCCTTAGAACAAGAAACCTGGTTTCAACGAGAGCTAATTATAGAAGCCGACAGACTCTATTTAGCCGGTGACATCGCGGCGGCGGAAGAACTGTATCGCGAGGCTAAAACCTTTGGTTGGCGAGATGAGGACGATCTAGAAGCGATTCCAGCCGAGCCGTTTAGCGATCCTGAACAGCTGTCTCCCGGTGGCGCTGTTTACTGGCGTGAGTCTGCTCGCGGTCTTGAAGCCGGTCGAGAATCTCAGACATTGGTTCCTTTAGGACTGCTGACCGAAGAAGTACCAGCCTTTATTCCAGGACATTTGCTTTACGCTGAGCTATTACAGACCTATGAGCGCCCGGAGGATGCTGAGGTCGTTTTAGAAAAGGCACTGACGCTCTATCCCTACGATCCGGACCTGCTGAGCGCACAGATTGAGCTGATGATGACTCAGGAGGAATGGATTGAGGCATCTATCGCGTCGCGACAGTTTGCTCTACTCAACGAGGAGCATCCCGACGCCGAACGCTATGCCGGGCTTGCTGATGAAAATCTGGCCCGGTTTAAGTCCGCAACCAATGCGAAGATTCGGAATAATGCGATCGCAAACATTTTTACTGGAGCCGCAGGCTATCTGCTCACAGGCGGACTATACGGTCCTTTTACGGCTCTCAACTCCAGCATTATCCTGCTGCAGGGTGAAAAATCCTTAGGGGCATCTGTCGCCGCCTCAGCCCGTGACCAGCTGCCCCTATCAGAGGATGAGGAACTCCTGGCCTACGTGCGCGGAATCGGCCATAAGCTGGCCGCCGTTGCGGGTCGAGATGATTTTGAATACACCTTTGATGTGGTGCTGGACCGAGAACTCAACGCATTTGCTCTCCCCGGAGGCAAAATCTTTGTCAACTCAGGCGCGGTGCTAGATACCGATAGCGAAGCTGAAATCGCCGGCTTACTGGGGCACGAAATCTCCCACGCAGTGCTTTCCCACGGCTTTCAGATGGTAACTAGAGGAAACCTGACCGCCAGTCTGACCCAGTATCTGCCGCTGCCGGGCCTTGTCACCAATGCCATCGTCTCTGGTTACTCTCGTCAGATGGAACGTCAGGCAGATATTGTCGGCACCCAAATTCTGGCGTCTAGCGGCTATGCGGCAGACGGTATGCACGGTCTCATGCTGGCCCTAGACGATCGCTATGGGGACCGTCAGGTTGTTCCTTGGCTCGCGTCTCATCCGGCCCCCCAAGAACGTGTGGACTATCTTCAGGCCATTGTTGATAACGGCGGCTACAACCGCTATGCCTATGAAGGTGTCTTAGGTCATGAAGCGATCCAGATGCGAGCTGAAGCCGAGCTTGCGGCCTACGAAGCTAAAAATGGCGAAACTACCGAAGAGCCCGTCGCCAGTGATGAAGAGATAGAAGAAGCCGTGGAAGAGGTTAAAGAAGAACAGGCAGAAACAGAAAACTCGGAAACATTACCCAGTGAGCAAACCGCTCCCGATACAGATAGCAATCCTGATACAGACGGTTAAGTTCTTTGAGGACTTTAGACGGTGTCCGCCTGTATAAATTACTCTCCTCAATATTTCGAAATGTAACCTATTCGGCCCCGTCAGGCTGCTCGACGCCAATGACCTTGGTAGACTATTAGCCATATATGCTGCCGGTCTTTGATCGATTGACTGACCCGGCACTTTAATGCGGTTTCATAGCGCTTTACCCATAAATATCTTGATAGAGGACTCATGGTAGATTCCCTAAGGAAACCCCAAAATACTCAATTTGATGAGCTGCGGCCTGGGGTTAAGGCACCTTCAAAGGACACGATCCTCACCCCCCGTTTCTACACCACCGACTTTGACGAGATGGCCAAGATGGACATGTCCGTCAATGAGGATGAGGTCCGTGCCATCATCGAAGAGTTTCGTGCTGACTATAACCGCCATCACTTCGTGCGGACCGATGTGTTTGACCAGTCCTGGGAGCACATTGACGGTAAAACGCGTGAGCTTTTTATTGAGTTTCTAGAGCGCTCTTGCACCGCTGAATTTTCCGGATTCTTGCTCTACAAGGAGCTAGGCCGCCGTCTTAAGGATAAAAACCCGCTTCTGGCGGAAGGGTTTAACCTGATGTCCCGTGATGAGGCCCGCCATGCCGGCTTCCTAAATAAGGCGATGTCGGACTTTAACCTACAGTTGGACCTGGGCTTTTTGACCAAGAGCAAGAGTTACACGTTCTTCAAGCCTAAGTTCATCTTCTATGCCACTTATCTGTCTGAGAAGATTGGCTACTGGCGCTACATTACAATTTTCCGTCATCTCGATTCTCATCCCGAGAATCGGATTTATCCCATCTTCCAGTTTTTCGAAAACTGGTGTCAGGATGAGAACCGCCACGGCGACTTCTTCTCCGCCATCATGAAGGCCCAGCCTCAGTTCTTAAATGACTGGAAGGCTAAGCTATGGTGCCGTTTCTTCCTGCTGTCGGTGTTTGCCACCATGTTCTTAAATGACATTCAGCGCAGTGGCTTCTACGCGTCCTTAGGGTTAGATGCCCGTGAGTATGATATTCACGTCATCAAAAAGACTAATGAGTCAGCGGCGAAGGTCTTCCCAGTGATGCTGAATGTGGAGCATCCTGACTTCTTTAAGCACTTAGATACGGCTTCTGACGCTAGCCTCCAGGTTTCTGCCATTAGCAAGTCTGAGCAGCCTAAGCCCCTCAAGCTTCTACGTCAGCTCCCCCACATCGCTACCATCGGTGTGAAGATGATCCAGCTGTACTTCATGAAGCCAATCGATATGGCTGCAACGCGCGGCGTTGTTCGCTAGAAACCGAGCTTCCTAAAAGAACTCCGTCCAGGAACCGAGCTTTTATCGAAAGCTCGGTTCCTTTATGTTTGGCCCTTTAGTCTCATGACAGACCAGTCTCTAACGATTCGTGAATCAACTCCGGCTGATGACGATGCGATCGCACAGCATCTGCATCACCTCATGGTAGAACTTGGCTCCTCAGCCCAAGCCATGGCTCCAGACTGGCTAAATAAAACTCGTATCTTTATTGAGAAGGTCCGCCAGGATCTTCAATATCAGGGGTTTATCGCAGAAATCAACGGTCAGGTGGTCGGCTCCGTAAGCTGCCAAATTCTAGAGCTTTACCCCATCCTCAACCCAGAGTACACAAAGGGCTATATCTGGGGACTGTATGTGACGCCATCTCACCGTAGGCAAAACGTTGCTACACGGCTGATGGATGCAGCTCAACGCTACCTGAAAAGCATCGGATGTACCCGAGCTATTTTGCACGCTTCTGAGACAGGCAAACTGGTCTACAAGCGTCTTGGCTATGGGGACAGCAACGAAATGGCGCTTGATTTAAGCTGAGGCATTGCTAGGCCGATTCGCGACTCCATAGGGCTAAACCACCACCGCGTCCGCGAGCCGCAATCCCTTGTTCAGTCACCCAAAAGTATTTGAAAAAAGCCTGTTCTTTTAGCGACTGATCATAGAACTCTTGTTCGGCAGCTTCTGGTTTGATTTGTCCTTGATACAGGGTTAGACCGCCGATAGCAATTTTTATTTTTGTAAAATCAAACGCTAGACACCGAGCTTGGGGCCAAACCTTGATCGGCCCTGAAAGCGTCAGATTGAGCGTTCCCAACGCCACAGAATTATGCACCAGACCCTGGTCATTATCTGTGGCTCGATAGGTTAGCTGAATTTTGATGACCTTAGGCAGATAGCGACCGGACCCTAGAGCACCGCCTGCTTTTTGCCGCGTCTTTTTGGTGCCCGTAATAAAGCACAGTCGCCAGGTACCGGTTAGATCGCTCAGGGTATAGCGGGTCTTGGAATTCTTTTCAGTAGCCTGTAGGGCCGTGACCAGATCCTTGGCATGAGGACGCTGGTCACGAGCTGCCTGTGCTAAAACTGCTGAGCTATCCATGGTGCCGCCAATTGATTCAAACGCTACGGTGCAATTTTAAGCGACCGGCTGCTATCGAGATATCAGCATTAGAAAATAGTCAAATCCCAATCAGTGTCGGTTAAGCCGTCGGTGCCGACCATCTGGACGCGAATGTTTAAGTAGCGATCGCAATACACCTTACATTGTTTGTAGCGAGGATTGGGGCTCCCCAAGATTGCATCCTGCTCAGCATATCCCTTTAGCAGGTCAATCCGCTCTGCTTCTGAAAGCACATTTGCATTTACGGTCATAGCTTGTCCTAAAAAGAGTCTTTCTTAGGCTAGAGCCAACGTTTCGACCGGGCAGCAACTCTCCCAAAAAGCTTAATCTCCCAACCTCTGTAGAGACCTTCTATGGAACGTCTTACATCCCCATAAAATTCTCAGCTGATGCTCACACACCGCTGCTAAGCTAGGGCGACTTCCATTGGCCTTTCACCCTACTCTCTGCAATGACCCGCTATCGTCTTGAGCGCATCCATCTCGAAGTCACCAATGTTTGTAACTTCAAGTGTGATTTTTGCCCAGATGCCATCATGGAACGCAAGCGAGGTCATATGGACCTGCAGCTGCTTGAAAAAGCCTTAGATGAAATAGCCGATCACGATTTGGCCAAAATTGTCGCCTTTCACCTCATGGGCGAGCCCCTGATTTATCCCCATATTTTTTCAGCCATTGATATGGCTTTGGTACGAAAGCTCAACCTGCACCTGACCACCAACGGCAGTACATTTCATATTTATCCTAAACATCGGCAGCAGCTTATCCGCTCAGGCATTCCCAAGGTCACTATTTCTCTGCAAACCCCCGACCCAGTCACCTTTATTATTCGAGGTGCTCCCCCTAAGCTCAAGCCCGAACAGTATTTTGACGGCATCACTGCCTATGTCAGAGCAAACTTAGCCGATGCCGATTCAAACACTCGCGTTCATCTCAAGTTTTTAGATACCACACCCCATCCCTTTCTAGTGCCCCACAAGCAAATGCACGTGGTCGAAGGAAGAGCCCAAATGCAGCAAGAGCTAACTGCCTGGGCCGATCGGCTCCTAGAAGGGTGCCAGGAACGTCCTAGCGACGACCAGCTCCGCCAGCGGATTGCGCGTCATAAGCCCGGTCGCTGGCAGGTCATTGAGCTAACCCCCAAGCTAGCTTTAGAAACGTTTCCCTTAGACAGCTGGGGAAATGTCGAAAGCGACCAGGTTGTGCCAGCCAAGTTTGGCTACTGTAACGGTACATCTGACCAGGCCGGCATTTTATACGATGGTACGGTTGTTCCCTGCTGCAAAGACTATGACGGTCAAATTCCTCTGGGAAATCTCAACCATTACTCCCTCAGGGATATCTTAGATAGCCATCAGCCTGCCTGCGGGCTGCGTCAAGGCTTTAACCAGCTCAAGGTGGAAAATCCTATTTGCCAGCGCTGTATGGGAGCCGATACAACTTCTAAATCACTGCTGCGACAGGCAGGTTCAGTCGCCTACTTCAAGGTTTACAACCCGATCATGAAGCGCCTGCAGCCTGGGTGGGGAGAGGTCTAGCCAAAGAACAGCCACCACAGCGGTAGAATAGGATATCAATTTATTGCTTAGGTACCATGGTAAGAAGACTCATACAGCGTTTTTTACACTGGCTGAGGCGATTACTCAATCCTACCCATGGAGCTAAGCAAGGGGCTCGTTCTTTACCTCCTAGCCAGCAGCTGCCACCGCCGATAGCTAACCGCCCAGCAGCTGCTCCCCCCGATCTATCTCGAAGGCCCCCAACCCAACAGCAGCTAGCAGAGACACCCCATAAATCTAGACCAGAGACTCCTAGAGCCCCACTAAATCCGGCTTCCGTTCGGGTGAATAATCCCTCCCGATTTAGAGTCTTGCTGAGTGACTATGACTATTCTCCCAGTTCGGCTATCCAAAATCTGAGCCATCAGCTATCTCATCCAGAAACGGCAACACCTCAAGCCCCAGCTTCCCAACAGCCTCAACTGTCTTTTTTAACCAAAGACTCAGTTATTCAGAAAGATATCTCGGGCGCAGCTCCAGCTAACAAACAGCCTCAAAAAGTCACCGAGCCGTTACAGGCAGATAGTTCTGGTACTTCTACGACAGAACGTCGCAGTTCCAAGCCAACGGTAGTGGAGAACGCTACGCAGCTATCCAAAAGCCCTGCAGAGCAAGTATCAGACAAGTCTTCTTTAACAGCGATCCGTGAGCCTCAATCATCACCCAAGCAGCCCGTTCAGACACCGGGTGTCATTACAAAGCAGGGTGTGATCAAGCTGTTATTCAAGCTCAAAAAAAACAATCACCATGGCTACATTGCTCCCAACGACGGGTCAAAGGACATTATTTTCCACCAGAAGTACGTTGGCAGCGAAGTGTTCGCAAAGCTAGAGCGTGGGATGGCCGTTGAAGTTGCGGCCCGTGTCATTGAGGGAAAAGCCTACGCAGACCACATTCGTATTTTGTAGACTCTAGATTCAACAGCTACAGCCATACCTTTGGTAGTAAAACTTCATAAAGGAATACGGCTCCATATAGCCATCAGCACAGTAAAATCTGGCTCGGCTTGGCAAAAATTTTCAATCCTGCAACCGGAGTTAATCGTCTGGGGTCATACATGGGAGTAATGGGCCAGAGCGATCAGGTGACAAACAGAGATCGCAAGCAGTCAGCGAAAAGTCCATCTCGTATTACGGTAGAGAATGGTATATGCTTTGCCAACTGTGAGAAGGAGCACTGAGGATGATTCAGGCTGTACGCACCTCAACTGACTGGAATTTGCTAGCTGAGCAGGTCCTTGATGGTCAAAAAATTAATCACCAGACGGCTCTGAGAGTTCTACAGGCTGATGATACAGACCTTTTAGCTCAGCTAGCGGCCGCCTATCGAGTTCGTCATCACTATTGGGGGAATCGAGTACGGCTGCACTTTTTACTCAATGCTCAGAGCGGGCTATGTCCTGAAGACTGTCACTACTGCTCCCAATCAAAAATTTCGTCAGCAGAGATTGAAAAGTATCCGCTGATGGCAAAAGATCGTATTTTGGCCGCTGCTGACCGTGCCCATCAGCTCAAAGCGGGTACGTTTTGCATGGCGATCTCAGGTCGAACACCGTCAGAGAGAACTTTCGAGAAAATTTTGGACGCCGTGCGTGCGGTCAAAGCCGACTATCCCATGCGGGTATGTACAACCCTGGGGCTATTAAACGAAGACCAAGCGCATCAGCTCAAAGCAGCGGGGGTAGATCGGATTAATCACAATCTCAATACGGCAGAGGCGCACCACGAGGATATCTGTACAACCCATGGATACCAGGACAGACTCGCGACGGTTAAAGCAGTTCAGGCAGCTGGTTTAACCACCTGCTCGGGCGGCATTTTAGGAATGGGGGAATCTGACGAAGATATTGTGAATCTGGCTTGTTCACTGCGAGCGTTGAATGTCACCAGCGTGCCGGTCAATTTTTTGATTCCCATCGAAGGGACCCCGTTTTCGAGTCGCAGTGAACTGACGCCTCAGCGCTGCTTAAGGATTTTGTGCCTATTTCGGTTTTTACTACCGTCTCAGGAAATTAGGATTGCGGGGGGGCGAGAAGTGCATTTGCGATCGCAGCAGCCCCTTGCCCTATATCCAGCCAACTCCATTTTTGTCGGTGATTACCTGACCACCGCTGGTCAGAGTGCAGCGCAGGACTACGCAATGGTACAAGATGCTGGTTTTGTCCTAGAGGCTCCCGACGGCACTCCACTAGTTGATGAAAAGCAGTCACCATAGCTAGAATAGTGTATCGAGCATGACATTCAGCCGCAGCCAGCTGATGAATAAAACAGCCTCTGCAAGAGTGAAGCCCATTTGCTCATACTGTCAGCTGGAGGCAATTTCTAGATTTGTTCTATTGTTGCCGTAAATCTTACTTAAAGCGTTGGAAAACCCTACCGATTTGAGTGTTGTCTATAAGTAGGGAAAAGGCATACTAGAGCAAGATGTATTCAAACAGTTTTGCGGCGTATATCCTATCCTTCATATGCCCATCTAAGACAACAACTCCCTTAGCCACTCCTTTACACCGTACCCATTATGACCCGTCGTATTTTTATTGGTGATATTCATGGCCATTACGACGGTTTAATGCACCTACTAGAAGCAGTTGATCCCAATCTAGACGATCAAATTTACTTCGTTGGCGATTTAATTGACCGAGGTCCTCAGAGTCGTCAAGTTGTTGATTACGTACGTGGAAATGGTCACCGGTGCGTCATGGGCAACCACGAACAGCTTTTGCTAGAAGCTTTTCCCAATGACGAAGCTTACATGCCTGCGTTTCAAGGATGGCTATACAGCGGTGGACAATCAACTCTTTCTAGCTATAACAGCGTTGACGAACTATTCGCCCATTTAAACTGGATAAAAAGTCTGCCATTCTATCTCGACTTAGGAGACATTTGGCTTGTTCATGCAGGACTAAATCCCCAGCGCACCATATCAGAGCAGACAAGTCACGAATACTGTTGGATCCGCGATAGTTTTCATAGCCACAAAAAACCTTACTTTACTGACAAGCTAATCATTACTGGCCATACCATCACGTTTACGCTGCCAGGTATCGAGCCCGGAGATATCGCCAAAGGTCCCGGCTGGCTAGATATTGATACAGGTGCCTATCATCCTAAAAGCGGGTGGTTGACGGCATTAGATGTGGACAACGCCATGGTGTATCAGTTCAATGTATTCCACAGTATGTTGCGCATGCGGTCTATGGAAGACGCCGAATCTCTGGTTGTTCAGCATAAAATCAAACAGCGCTCTAGTCAGCTAGTCAGTTCCTAGGTTAGACACTGTCAGGTTTTCGACCGCAGCTTTTTCCTTGACAGCATCAGCGCACTCTACTCAACATGCATCAGTACACGAGTAAGGCTATCACGGCGGATAGGCTTACTCAGGTAGTCATTCATCCCAACGTTAAGGCAGTGGCTACGATCTTCTGGGCTAGCATTTGCCGTCATGGCGATTATCCAAGGCTGACGTATTTTTTGACCCAGCTGACGAATATGGCGCGTTGCCTCTGGACCACTCATTTGAGGCATTCGCATATCCATAAATACAACATCATAGACATCCTGCTCTACCGCTTGGATCGCTTCGCTACCTGTTGAGACCGTATCCGCCTGGTGCCCTAGCAGCTGCAACATATGTTGAGCCACCCGCTGATTCACTGGATTATCATCAGCAATTAACACCCTCAAGCGTTCGGTTAAGCCATCAATACTATTCGCGGCTTCTGAGGCTGAGCCAGATGGGGTAGTAACGGAGCGAGTCAGCTGCTTGGGCTGGATATCCATAAGCGCCCGGTACAGTGCCGCCTGTTTAATTGGCTTCCAGATAACCGCCATGTCAGACCGTTCTACATGACTAAAATTTTCTTTGAGGTCAGCCAACACAATTAGCGGCATGGCAGGTTTATCCATCGCCTGTCGCAAGGATTCAATGGCGCTCATACTGTCAATTTTAGTAATGGCAGCATCTAGAATAACCCCATCAAATACTTGTCCTTGCTGCACAAGCAATAACGCTTTGGCCACACTACGAGTAAAGACAGCCTCGATGTCCAAAGCCTCTAGCTGCCAGGCTACACTCGTTCGACGAGTAATGTTTTTATCGATAACCAATATGCGCTGATGCGCCCAGCTCGCCAACGCCTCAGGACGCTCTGATTGAACGGTGACTGGATCGACCTGGACGCGAATCGTAAAGAAAAACGTACTGCCTTTATTAATCTCACTTTCGACCCACAGCCGCCCACCCATAGTCTCGGCCAGACGCTTGCTAATGGTCAGCCCCAGCCCCGTACCGCCGTACATACGGGTGGTAGAGGTACAGGCATGACGAAACGGTTCAAAAATCTGAGTAATCCGATCGTCTGGAATGCCGATGCCAGTATCTCTAACCGCAAACAGAAGCAATATAGATTGTTCAGCAGGATGGCTCCAACGGGTCACAGGAACTCCTAAATCATCGCTGGGAGCTGGCTGTACGATCAAAGCAACTTCGCCTTGATCCGTAAACTTGACTGCATTGCTTAGGAGATAAAGCAAAATCTGTCGCAGTCGAATCGGGTCGCTAATGACAACTGAAGGTGTTTTAGGATCCACCATATAGACAAGATCCAAGGGCTTATTAGCTGCCCGGGTGGCAACAATATCCAAACTCTCTTCGATAGAGCTACGAAGATTGACCGGATGTTCTTCTAGCACCAGTCTTCCTGCCTCTATTTTAGAAAAGTCAAGAACATCATTAATCAACGCTAGTAACGCCTGACTACTATTCTGAATCGTTTCACTAAATTCTCGCTGTCTAGGATCTAGGTGAGTTTCCTGCATCATTTCAGACACACCAATAATTGCATTGAGTGGTGTTCTAAGTTCATGGCTCATAGTGCCAAGAAACTCATTCCGGGCTCGAAGAATAGCGCTACTTCGCAGCCGATCGGTAAAGATAATTAGCCCTTCTGTCAGACTGAGTAAGAGAATCGGCGTCGCTACTGGCAAAACGTAGTTCTGATATCGAAGACCTAAACTCAACGATAGCCAGAGACTGACACAGACAACCCACAGAATAACCTGTCCTACAAATGAACGTCCCTTTAACCCTAAGCTAATCAACGGTCCTGCTACTAAAACAGCCAGCAGCACAAATCGTTTATCGGGCACCCTTAGCCAATTCTGTTCCAACAGATTATCCATCACCGCCGCGTGAACATACACTCCCCAAACGGGATCTTTAGTGTTAAACGGGGTTCTCAGCTGCTGATCAGAAGCTGTTGCTGTGGAGCCGACAAAAACAATCTTATTTCTCAGTCGATCGATCGGTATTTTTCGTTTGAGAATATCGATCAAGCTGACATAGGTAAGGTTATTGATATTTCCTGGCCAGTTGATATAGATTCCCTGATCCTCAGGCAGGTTAATCAGCTCATTTGTCAGACTGTATGCCTGGGCTGTCGCGGAGGCAAGCGAATGATTGTCAGAGGTAAAAAGGATATGACGACGGGTGACACCATCAATATCAGACTCCTGATTGATATGACCAGTTGCGATCGCACTTTTTAACAGCAGCGGCACAGGTTTGAGAAACCGCCCCCCTATATTTGTTGCATCGGCTAGAACAACACCATTATTTTTATAGGCCAGCATTGCCTGAGCTAGATCCTCATCAAAAGGACTCTCATCGGTCATCAGAATATCCAAGGTGACTAGGCCTGCATCGGCCTCAGACAAAACCTCTAGTAAATCGATATAGTGATTGCGAGCGATGGGTAAAAGTCCCAGTTCATCCAGCGTCCGGTCGTCAATCCCAACAACTATCAGCTCATTATTCCAGGGCTGCTCTCCTCGAAGTCGTGTCAACGAATCGGCAGATAGATTTTCTAGATGTCTCAAAGCTCCGACAGATGACAAGCAAACCACAATACCGCTAACCAGTAATCCCGGTAGCATCGGTGCACAGCGTTGCAGCAGCTTACGCCAGTTAGGGAACGACCACATCATAGATCTGTGTTTTACCAAGGGGAGTCGTAACAGTTACCTCAATGCGCCGATCTGCAGGTAAGGGAAGCTCCACGGCAAAACGACCTATCTGAGTATTGTCCTCATCGACAATAATTTCTTGAGTTGTTCCTTCAATTACCAAGGCATTAACCACAAAGGTACTGCCTTCCAAGAGCACCGTAACCTCACCTGCGCGCCGCTGACGTTCGAGGCGCTGTATGTTTAGATTGGGCTCCTCAGTAATCGGCATGGGTTCTGAAGGGGGTTCTCCAGGAACCGTAAAGTTCTGAAATCCCTCATTCACCGGGACTGACTGCCCCTGGGCAGAGGAATCTACGCGACCTTCTTCAACCACAAGTGAGGAACGACCACTCGGTTGAATAGCAACACCAAACTCTGTACCGCGAACACCATTCACACCAGCAGGCGTCCGTATCTCCAGTTGGGACTCGGGGTTGGTAAAAGGGCGTACAAACACACGAGCCTGACCGCGCGAAATCTCTAAGTTAGTGATTTTGCCGCCGCTTGCCGTCGTCTCCATCCGCGTAATAGCAATCGCTGTGTTTTCAGAGAGACCAATAAATCCCACCTGAGTATCGACAGCCAGGCGAGCTAGGGAACCTGCACCGGTACGCATACCGTGCCCCACTGAGCTTAAACGCTGACCAGATTGGGCCTGACGCCACTGATTATTTTGCCAGATATCCACAGTGCCGCTAACGTTACGGACTTCTAGCCAGCGGTCAACTCGAACCGTCAGCGGACGAGCGTCTGTCTTAGACACCAGTCCGACAGTCATGACAGCTAAGACGGCCAGCAGTACAAACTGCCGCAGACGCGAATGACGAAATAGTAGTATGTGACGATTTAGCCCGATCATTTTTAAAGGCCCTTCCATACATGCCGTGTACAGATTATCGACATCATGGCACGGCTTTGCAACAGTAGTCTTATCGGTCCTTACAATGGCTTGGGGATTCAGGCCATTTGGCCGAAACTCTCTTCCCAACAGGCTTACAGCGCTATTCTAATTAACCGAAAGACTTGGTAATAGGGGCTCTGAGCTTAGGAAACAAAATTCATCAGGCTCACTATTGGACGTCCAGATGCTCCATGGAACGTCTCTCTAGCATTATTTTTTGGACCTTATTAAATTCTTAGGCGTTGCTGCCCCTTGGGATGGTTTTATCTGAAAAATGCTGACACGTAGCATTTTCACAGATAGGTTTGTCCCTTAACTCAGCACCGATAGTCCTTAGCCGATATTATCGGTCCAAACGACTAGCGTGGATGATGCGTACATCGATACCCAGAGAGTCATTGATAAAATTAGATAGCTCTTTAGCCTCGCGATAGTTGTTGAAAGAGGCAATATGTACATAGCGCCCCAGTCTTGAAGAGGTCAAAAATGCATCTGGCACGCAGGCCCTAAGCTCAGGCAGATTTTCTTGAAGATCGTGGGTTAATAGAACAATATACGGACGATCGCTCACTCGCCCAATCACAATTCTGTCATCGACACTCTCAAAAGTATTGAACTCTTGAGGGGATACTAAGAACCGACAGTCTTCAGACTGAGCTAAGGCCGGCACAATCGGCCATAAAAAAACTGTACCTGTAGCGGCTAAGCAGCAGATCAGCTGCCACCAGATTCTCATATTTTTATCGCTAACGTTGGGAGGCATGCGAATTATGACCAAGACCTCACTAATCATAGCTCCAGCCATACAGATTAGGGCATTGCTCCTTCTCTAGATAGCTTTGATATCGCCGAAGAGTCATGGCTCAAATCGGTTTAGCGATCGCAAACAATGAAGTTACCATCTCGACTTTTAGCTCACGCGGCTATCCCTGCTGGGATTTGCCTACTTCTGCAGAAAGCTCACCAACAGAACGACTACCAAAGAAATGGGCCGCAGTTAGACTATGGCTAGTCATAACTGCACCAGTTACCCGGGGACGACGCAAGCGCGCGCTTTCCTCTGCTGGAAGCGGAAGAGACGATGCTTGCACAGACGGCTGGTGCTGCTCAGGTTCATGAGTTCTCATTGACGGCTGATGCTGTTCAGGCGAGCTGGACACCGACGATGTCTGAGGTAGGTGGCTCTGCACATTTACTAAGCTAATTGAAACGCCTAGCCCTAAGGCCAGAAGTCGAGGCGCGCTGTCCATCCAAAAGCGTCGAACAAAGTTGAGTAGCGACGTTCTGCTATTGAGCGGTGAAACCATGAACCGGTAGAAAATACGTAAGTAGACCAGCAATTCCTGCTGCTGTCTTTTCTAGATCATATTACAAAATTTAATAATTTGCATTGTATTTTTATATAGCCCAGCATCCTCAGGGTTTAGCTGTAGCGTTCGGTCGTAGCCTTATCGCCCGCAGGCTGACCTGACTTCAATACCCTGCCGCAGATGCCTCTAGATGCTATCCAGGTCGCCCTAGTATCGAATTCTTGGATCGACGTAGGCGTTCAGAATATCAATGGCAATACTGACAAGGGCAACAATGGTGCCAAAGAAGGTCATTAATCCCTGCACGACTTCATAATCGCGCTCTGAGATCGCTTCAAAAAAGCGATTGGCTAATCCAGGCCAGGAAAAGGTCACTTCGGTCAGGACGGTGCCGCCCAGCAGAGAGGCAAAGGTAAGACCCAAAATCGTGATCACCGGAATTAGCGCATTCTTAAGGGCGTGAACGGTGATGATGCGAAATTCGGAAATGCCTCGAGCGCGGGCGGCTTCAACGTAGTCAGCCCGCAGGGTCTGCTTGAGGTTGACCCGGACCATGCGCTCAAATACGCCGCTGATCAAAATGCCCAACGTGAGGCTGGGTAAGGCCAGGTGGTAAAGGGCTGTACCAAACTGGGACAAATTGCCATGGAGCAGACTATCTAGCAAATACAGCCCCGTGGGTCCGTCGGGTGGGGTTTGGATCAATGGAAACCGGGTACCAATGGGAAACCATCCTAGCTGCACAGCAAAAACAAGCTGCAAAATCATGCCAAACCAATACATGGGGGTAGCATAGGTCAAAATGCCAAAGAGCCGTCCCCCCGCGTCGATCGGCGTATTGGGACGCGACGCGGCAATGGAGCCAACTGTGATACCGACAAAGGCCGCAACGGCTAGGCCACAGATGGTGAGTTCCACCGTAGCGGGAAAGTGATCGCCAATAATCTGCCAGACGGTTTGTCCCTGGCTGGCAATAGAACTTCCCAAATCAAATCTGAGCAGGTGTCCTAAATAGTCGAGGTATTGCAAAAATAGGGGTTTGTCTAGACCAAGCTGCGATCGCAAAGCCTCCTTTGCTTCAATAGGTGCTCGGGGTCCCAGGAGAGCATCCACCGGATCGCCCGGTGTGGCTCGCATCAGCAAAAATACCACCGTTGTAATTGTCCAGATCATTAACGGTGCCAGCATCAGTCGCGACAGCACATAGTAGCGCAGCGCATTAGCCCGAGATGCCATGTATTGTCCTCATGTTTGTTGTTTATATTCTCCGCCAATTATCGGTAGGGGCGTTGCATGCAACGCCCCTACCGGTGGTTTATTTGCTAATCTGCCAGAGCAAAAACTGCTGGTTCGGTTCAATGGCAACACCGTCTACTCCGGAGGCGGCAAACACATAGTCCTTGTTTTGCCACAAAGGAATGTAGGGCACATCCTCCACCATTGCCTGCTGCAGATCCTTAAACAAGCCGCTGCGTGCAGATTCGTCTAGTTCAGCACTTTGCTGAACTAATAAATCGTTGGTTTTAGCGCTGTAGTAAAACGAGCCATTACCCTGGGTGGCTCCTTTCTCACAGAGTGTTTCTACAGAGCCCTCGCTACAGCTCAAGAAGGGCTGCACAAAGTTATCTGGGTCAAAATAATCTGGGTACCAGTTGGATAGCACACTGGGATAAATACCGTTTTCGACATTTTCCCAAAGCGTAGCTGCCTCAGCCGTACTCACCTGCACGTTAACGAGTCCCGGCAAATTTGATTCAATCGCTTCCTTGAGGGTGCTGGCAACAACGCTGCGAGTGGTGGAGGCCGTTGGATACCAGATCTCAAACTCAAGGGGATTGGCCTCAGTAATGCCAGCGTCGGCTAGAAACCCTTTAGCTTTCTCGTAATCACCGTCACCGTAAGCCGTTTCAAACACCGGTTCATGGACATCAAAGCTCTTGGGAATCAGACTATAGAGCGGTTCTGCCTGACCTTGAAACGCTCGCTCGTTAATTAAGTTGCGGTCAACCATAGCCGCTAGGGCTTTGCGCACATTTAAGTCATCAAAGGGCGCAATTTTCTGATTGAGCGACATGTAGTTAACAACCGTTGATCCCGCCTCGATTACATTCCAGCCACCTTGGTCAGCCTCGCGCTCCAGCGCAGCAATTTGGTCGGGATCTAGGGTTTGATAGGCTACATCCAGCCCCCCAGAGCGAAATGTGTTGTAAAGGTTGGCGGGGCTGGTAAAAATTTGGATATCAATCCCCTCGTTATCAGGCGTGTCTCCCCAATAGTCTGGGTTAGCATCCAGCTTAATTACGTCGCTGCTAAAGGACGCTAGTTTATAGGGGCCAGAGCCGATAAATTCTTCAGGTCTAAACTGAGCATCGCCAATGGTGTAGGTCTCTGGCGGTACCGGCGTTACACCCCAAAAGGTTAGCAGCGCTGTGAAGGCCGCAAACGGCTGCTTAAGCGTAACGGTCAGTTCATAGTCTCCTGTGGCCTCGACTGACTCAATTTTTTCCGATAGTAAGAATGCAGGTCGTCCTCCAATGTCCATAAATCGCTGAATGGAAAAGGCCATAACCTCGGCATTAAAATCCGATCCGTCATGGAGCGTGACACCTTCACGCAGAGGGATTGTATAGGTGAGACTATCCTCGCTAACGGTAGGCATGGCGGTAGCTAGCTGAGGCTCTAGGTTAGTCGTGCCTGGGGCATAGGTATAGAGGCGATCCCCAAGGTTGTATAGCAAAATGCCTGGAAAAATTTCATAGGCATCGGCCGGGTCGAGCGTCCGTGCGCTCAGCGTAGTGCCGACAGACACCCGCCCGTTCGAGGGTGTAGCGACTCCCTGCTCGCCGCTGTTATCACCGCCGCCACAGGCGACCGCTAGAACAAGACAGAGGCTAAAAATACCCAGGTAGTAGCCTAGCGATCGCAAGGGTCTGAACCTGGAACGCTTACCTAAGAATTGAACCGACATAGAAGATCTCCGACACGCTAGCAGGGCCATGTCGTCAGTCAGCGGACAAGTACGGCCCATGGGTGCTATTTTTACCATTCTCAGAGTTCTCAAGCAATGCAGCCTGCAATCGTTCGGGAAAATAAACAGCCGGTGCTTGACCAAAACGGGCTACATCATCTGATGACGCGGAGCTTGCCAAATCAGATAGGTCCTATAGAATGAACAGCAATCTGAGCCGTTAGATACGTAAAGAAACGCTGCATCAGCTAGCCGGGGCGTTAATGTTGTTCTAGTTATTCAACCTCAGCAGCGCTGGCTGGTTTGACCGCTATTCCAGAGATCGCTGTTTACCTAAACCAGAGCTAAAAATCTATCGATGAAGATGAAGCATAAATCAGGCTTTCAGCCCTCTGGTAGGGTTTATCTGCTGCTTGCGATCGTAATCTTTGGAGCCGCCAACGCCGTTACCCGCAAGCTCACCGAACTGGGCGAACTGAATCTGATTGACGGACAGCGCAATCCGATTTCGTTTTGTAATGTGCTGTTTGTCGGAAATCTGTGCGCTCTGATTCTGTTGGCCATTATTTATCAGCGCGAGTGGCGAAAACCGGTCTTACAAAAAATTGAATGGCGCGACTGGTTTTCCATGACGATTGTTGCTGTTTTGGGAGCAGCCATTGTACCCACGCTAATTTTTACAGCCCTCGCCATTACCCCGGTCAACAATGTGATTCTTATCAGTCAGGTTGACACACCGCTAGTCCTGGCCCTATCGGTCTGGATTTTGGGAGATCGCGTCAATAAATGGGTGGTTGCAGGGGCCGTTGTCTCTTTTGTTGGTGTGGCCCTAACGGTTTTGATCCAGCCGCCGGGTACTGACATGCTCTCCATGGGAACTGCCGTCGGACGCGGCATTGTATTTACCCTGATTGCAGCTGTCATTAAAGCCATTGCCAATCTTGTTAGTAAAATCAGCCTGCGCGATATTCCTCTCGGTGTGTTTAGCGTCTTTAGAATGTTTGTCGGAACCGTCTTCTTTTTTGTTGCCACTCTCATTCTCTACGGTCCTGAACACTTTATGGATGTGGGGTCGCGGTTTCTATGGCAGTGGATGCTATTCTATGCGGCTATTATCGTAGTGGCGGGTCAAACATTTTGGTTTAGCGGTCTCAAGCAAAGTACCGCTAGCGAAGTTTCATTTGCCACCGCATTTAATCACATTGTAGGAATTCTCTCTGCGTTTTTACTGCTCGGTGAGGTACCCACGGTGGGTCAGTATATCGGCGGTATCGTAATCTTGGGCGGCATTGCACTCAATCAAATTGGAGTACAGCGCCTAAATTTGATTCGCCCTTCCCAAAAACCCAGTGATAAAGAAATGAGCGAGTCAGTCACCTTTAAAGGTGTTTGATCTGACCGCTGCAAATAAGATTTTTACATAGCCTGATACTGTTGCGGAACAAGCCTATGGAATCTCTCGATCAGCCCTATCTAGAACAGCTTAAAGACATTGATGTTCAGCCAATTTTTATTCTAGGCGATGCGCGCTCAGGAACCACGCTGCTGTATCAGACCTTAGCGTCTACACAATGCTTCAGCGTGGTCAAGGCATATCACATCATTAAATATGACGAGATTCTATATAACTACACCAACAATATTGAAGCTGAGAAAATGCAGGCGCTACAGACTGAGTTTGAGCGATTAGGAATTTGCGATCGCGAATTCGACGCCGTTCCTGTTTCACCCGATCTTCCTGAGGAATATGGCTTCATCCTACGCAACACCATTGACCAGCTCTACCTCAGCGAGAAAAGTCTGCCGAAGTTTCTAGAAATCTGCCGCAAGGTACAGAGTACCTCTGCCCCCCAGAAGCCGCTGCTGCTCAAAAATCCCTGGTGCTATCCTCATTTTCTCTATATTCATCAGGCCATACCTAACGCTCGTTTTATCTTTATCCATCGCAATCCGGTCAATGTCATTAGCTCAAAATTGAAGCTCATCGAGCAGGTACTGTCAGGGTGGAATGCCTACACAGGTCTTGTCTCCCAAAAATACAACAGGATTTTCAAAAATCCTCTCTTTCGGCTAATGTACCGGCTAATGTACTTTCCACGCTTCAACATTGGCCTCAATAAAGTCCTTCAGCAGGCGGAAGAAACTACCGATTATTTTGTCAACAACATCGATCGTCTACCGGAGTCTGCCTACACCTCCATACGTTTTGAAGATCTATGCGCGCAGCCTCAAGCCACATTTGAACAAATCTTTGATTTCTTGCAAATCACCCCCGTAGTTCCAATTGACTATCAGTCGCTCATTAGCAAGCGCCCGACAACACTTCTGCCCACCGTTGCCAGCAATCGGCAGCGTATTGCCCAACGTCTGGCTTCCTACTTCAAACTACACAGCTATTCCCCATAGGTCACCGCTGAAAGAAGCATCTTATCAGCCTGGCCTATCTCTACAATGTGTTCGCTAATGGCGCTTAGCGCGATAGATTTATTGTTCTCGGATACCGTTTGCATTTGCTCAACCGTCAGCGTTAACAGCGTAGCTGTTGTTGCAATATCATCCTGAGGCAGCTTTTCTAACAAAAAGTCCATTGCCTGAAAACTGAGCTGATCGCTGGTATCACTGATAGTTTCAATAGCAAGTGCCATCGCTGACGAGGCTTTTGCAAAATTTTGTATCCGCAGACCGGCGCTTGCAACCGCCCTCAATACATAAAACTGTTCGTCGGGAATCGTGAGTGAGTCAGCCGCTGCCATCACATTAGCTAGCACTGGGTCTAATTCTCTGTATAGCGCAGAGTCTAAAAATTCTTCTCCACTAAAAATGTCAGACTCGTTAGACGACAGCTCAAAGATAACCTCTAGCGTACCCACAAGAATATTTGCTTTAGTCTGATTCAGCAGACGCTCCAGCTGCTGCTCTGGGTCGTTTCCATAATTAAACTCTAGAGCGCCCGGTGGAAAGCCTTCCATTAGCTCTAACGTTTGTTCGCGGTCCCAAGCGCTGGCAACCTGAACCATGTGTCCTAAAGCATCTGTAGCCACGGGCAGTGCATCGAGAACAATCGCTGTCTCGGCGATTTTGAATAGCTGATAAAAGTCGTCTGGTGATTGAAACTCGTCTGGGTAAAGCTGCTCTAGCAGCATCATGGCTTGAGTATCAGCCCCTAGCTGGCCATAGGTCAACGCTGTATCACTAATTAAGTCCGTTACATCAGAAGACGGATCGTTCAGCTGTGGTGTCACCATTTCTAAGAGCGATAGGGCTGTTTGACGGCTGTCTTTTACCGATAGCTGTGCATACACAGCTGCTGTGGACTGGAGTATTCGAGCTTTTGCAACAGGGTCAGTGAGAGCTTCAGAGTTTGCTACTAGCCTATCTAGAATATGCGCGGTCGGTGCCTCCCAAACTAATAGGGCATCCGCAACCGTACTGAGCGCTCTCGCCCTATGGGTCTGGTTGGGAAGAGTATTAAGGGCTGCGATCGCATTTACTACAATCTCTTCTCCCTGAGCTTGATCTTTGAGCCGCACTGCAGTCTGGGCAACGTTGCTAGCAACAATATCAATCTCATACTCTGTCCATCTTTCAGGAAGTCTCGGCAGCACAGGTAGCACCCGCTGCAGCATCGCTAACGATCGATCGTCGTCGCCTATAACCGCATATTCTAGAGCCAGCTGTGACAGCAGCTCAACCTGCGCTAGCGGATCACCAACATCAATCGACCCTTGCAGCATAGACAAGACAGCAGCACGCTGAGTATCCTCCCATGGGCCAATTATTTCAAAGGCTTTCTCAAATACCAGACTCTGAAACTCTTCCATCGCTCCACCGACAGCAACGATCCGCTGTAGACTCATGCGGGCTATTTGATTGTTGTTTAGCTGCGTCGTCAGCTCTGCAATATCGCCCAAAAGCTCGGCTTTTTCAAGGCTATCATCTAGCTTGGCGGCCTGCTCAATTACGGCCATAATCGCCTGCTGACCATTCTCTAATTCAAGGGCAGTTCTGACCAAACTTCGTAGCGCATAGGGTTGAAAAAATGGCGACAGCTGCTGAGTCAGGTCAATAGTTGTCATCAACGCATCCAGCGTTTGCTGAGGGTCATGAAAGCGAACCGTAGCATCAGCCATCGCTTCAAAGGTTGATACGCTGAGCCCCCCGCTGTCTGGAGAACTGCCCGCCATCCTGACGATCTGCTGATTTGCCTGGGTTAAAAGCTCTGTTTGTAACCCGTCAGCCCCCAACCCATCGGCAGTAGCAGCAGCAGCATACAGTCCTCTTACGTGCCAGTATCCCAGAGGCTGATTTCGAACCGTTTCTAAGCTGAGGGCCAGGGTGTCTAAGCCCTGCTGAGGCCGTCCTATGGTGCCATAGCTAAGGGCGATCTGATTCAAGACATCCATCTTAGTCGTGTCGTCAGATGTCTGCTGGATGAATTCTGCCAGGCTTTCTAATATGGGCACGGCCGCATCGCTAGAGGCAAACCGGGCGATCGCAACCAAGGCCTCTGACGCGGGTCGAGGGATGATTTCTTCATCGATGGATGATGCCTGAGCTGCTTGTACGGCTGCAGTGAGCACCTTTGCCTTATGGTTCTCGCTATCCGACCATGACTCCAGTGCAGCTACTACATCGTTTAGTAAGCGAGACTGATATGCGCGCACTTGTAGTTTGGGTAGTTCCGCCAAGACGGCCAGCAGCAGTTGCTCACCGGTCTGACGGTCTAAATTTCCAGCCTGGTTTGCGATCGCACTCAGTAGAAAATATCGAGTCTCATTCTCTAGCTCAACAGCAACCTGTAGCATCTTATCTAATAAGTCTGACGCCGCCTGGGTTTGCCCGATATCGATGTAAACGCTGGCCATATCCGTCCACAGATATGCCCATGCTTCTGCGTCAGCGACTGGAATAGCGTTCAAAGTCTCTAAAATCTTGGCGGCTGTTGCTGTCTCGCCTACAGCTTGATAAGCGGCAGCCGTACTCACCAAAGGGTAGATCTTTTCCCATGGATCGCTCATAGAGTCAGCCGATTGTAAAACAGCCTCTAGCAAACCCAACAGTACCTGCCGTTCAGACGGGCTCAATGGCGCTGATTCTGGAGTATCGGCTTGTCCAGTGTCTATGGCTGCTTTATCTTGAAATGCTTCTCTAGCACTCAAAGACCGGGTAGCACCATCAGCGATCGCAACAAGACTTAGCGAGCTAAGAAGACCCAAGAAAAAACTCCAATACCTCCGGCTTTTAAAGAGGGAGCGATGGGCAGACAATCGGACTGACTCAATCATCAATTTTTGCTGTCAGGATACGGGCGTTCACAACCTATCGGTATTGCAGAGAATTCCCATAGAACTAATTAGCCATTCATATCCAGACATTCATTTTCCAGATTTTTCTAGGCAACAATATCAACTCCCTAAATGGCCTAGACCATCAGTCCACATTTGGAGCAGACAGTGGTGGCATCAGAGGCATCACCTGAGAAATCCAGCCGATGACCTGCATACCACTCCACGTTAGGCTAGTCTTGCTAAGCTTTCTGTCAAGCAGTGAGAAAGGTCCCAGGGCTATGGAATCTTTAACATGCTCGTACTCGGCATTGCTCCATCCAGAAATTTCTAGCTCCCGCACTAGAATAAAAGCGATTGGCAACGCTGGAAACAGACCGCTATTGCTAACTGTTCCGTTAGAAAATTCGCCCGCAGCGTAGCCAGGTATATACCAGCCCTTTGTATGCAGCAGCGACATCGAAAGCCAGGGCCGATCCACTTGCACAATACAATACTCAAAAGAGACCGTTAGCTGTTTGGAAACCACGGTCTTGCTGTAGGAGCTATCCAACAGGGCAGCGGCTACCGAAGCTTGTAATGCTTCACTAGCATTCGTTTCAACCATCTGAGGCTGCTTTATTTGCTGACGAATACTGTCTAGTACAGCAGGAGCCAGCACAGGTTGTGCCACCTGTTGTTGAACTCTTAGACCCGTTGTGGCATTGATACTGAGCTGATGCGCAGCGACTTCTGAAAGCACCGCTTTGGAAACTAGCCTTTCTGAGTGAGTGCGATTAAAGGCGGTTGAAATATTGGCGGGCTGCGATCGCACCACCGGCTGCTGCAGTCGTCCAATCTGTCGTTGAAATGATTTTGGTGCAACAGTTGCTGCCTGCTGGGGCCTAACTGTAGATACTTGCTTAAGCACCTGAGGCGAGACAGATACCTGCTTCATCAGCTGAGGCCGGGTTAGCACAGGCAACAGATCCTTTGGCAACACATGCCACTGCCATCGCGAAATCTGAGGTCTAAGAACAACATTGGGAGTTTTCTTTGCAGGTCGCTTTGGTGGCTTACCCGATGACGACGACTGCTGACTCTCCATCTTGTAGGTATAGCGGGTCCAATTATCAGCTTGACCAGGATCGTACCAATCTTGCGGATCGGCATAGGCTGGTCGATACTGAACGCCATGCTGTCCCAGCTTGCCCAGCTTCATATCTTCAAACTTCTGCTGCGAAGCTGCTTTTACATGGTTGAATAAATTAATCTCTCCTTGATCGGCTGTGCCAGGCGTTGCTCCTTGCAGGATAAATGTGCCATACATTTCTTCAATGGACTTATCCGTACGGTGAAACATATCAGCATTGATCAACGGAATATCATCGGTCAACTCCGTTAGCTCTTCTGTGGCCTTTGCTGAAGAAAATGTCTGACTCGCAGAGGTCAGCTTATAGCTATCGATATCAACGATGCGGCCAATGGGTTCAAAAGCCAGAAAGATATCTTTAGCCGGTGTTTCATCCGATTGTTGATACAGATCGAGAAAATGCTGATAAACCGCTTCTAGCAATTCATCTAGGCTTGTAGCCATGGGTTATACCTCGCTGCAAGAAAATATAGGAGAAAATAAAAACATAAAAAGGATTTGCGATCGCAAATTCTGCAAATAGACCGCTCTGCAGTCACTGCCCTTTAGCAGTCAAAACCACATCAAGGGTCAGCAATGCCGAGGGTCAAAGGACCTTGGATGATAGTCTCCAAAGGTCCCCTTTTACCTAACCCGACGGTCTAACTATCTTCTTCTAAGCCAGGGTCCGCCAAAGGCGCACAAGCAGGCACCACCTCACTTAGCCAGGCAATAATCTGAGTTCCTTTAATTTCAAGTTCCTCACCATCAAAGCGCCAGCCAAAGTCACGACGGGTGCTTGCACTTGAGCCACCACTCTGGTCTGTTTCAGAATCGCTCTTAGAGCTAGAGCCACCCCCACCGACAGCAATAGGTCCAATAGAGAAGCCTGCACCGCCACTAACAAACTTACGCTTGCTACTACGACGCCCTTGAGCTTCGCTATGCATTTTTGAAAGCACTTTGCCATCACTGCTCCAGTCAGTAGACCGAATCTTGACATTACGAATCGCCAAGAACTGACGGGGTATCATTGGCAGCAGCGGGTCGCCAGCTTTTACCTGACTGTCAACGCCGCCATCGCTGATGGCATGCTCAGGATTGTTCACCAGGTACCAGTTACGCATGTAGAACAAATCCCCCATCAGCCACGGACGATGAATCGTACAAATTCCGTACTCGATCTCGATTTCAAGATTCTTGGCATCATTCTGGAATTTATAGCCCGACTGTGAATCAGACGAGAACTCATACTCACTACTAGACGAACTGCTGCCGCCACCCGCTTTCGCGCTACCGCGATTAAAGAAACTAAAGCCAAAGCTGACTTTACCGCTTCCTTGCTTAGACGATGCATGGCTTTCCCAGTGACGCTCAAAGTTACTCGCACTATGGCTTAGAGAATGACGGTTGTACTCTTTGGATGTGACTTTCAGCTTTTGCCAACCGCGAGGGCTACGACCGGTATCGCACCAGCCTGAAGGCTCAATATAAGAATAAGGAACAGTCACAGGAACGCCAGCTAAACCCAAGTTCCAAGCGTCATAAACCTGACGAGCCTTTGCCACCATACGGGCCTGCATACTCACACCAACAGACTTAATGGTATCTAGCGCTTTCTCAATTCGCTCTGACCCCGAGGTCTTGAGACGGTCCCAAGCCTGGTCTACTTTACGCTGATAGTAAAGAGAGTCCATGGGCCAGTTTTCAGCCTTGATCGGATCCGATAGTGCTGCTTGCTTAGCCTGAGAGTATTCAAACTTAGCATCGGCATACTCATCGGCGTTCTCAATGTAGCTCTCATACAGTCGGGTCTCATAGCCAGTAGAGATATAATAGCCTTCGTCATCTTTGGCTAAGTCACCGTTATCATCCTCTTCTAGCTCATACAAGACTTTATAAGCTTCGTTGATCTGTTCTTTAATTTCATCTGACACCGGTGGCGCAGGCAGAGGCTGCATCCCATTGATAATGCCTTCATAGGCAAAACTCACCTTACGCTCAGCCGGATAGGAGAGATAGGTATCATCATCGGTCACCATGATCATACTGTCAGCCAGCTGCGAAGTCTTATAGGCAGCCTGCAATGCCCGCTGCACCTTCTCGATAGCAGCCGAAGCCCGATCTTCATCAGTTGCATCAGTGGGCAGATCGCCCGCTTCAACAGACTCTTGTAGTGTTGTTCCACCGATTGGAGACCACGGATTCAGATAGTCTCTGGGGTCAACCATACGTCCCAACACCAGTTGAGAATAAACAAAACCAGTCGCCAGGGGTGTACCATCTGACTGAATAGGTCTTGTTGACTTGACTCGACTAATCAGATCGTCGAATACTTTTAGAATAAGCTTTCCAGGTTCTTTGTTCGCCATGATTGCGGTCCTTGAAGAGATAGTTAGATGACACAAGCAGATATAAAAACAAGATTCTTATAGACGACCCATCCCACGCAGGACCTAGCCGCTTTTAAGCAATATTGTTTCTTTCGATACATCTACTCTAGAAAGAGCAGCAGCTAATGCCATTACCCAGCTGGGTACTCTTCATGTCTGTTTTTACGGGAAGCAGCTGCAAGGCTAGAGAACAATGTTGTTGAAGACATGTCATTTATTTTCTTATGCAACAACTGTCATTCAACAAATGCACTATTCATAGCGAGGAAAATGCGATATTGACATCGAAAACATAATCAATTACTCTTAAGTTTACGGCGTAAACATATTGAATATGCCAGATTTAGGAGGCTCTAGCCATGGAAAGGCGTTACTCTACCGAAGAAGTGCAGCTGATTTTAACCCAAGCGCTCGGACAAGATCAGCAGGAGGGGTTCTCACACTCTCAACTAGAGGACATGGCGAACGACCTTGGCATCTCCTCTACGGCTCTGATGTGGGCTGAACAAACCTCTCAAGCATCTCCGTCTGCTCCGCCCAATGCATCCCAGCATTCAAAACAACAGGCTTTCCGACAGCAGCTGCGAACGTATGCTGTGGTTAATGGCTTTTTACTAATTTTAAACTTTATGCTCTCCGGCTCCATCACCTGGGCAATCTACCCGCTTTTAGGCTGGGGGCTGGGCCTGCTCCTGTCCGGACAGCACTCGCCCTGCCAAAAGCTTGATTGATTCGGATAATCCGTCGCTGTTTAGCACCATCCCAACTCTTCAAATAACGGTTCCACTCGCTGACCCTCCTCTTTTCTGACTATGATCTTGTATTAGGACTCTATTTTTGGAATGTATCGAGGTGTCCAACATGCAGATCCATCGTCTTGAAGCCTGGTCGGATAACTACATCTTTTTACTCCAGGATGGAACGTCAGCAGCAGTCGTTGACCCAACCGAAGCACAGCCTGTCCTGGCTAAGCTAAAAGAATTGGGAGCGGAACTGACGACAATTTTTAATACCCATCATCATGGAGACCATGTGGGAGGCAATCGCCAGCTGCTGGCTAAGTTTCCCAGCACCGTTGTCTACGCTAGTGAAACCGACCAGGGCCGGATTCCAGGTCAGCAAGTCTTTCTTAATGAAGGCGATACTGTAGCGTTCGGTGGACGAACCGCTCAGATATTCTTTGTGCCTGGACATACGCGCGGTCATATTGCCTATTACTTTCCTTCAGCTGAGGCGGGCGAGCCTGGAGAGCTATTTTGCGGAGATACTCTATTTGCAGGCGGCTGCGGACGGCTGTTTGAAGGGACACCCGCACAAATGGTGGATTCTCTGAGCAAACTCCGAGAACTGCCGGATAACACCAGGGTTTGGTGCGCTCACGAATATACCCTGAGCAATCTTAAATTTGCGGTAACGGTAGATGGGCAAAATCCAGAGCTGCAGACACGCTACACCCAAGTAAAAGCAGCCCGACAGCGTCAAGCAGCCACCGTCCCCTCGCTGCTTGGCCTTGAGAAAAAGACCAATCCCTTTTTACGCTGGGACCAGCCAGCTTTGCAGGCTGCCGCCAAGCTGCAAGAACCTGCACGCGTCTTTGGTCGGATTCGCGGGATGAAAGATATGTTTTAGATCGCATCAGCTGGATAATCTGATTGGGTAAAGTCAGGCGACGGGAGCATGTGCGATCGCATCCCCATTGTTAAAACTATCTATTTCCACCATGGCAATTTTCTGATCAATCACCGGATGCAAGCAGTTAGCGGTGCGGCAGGGATGGGCTGACCAGGGGTAGCGTCAGCCAAAAGATACTGCCCCGGTTGACCTCGGATTCGACGCCCAAGGTACCGCCATGGGCGTGGATAATTTGCTGAGCGATATGTAGCCCTAACCCTATACTCAAATGCCGCCGCCGATGTCCATGAGAATACAGATTAAATAGCTGAACACATTGCTCAGACGTCATGCCCACTCCGTTATCTCGCACAGTGCATCGTATGTAAGGCTTGGTCGCAGATGCGGCAGACAATAGCTCTGACGCATTCACCCAAATCGCGATGCCAGGTGGATTATGGTTCAGTGCATTCACAATCAGGTTGTGAAATACTCTCCAAAGCTGCGTACCGTCACCAGCTATCGTGGGTAGTTCGGGCGAGATTTGATTATGTAGAACAATCTTTGCCTCAGTCAGCTGGGGAGCCAGCTCATGACAGACCGCCTCAACTAGCGTGAATAGATTTACATTCTGACGCTGCAGCGTGAGACCTTTAAGATTGTTGTTATGGGCTTCTAAAAGACTGTTGATCAGGACCAGCTGCCGCTCTCCACTGCGCTGCATTTGTTCGAGTACAGCCCTAGGCATGGTCACCGTCTCTTCTGAGTGATCCAACAAGCTTTTAATCAGAAGCTGAGTCCCCGTTACAGGGTTGCGTAAATCGTGGGACACCGCATGCAAAAAGGTTTGCACTTCTTGGCGAGCCTCAAACTCCTGATAGCGCAGCCGCTCGTAGAGGTATACGCCCAGATTAGCCACAATACAGACCCACACCAGGTAGATATAGGCGGCAATCGTACCAAAAAGCACATCCGAGCGTTCGGTTGTACTCTCGACTGTAAAAAAGGCAACGGTGACGACAGCAGCGAGCGGAACCAGCAGCGTTAGATGAGAGCGCAAATGCAGCTTCCACCGCACAGGCACTAACGTTGACTGCGCCAGAAATACCATGGACCAGATTGTCATCTCAGCATCACCAATGTTGCCTGCCCACACTCCAGCCACCAACAACGTCAGGTTAACGGTCGCCGATACCAGCCAAAAGATGACACCTTGGTACCGTCGTCCCCAAGCATGCGTTTGTAGCCTTAAACCGAGTGCAAACGCTAGTCCAACGATGCCGTTGATGACAAAGTTATCGACGCCAACGTCCTCGGGTTTAACCCGCCACAGCCACAGCTCAAACACGGTGATCGCAGCCAGTACAAAGGCAAGTAACCAAATCAACAGTCTGAGCCGCTGATAAAGAAACTGATGCCGCCACTGTTGATAGACGCCTAACACGTTGGGTGACGGAGCAGGCGATATAAAGTAGGTATGCCACCAAGCTGTGAAGCGATTCAACATAGTTGATACATGTTTGAAAGGTTTCGCTGTTGCCGACTTTGGGAATGAAACGAGCTGTAAAACTTGCCAATATCCTGACTATGACCAATAAAATCATCCCGAGGATCATCGACCCAGAGGTTTCTATCGCAGCACAAACGAGCTAATAAAACGATCAACGTCAGTCTTATTTTGGTCGGCAGCTATTAGTAAATATGCTCGCTCATCTACTAGATACAAACGTAGATCAATGGTGGCATCGTCGTTACTGTAGCGGTAGCGTCGTCCTGGATGATTGCTGAGCTGCACGTTAATTTCGGAGCCTACCAGCGCATCGAGATCGATGTCATCAAAGACGTAGTCGCGCAGCTGATCGAGCGCCCCCTGCTCTCCTTGCTCTAAAAAACCAGTGGGCAGATCGGCGTAGGCCACCATGTATTGACTGGCCGCTGTCAGTGATTGGTACGTGTGAATTGCAATCGGCTCACCTTCGATGTCGTCATCTTCGCTGGTGACCTCAGGAGGTGTGGGAAACGCGATCGCAAACCGCCCTGATGACGATGCATACAACGCACCTTGTGCGACCTGCCAGGGTGGCGCTGGCTCATAGGCTGCTACTGGCAGTGTGGTTAGCATGCCCAGACCAGCAACGGCTACCATCCCTTCCACTATCAATCGACAGACAAACTGAGTTCTATGCTGATAGGTATTCATACATTGATTCTCCAAAACTAGTCGGGTTGACACACAGCTGATCAACGCTTCTACAGACTAGTTGTGGCAATCTAGAAACCACCACACCCGGCCGTCTCCCCCAGTTGGGTGATTCGATAACCGATCGTGTTCACAATGGCTCATAACTAAGGCCTCAGTCACCGTATTGATTTAAATTTGCCTCGAATGGGCCTGAGTCTATAGAATGTTAGACTGCACTAGTTTTATTACGGGTCAAAGAGGGAGACTGGGCCACATAAACCGTTTGCATGGTTGCCGACTTCATGCGCTCAAATGCTGGAAGTTGTTTCAAACCGTGTACAAAAGCGCGATTTATCTGGGCCTGAGCGGAATTATTATGGCAAAACGGGTTCAGTTAGTTCTAAGTCAAGATATTAGCAAGCTGGGTAACGCGGGCGATCTCGTCGATGTCGCACCTGGCTATGCACGTAATTATTTGATACCTCGCGGTTTAGGCCATCGGGCAACTCCCGGTGTGCTCAAGCAGGTAGAGCGCCGTCGTGAAGCAGAGCGTCAGCGTCTTGAGCAAATTAGGCAAGATGCGGAAGCCATGAAAACTGCGATCGCAACCATCGGTCTATTCACTATCAAAAAAGAAGTCGGTGAAAACGACGCTATCTTTGGTACCGTCACCGCTGATGAAGTAGCCGAGCTGATCAAGACCAATACCGGTAAAGATATCGATAAGCGTGATATCGAAGTTCCACCCATTAACAAGCTGGGTGAATACACCGTACTAGTAAAGCTTCACAGCGAAGTAACCGCCGAGCTAAGACTAAGAGTCGCTTAAACTACAGCGCTATATCGGTATCACCCCTGCAAGTTTAGCGATTTCTGCTCCAGGGAATGGGGCTAAAATTGCTTTTGGCCGTCCTGGACGGATAAAACTATCCCCAGGATCAGCATATACAGGGCGTGCCTAAACTAGTCTGATAAGAGCCCTAGGTCGATCTGTGACTTCAGGGCTCTTGATTTTTTAAACACTAAAAAAGCCCAATGCTAAAAGGTAACAAACATTTTAGCCAACTAAAAACTGCCAGCTGTCAGACTAAAGTAGGGCAGGCATAGGATTGTATAATACAGATGAACTAAAGCCTGTCAGGTGGGGCTTCCTATGTAACTCTCCCAACGTATTGTCTGAAGGTTGTTATGGCTCAAGAACGTAAGTTTCAGGCAGATTTTGATCGTCTCCCGCCCCAGAACATTGACGCGGAAGAAGCGATCCTGGGCGGCATTTTGCTCGATCCAGAGGCGATTGGCCGCGTCACTGAAATTTTGATCCCCGATGCGTTTTACATTGGCGGTCATCGGGAGATCTATCGGGCCGCCGTTGAGCTTCAGGCCAAGGGCAACCCCACCGACCTCATGACTGTGGCGTCCTGGCTTAAAGATCACAACCTGCTCGAAAAAGCCGGTGGTCAATCCCGTCTTGCCCAGCTTTTTGACCGCACCATCAGCGCCGCCAATATTGACCAGTATGCCAAGCTGGTCATGGATAAATATACTCGCCGCAAGCTCATCCAAATCGGTGGCGAAATTGCTCAGCTGGGCTACGAAACAGAAAGCCCCATAGAAACCGTTCTCGATCAGTCTGAACAAAAAATCTTTGGCATCACCCAAGAGCGACCTCAGCAGGGACTTACGGCCACTTCCGATATCCTAACTGAAACCTTTGACGATATCGAACAGCGCTCCATGGGAATGGTGCTACCGGGTCTATCCTGCGGATTTTATGATCTAGACGCCATGACCCAGGGTTTTCAGCGTTCTGACCTGATTATCGCCGCCGGACGTCCGGCAATGGGAAAAACGTCCTTTGTTTTGAACGTTGCTCGTAATATTGCTGGTGGTCACAAACAGCCGATTGCTATCTTCAGCTTGGAGATGTCTAAACAGCAGCTAGTGTATCGACTCTTATCGGCAGAGGCAAGAATCGAAAGCGGTCGGCTACGTACTGGGCGCATTGGTCAGCATGAGTGGGAACCTCTTGGCCATGCCATTAGCTCTCTTTCACAGATCCCTATTTTTATCGACGATACTCCCAATATTTCTGTTACGGAGATGCGGTCCAAGTGCCGCCGTTTGAAAGCCGAAAACGGTGGTGCCCTGGGTTTAATCTTAATTGACTACCTACAGCTGATGGAGGGTAGCAGCGATAACCGCGTGCAAGAACTCTCTAAAATTACGCGATCGCTCAAAGGTCTCGCCCGAGAATTGAATGTTCCAATTATCTCTTTATCACAACTCAGCCGTGGCGTAGAATCCAGAACAAACAAGCGTCCGATGATGTCCGATCTGCGTGAAAGCGGCAGCATCGAGCAGGATGCAGATTTGATTATGATGTTATATCGCGAAGAATATTACGATCCAGACACGCCCGATCGCGGTCTGGCAGAAGTGATTATCGCTAAGCATCGTAACGGTCCGACGGGTACAGTAAAGCTGTTGTTTGAACCGCAGTACACCCTGTTTAGAAACCTGGCTAAACCTAACTCGTAGGGGGAATGTTCCTAATCTTCGATGCGATAGCCTAGCTCTGCAAGGTGGGTTCTTGACTGTCGCCACCGTTCTTGCACTTTAACAAATACTTCTAGATAGACCTTTCCTGCGATCAATTTTTGCATTTGCTCACGGGCAGCCGTATTGATCGCTTTCATCATTGAGCCTTTCTTGCCAATGAGGATACCTTTTTGAGACTTGCGCTCTACATACACCGTTGCTAGCACATTTGTAATGTTGGGCGTCTCTTCAACAGTTTCGATGGTGACCGCGACTGAGTGAGGCACTTCTTCACGCGTATGCAACAATACCTGTTCTCGAATCAGCTCACCCATAATAAAGCGCTCGGGCTGATCGGTGACCAAGTCAGGCGGGTAATAATAGGGACCTGGTTCCAAGCGCTCGGTCAAGCAAGCTTTTAAGGTATCTAGCCCTGTTTCGGTAACAGCTGAAAACTTGCAGACAGGCCAACTATTTTCCTTAGCCAATGCCTGATAGCTAATATCAATTAGCTCACTCTTGGCCTCAGACTGAAGATCGGCTTTATTAATACCCAATACAATCGGGACTTCACTACGCTTCAGTATCTCGGCAATAAACAGATCGCCTCGACCCATGGCATGGGTGCCATCTACAACAAAAAGTGTGACGTCAACTGAGTTGATCGCAATGCGAGCGTTTTTGACTAGCACTTTTCCCAATTCGTGGTGAGGTTTATGAATACCAGGAGTATCCACAAAAATAATCTGCGCGTCGGGCAGCGTCATCACACCGCGCAGACGATTACGCGTTGTTTGAGCGACAGGCGACGTGATGGCAATCTTTTGACCCACCATCGTATTCATCAATGTGGACTTGCCAACGTTGGGCCGCCCGACAATCCCGACAAATCCCGAACGGAATCCCGGTGGTGGTGTTGGGGTTCCCCCCAAATCAATGGTCATGCCTGTCGTATTCCTTAAAAATTGGATTGGCTATGGATCATGTTAGTCCTTGATATTAGCAGCGTTAGATTCCCGTAATATGTACAACTACGTCACGACGATGGCCGCGACTGCGATGCTCCCAGAGATAAATTCCTTGCCAGGTGCCAAGGGCCAGCCGTCCATTCGTAATGGGAATCTGCTCAGACGTGTGGGTTAGGGCCGTCCGCAAATGAGCTGGCATATCGTCAGGCCCTTCGGCACTATGGCGATAGTCATAATTTTCGGGGATCAGCTGAGCTAAAAACGTTTCCATATCCAACAGGACATCAGGATCTGCATTTTCCTGGATCACCAGACTCGCTGAGGTGTGGCGTAAAAACAGACTACACAGCCCTGTACAGACCCTAGATTCACGGACAGCATCCTGAACCTGCATGGTAAATCGCTGTAAGGATTTAGCTCGTGTCTGCAGTGTTAGTACAGTTTGGTAATGAATCGAGAGTGACGTGGTAGAAGGCATGGTCATGTCCCCTGAACTAGAGCGCGTAACGCCTTTCAGCATAGAACAGGACTTTACCAAGGGAGGACAATGTTTACGGAATATCTGCTTAATTTTTGATGGAGCAGCGTTGTGTTACTACGGTTGTCGGGAATCTTGAACATAGCCATAGGATGTGCTTTTTTAGACTCAAATTGAGTCATTCACCACTGATTTATACGTCTGCATGCTGCCTTCGAGCCCCATTATTGTCATCATGCAAGGAGTTGCTGCATGGAATCACTGGCGACGTCTGCACGATGCGGCTGAGAGCCCTAATCTAAGAGAAGTACTGTTAATTCGAGCAGAACTACCAAGAATTAACCTCAGCTGTATTGATAGCTGCATCAGTAATTTCTCTGGAGCCAATTTGTTTCAGGCGAACCTGGCTCATGCTAGTTTTTACACCGCTAATCTCTCTCAGGTCAGGCTCGACGAGGCCGATCTTGAAGGTGTAGATATGCGGGAAGCGAACTTGAGAGAGGCGAGTTTTATTAGGGTCCAAGCCAGGCAGGCCAATTTTGCTATGGCAGACTTACACGGCAGTAATTTACGAGAAGCCATCTTAACTAATGGCAATTTTTGCGAGGCATCTTTGGGCAAAGTAGACGGCTGTATGGCTCAAATGAACCACTGCAATCTCAGCTATGCAGACTTAGACAGTAGCCTTTTTTATACCGCCGACCTGAGACAGACCAATTTTCGTAAGGCAACTCTGACCTCAGCTGATTTTCGTGAAGCCAATCTTACCCAGGCGATATTAGAAGATATCCAAGGCTTTCAGAGCAGCTTTGCTCGGGCAATCCTAGACCGAGCAATTTTGACAGGAGCATGGCTCAGCGCAGCCGATTTCACGATGGCTAGTTTGAAACTGGCAATTTTTAACCAGGCGAACCTCAGCCAAGCCTGTCTGCGAAACAGCATTCTAACGGGAGCAAGTCTGGTAAACACAACGCTCCATCAGGCGCAGCTCCAAGACAGCTCCATGAAGAAAGCAGACTGTCGTAACGCGGTCTTTAGCGAAGCCAATCTGGAAAATGTGAATTTTCAGAAGGCTAATTTAAGTGGAGCTGATTTAAGTCGTGCTCGGCTGCGGGGTGCTTGTTTTATCAATGCTAATCTGAGGCATGCCAATCTCAGCCAGGTAGATCTGCGTCAAACTGACCTGTCTGGAGCAGACTTAAGTCATGCTATCTTGACTGGAACTCAGCTATCTGAATCGCTTGCAGAGGCCGCTTGAGTCAGATAGTTGCTAATGGCATGGGCGACTGTATCATTACCGTTCTTAGCCAGGGTTACTCCGCTAGGTGATTGGAGTGGCTGTTTCAAAAATGACCAGTCGCCGTCAAAGAAATCACGGCTCTCTATAATTTGGTGGTGAGCATGGCGCTGGATGCCATCGAGCAGCAGCTGTGCTTCAGCAAAGCCCTGACGAGGCAGAGTAATGATTCCGCAGTCTTGGAGACAAGCCTCTGCAAATGTGCTGTAGCCAGGTTTTGAGACGACGAGATCGCACACCACCATCATATCCACAGGTCTCAGCTTGCGGTCTTCTATCTTAAGCAAATTGGGTAAATCCGGTGCCTGACGGTCAAAGGTAATAAACTGCCAGTCAGGATAGTCCTGCAGCGCTTTTTGATAGGGAATTTGCGCTAAGCCCAAACCACCAAACGTCAGCAGCACCGTTCTCTCATCAGGTACAGTAAGACCGTATCGCGCTCTGAGCGCTTGGGCAGTAAGTTTAGGCGTGCCTCCGGTTAGCCCAACATCTGTGATATTGGAAAACGCTTCCATGGGGTCATGGAACGGCAGGCGAAACATGCGATCGCAATCCGCAAAACAGTCCGCGATCCAATCAGCTATGTCCTCAAACGCCCCACCCCAAGGCCGATAGATATAGTCCCAGCCAAAATTACTCATCATCCAGCAGGGAACCTTGACCTCCTGAGCCAACTGGTTCAGCAGCGGGGGAATATCGCCAAAAATCAGATCCACACCGGTCGTTTGAACAAACTCTATTTCTGGGGAGAGAATCTCGTCCTGATGAGTTCGAATCCACTGGAGTTTTTCCAGAGTAGCCGCTTTATCCATCGTCAGGCTATCGCTCTGTAATACACCAATATCAAAGCTCACTGGTCGATAGATGATCCGCTCAGAGGATAAGTAAGACTCTAATAACCACTGCGGTGCCGTCGTTGCCAAAACGATCTCGACATCTGGGCGGAGCTGTTGCAATGTCGCTAATACCGATGCCGCACGGGTAGCATGGCCAAAGCCATGGTTAGTAATTGCCGCATAAAGCCTAGGCATAAAAAATCAATTCTAAAATAAATGAGATTACCGCATTCCCAAACCATATTATTGAGCCTTTATTCTGCCCCAGAAAACAAATCTAAGGATAAGTCACACCCAGTTGGAGGATGTAAGCCAGAATTTGGCAAGCCATGCTGAAAAGGTCTTTTCAAAAGAACACCAATAATGTCCTTAAACAAAACGGCTTGTAATCAACTTTTCAAACTTGGTCTCATAGGCCTAGGAGTGACTAATATTTTTGCAACAGCGCCCGCTTTGGGGGCTCCTTCGCCTATTTTTGAGGCCATTCTTGACGAGCTTCCTACTTCAACGTTCACTGTGCGCCTACCCGCAGTTGTTCCAACTGATGTCGAACTGTATCCCGTTATTCAACAAACACGTCCTGATATTCTTGTTCTAAATGTTGATACAACGCCTGAATGTGCAGCGACACGTTGCATCGGCTTTAATATCATTACCATACCCAAGCCAAATGCCTGGCCAGCTCCGGAAAACCGGCTAACGCCCATAACCCCTGTCATCTTGGGCAGCAGCGGTATTCAAGCCTATACCTCAGAAGCTAGGGGATTAGCCTCAGTGGAATGGATGCAGGATGGCTCGCTATATATGTTGATCTACAACACAGACTTACTATCTGCTGAAGATGCGATCTCAATGGCCAACTCTATGACAACGGAACCACCCGTATCACAAGCACCGTAGCCGGTCAGCTGACGGAATTAGCATCTGGTCCAATCGGCATTACATACCCTAGCACGGACATTCCGCAGGTTAGTCAGCACATCAAATAATATTTCTGGCAGGGAGCGCCAAGAAATTTCAGTATCTTCAGTCGTTCAGGCGAGAGGTTAGAGACCTGAGGATGCTCATCGAGCCAGACCAGATGAACCGCCTGA